>CAIMMI010000250.1 GCA_903842505.1 uncultured Verrucomicrobiota bacterium | reverse complement strand
TGGGTTACGCCAGGACTGCCGACACCAGCGCCGTCGCCCAATTGCAGGCAAAGCTCGACCGGGGTGAAGTCACCCTCGAGAAGGACGCCCGCTTCGGCTACCTGCTCTCCATCCTCAAGGAACTGAAGGTGCCCACCGCCTCGCAGATGCTCGTCTTCTCCAAGACTTCCTTCCAACGCGAGCGCATCGGCCCCTCCAACCCGCGAGCCCTGTTCTTCAACGAAGGCGTGTACGTCGGCTACGTCCCCGGCTCGCCGACCCTCGAATTCACCTCCGTTGATCCGAAGCTCGGCGCGGTCTTCTACACGTTCGACCAGGAGGAAAAGGGGCGCCTGAAATTCGTCCGCACTGACAACTGCACCGAATGCCACGCCTCGGCCCGCACCCTGGGCGTCCCAGGGCATCTCGTGCGTTCCTTCCAGACCGACGAGAGTGGCAGGGTCGACCTCATCACCGGCGTCGACCCCGTCAACCACCGCACACCCCTCGCCGACCGCTGGGGCGGTTGGTACGTCACCGGCCAGCATGGCAGCCAGACCCACCGCGGAAACCTCGTCGGCAAGTCCGCCTTCGAAAAGCAGGAGAAGCAACCCAACCACCTCGGCAACCTCACCGAACTGTCCCGCTTCTTCGACCCCGCCAAGTATCCCGTCCCGACCAGCGACATCGTCTCGCTCATGGTCCTCGAACACCAACAGCACGGTCACAACTTCATCACCCGCGTCGGATACGAAGCCCGCCTCCACCTCGGCGCCTACGGTCATGTGAACTACCTCCGCAATGCCGTCGAATCCCTCGTCAAGTACCTGCTCTTCGTGGACGAAACCCCACTCACCGCGCCCATCGAGGGCAATCCCGAATTCCGCAAGCACTTCGAAGCCCAGGGCCCGCACGATTCCCGGGGGCGTTCCCTCCATCAACTCGACCTGAAGACCCGTCTCTTCCGTCACCCGTGCAGCTTCCTCATCCAGGGTGAGGCCTTTGCCGGGATCCCGGATCCCCTCAAGGAACGGATCTACCAACGCCTCTTCGACGTCCTGTCCGGCAAGGACACTTCCGACTCCTGGAAGCACCTGTCCCCGGACACCCGACGCGAGCTCCTCGAGATCCTCCGCGAGACCCAGCCCGGCCTTCCCGCCTCGTGGAGAAACTGATTGGGGGGAGGGCGAGTGTCCTCACGAGCCGTTGCAGAGTTCCAAGATTCAAGTTTCAAGTTTCAAGGCCAGTCGGGTGCTTCAAACTTCAAACTGAAAACTTCAAACTCCGACACGGTTCGACGGTCTCGCCCCGCGTCTTGTCGTGCAAGATGCGCCCCCTCCGCTGTCCCCCCTCTTCCGGGGCTCGACGAAGCCCCTCGACGTGCTCATAGTGCGCCCATGGATACGACACGGTCGTCTACCCCTCGGCTCAACGGGTTCACACTGATCGAACTGCTGGTGGTCATCGCCATCATTGCGATCCTGGCGGGCATGCTGTTGCCAGCCCTCTCCAAGGCGAAGGAGCAGGCCCAGCGTACGGCGTGCATCAACAACCAGAAGCAGATCATGCTCGCGACCCAGATGTACGTGACCGACAACAACGACTGGATGCCGCATCCCAACTGGGACAACCAACCAGGCTACGCCGGCTGGCTTTATCGTCCCACCGCCGGTGGCCAGCCGCCTGCGATCACGAACCGTGTCTTCGTCGAGCAGGGCCTCCTCCGGAAGACCCTCCAGGGCGACAAGCCGTTCTTCTGCCCCCTCGACAAGACCAACCTCGCCACCTTCCGCCAGCGCGGCATGAAGCTCTCGAGCTACATCATGAATGGCGCGATCTGCGGCTACACCATCCGTTCGCAGGTCTTCAAGCAGTCGCAGTTCCAGGCAGACGCCATCGTCCTGTGGCAGTCCAACGAGAAGAACCCCGGTGATTTCAACGACGGCTCCAGCACCCCGAACGAAGGCATCACCCGGCTCCACAACGAAGGCACCACCGTCGGCGTCGTCACGGGCTCGGTCGAGTACCTCAAGCGCGTCAAGTTCAACCAGGAAGTCAGCCGCCAGCCGGGTCGACTGTGGTGCGTTCCGAATAGCCGCACCGGCACCTGATTGGTCCCACGGCCCACTCAGACACTCCCGCAACCGTTCTTCCCATGAACCTCCGAAACCTGCTCTTCTCTGCGATCACGGCCTTGGCTCTCGTCGGCTGTGGTGGTGATTCGCCCAAGGACACTTCTGCGCTCCAGGAAGCCTTTGCCAAGGACAAGGCGACCACCCCGGAAGCCAAGCAACTTCAAGGCCTCGCGGAGTCCGCAGCGACCGCCGCCGCCAAAGGGGATTTCGAGCAGGCTGCCGCGTCGTTGATCGTGCTTCAGGCTGAGCAGAAGCTGACGCCCGCTCAACGGTCCGCCGTCCAGGACCAGATGAGCAACGTCCAGACCGATCTCGCAGCCCGCGCCGAAGGCGGCGACGCCAACGCCCAGCGCGCCCTCGACGCCATCCGCAAGATGCGCTCCCGCTAGGTTCCGGCAGTCCTCCCGTTTCCCGTTCCTACTCTCCGCGACGCATGGACTCGTCTGCATCGCTGGTCGTCCGCTGCCCTCAATGCGGGCAGCGCGGGGCGTGGTTCGCCTCGAAGTGGGGCCCCTTCTGTTCCGAGCGTTGCCGGTTGGTAGACCTCGGCCGCTGGTTCAACGAGGAACACCGGCTTTCGAGACCCTTGAACGCCGCCGATTTCAACGGCCTCGACGAATTCCCGCCCGGAACGGATCCCGATCGCCCCTCGTGACCCTCAGGAGGGATCCGAGGACTCCCACGCCCCTCACGAGATGTCTCCCACCTCCGTCCGAGTCCGCCTGGCCCGACTGCCCTTTGTCCTGATCCTTCCGGTTCTCCAAATCCTTCCGCGAACCGTTCACCCTGAAACCGGCAGTTGATCTATCCGCAGATGGAAAGGCAAAATGCCCGGTTTTGGGCCCGGCACGGGGCTCACCTTGGGGGTGCAATGCGATCCCGGTTCAAGTCGCTGCTTATCTGCGTGATCTGCGCAATCTGCGGATACAACGGTCGTTTTGAGGTTCACGCGTCCGACCTGTTCGACCCTTTCCTCCGCGGAACTCCGCCGGTCATCCTGCGAGACCTCCCCGCGCCCTCACCAGGGGATCTCCCTCCCGAGGTCCGAGTCCGACGCGTGGTCTTCGAATCCATCGTGGTCGAAGAAATGACGAACCAGGTGTTCGCCGTGATCGCGAGCCCAACCCAATCCGGGCCCCATCCTGGTTTGCTCCTCCTGCACGGTGGCCAAGGTCGGGCTCCGGAGACCGAAGCCGTCGTCTGGGCCCAACGCGGATACGTCGCGGTGGCCCTGGATCTCCCGGGCATCGCCGACCCAATCCACACCACAAACTCGGCGGGTGCCTGGCGATACCGCCCCTACAACGCCCTGGTCTGGACGGTCACGCCGACACCCTCGACTTCGGTGCTCTACGACGCCATCACAGCCGGATTGCAGGGATTCGAACTCCTCCGCAGCCAACCCGAAACCGACCGCGATCGCATCGGAATCCTCGGTTGGTCCTGGGGCGGATACCTCACAACCCAGCTCTCTGGGCTTCTCGGCAATCAGGTCGCCGCAGCGTTCTCGCACTATGGATCCGGATTCTACGAGGAGACGTGGTTCGGGGTTTTCCTCGGCTGGATGCAAACGTCCGACCGCGCGCTTTGGTTGGAAACGTTCGACGCCGGACGCCGCGCCCCTTCCATCCGCGCCCCGTTCTTCATCGCTGCCGCAGCAAACGACACCTACTTCTGGCCTCCCGCCATCGAGCAGACCCTGGCTGCCATCCCAGGGGAAACCCGGCTCGTCTACGCGCCCAATGCGGACCATCAACTGCCAGTCCCCGGCGGCACGAACATGCGGCCGGGCGACTTGCTCGCCGAGACGTGGTTCGCCCGGCACCTTCAGGGTTCCGGTTCCGCCTTCCCAACCATCGATTGGGAAACCAACCCCCGCCCCGGTGCCGTCGCCTTCCGCGTGACCAGTCCCCGACCGCTGCTCGCCGCATCGCTTTGGTACAGCCGGCCCGACCCGCGCGGAGCGTGGCCCGACCGGCGATGGATCGAGGTGCCAGCCAACGACCGTGGCGGCGGCCGATTCGAGGTCCAACTTCCACCCGACGCCCAGACCATCGGGGCAGTCTGGTTCGCCCTTGTCTCCGACGACCGTCCGGTCTCGACATCGACCCGCATGCGGATCACCGGACGCGACCTCGAACCGATGTACTTCCTGCGCGAGGATTTCTCGGATCAACGCCCAGGCACAAAGCCCGCCGGTTGGTCCGGCCAGGCAACCGTCCGAAAGGAAACTGGATCCGATTCCACAAACAACGCTCTGGTCGTACCCGGTACGACCGGAACGCGCGAGGCGTCGGTCTCGATCGCCAGTCCGCAGGCGGCTTCCGCCGGGATCGAACTCTCCTTCCGGATCCGCCCTCCCCGGAGCAACCCAGACTGGAGTACCCGCTGGACCCTCCTGGCGAACCAGCTGGGGTACGGTTTCGTCCTGACTCCGGATTCAGCGGCCATTTACCGGTCGGGGGAATCGATGCCCTTGGTTTTCGTGAACCCGATGGTCGGAACGATCTCCGGCGAACGTTGGTCCGAACTGCGCTTCCAGTGGCAGCCAGGTGGCCAACTGGAACTCACGCTGAATGGAGAAGTCGTGGCGCAAGCACTCGATCCTTTCGCACCGCTGAACATCCGCTTCCAGTCGCTCTCCCTCTCGACCACCGGAGCCGCAGACCCGGACGAACTCTGGTTCGACGACCTTTCCGTGGCTCCCCTGTCAGCCCGGACATCGGTGCCAACTCCCCAGCTCACGAGCCTGGGCACCACCAACGACACGACAGCCCACACGCTCCGGTTTACCGGCGCGGCCGATGCCCTCTACCGCGTCGAGTATTCACCGGTTCTGACCATGGATTCCTGGATCCTGCTCGGGGAATACCGAGCGGATTCCGACGGCCGGTTTGCAGCCCCTCTGGGCCTCCAGGGAAATCAGGCCGACGACTGGAACGCGGCCGGCTTCTTCCGCATCACACGCATCGCTCCCTGATCAGCTGGCCGGCATCGGGACAAACCCACTCGCCAGCAGCGTCTCGAAGTGGGGCGGTTCCTCCTCGCGGGCCACGACGCTGATCTCAATGTCGCGGAATCCCGCGGACTCCATCCACCGATGCAGGTCCGCTTCGGCGAAACCCAGCCACTCGTCGCCGTAAAGTTCACGGGCCTGCGTGAACCGGTGGCTGACCAGGTCCAGCAACAGGAGCTGTCCACCGGGCTTCAGGATGCGGTAGGCCGAGGTCAACGCACGCTGGGGATCCGAGGCGTGATGCAACGCCTGACTGAGCAGCACCAGATCCACGCTCCCCGACGGAATGGGCGGATCGACGATGTCCCCCAGCCGGAATTCCAGGTTCTTGAGCCCATTCTTCCGCGCCTTGCGCGCCCCGAACTCCACCATCTTCTCACTGTTGTCCACCGCGATGACCCGGCGACACCGGCGAGCCAGCAATTCGGAGATCAGCCCTTCGCCAGAGCCCAGGTCCGCGACGTCGATCGGCGGCAGCATTCGCAACAGCAGATGCCCAAAGGCCTGCCAGGATCGTCCCGGCCCGTAACTCCGGTCGAATCGGCCCACCACCTGATTGAAGTAGACCTGGGCCTGCTCCTCCCGGCGCGCCAGGATCCGCTTGAGGTTGACGATGTCTGCCGCCTGCTCGGGCAACTCATGCGCACCCCGGAGCGCCAACTGCAGGAACTCCCGCGCGTGCAGGTCCGCTTCGGGATTCAAACGGTAGAATGTCCGGCGACCGTCCCGCCGGGACGCCAGCAGTCCAGTGTCCGCCAGCAGGCCCAGATGCGTCGAGATGCGCGACTGCCCCAACCGCGTCACCTCCTGCAGCTCGTTCACGGACAGTTCGTCTTTTTCAAGCAGCGCCAAAATCCGAAGCCGTGTCGGATCCGCAAGCGCCCGAAGTGACCTGAGTGTTGCTGACATGAGATTCCCTTCCTTCTGCGATCAACGGGTGGCCCCCAGCGCAGGGGCCAGGAGTCCCAGCCTGCAGCGACCCTTGGGACGAAGTCCGGTAAAAAAAGGCCGTTGACCGCTCACGGAACGTTCCTATCATCGCATCCTGATACGTCAATACGTAGCACGCACGAGAACCAAGATCCTCAATTCATCCCCTGCATGAGCAATCGCTTCATCTTCTCCTCCGAGTCCGTCGGCGAAGGACATCCCGACAAGGTGGCTGACACCATCTCCGACGCCGTTCTCGACGCTTGCCTCAGCATCGACAAGACCAGCCGCGTCGCCTGCGAGACCTACGTGAAGTCCAACATCGCCATCGTCGGCGGTGAAATCACGATTCCCAAGATCGGGTTCCGCAACCCGACCGACGTCATCGACGTCGTGTCCATCACCCGTCAGGCCATCCGGGACATCGGTTACGTCAATGACGACGACGTCTTCCACGCGGACAAGGTGTTCGTGAACGTCATCCTGACCGGCCAGTCCCCCGACATCGCCCAGGGCGTCGACGCCAAGGCGGCCAAGGGCAAGAAGAAGGCCGAGCAGGGCGCTGGCGATCAGGGCTTGATGTTCGGCTATGCCGCCGACGAAACCCCCGAGTTGATGCCTGCGCCGATCATGTTCGCGCATCGTCTCGGCCGGAAGCTGACCCAGATCCGCAAGGCCGGTAAGGCCGCCAAGTGGCTCCGCCCCGACGCCAAGTCGCAGGTGTCGGTCGTGTACGAGAACAACCGCCCGGTCGCCATCTCGAACGTCGTCATCTCCACCCAGCACTCCGCCGACGTCGACCACAAGACGATCGAGGAGTTCTGCATCGAAGAGGTCATCCGGAAGGTCCTCCCGAAGGAAATGCTGACCAAGGACACGATGTTCCTCATCAACCCGACCGGCCGCTTTGTCGTCGGTGGGCCCCAGGGCGACACCGGCCTGACCGGCCGCAAGATCATCGTCGACAGCTACGGTGGCTACGGCCGTCATGGCGGCGGCGCGTTCTCCGGCAAGGACCCGTCCAAGGTGGATCGTTCGGCCGCCTACATGGGTCGCTACGTCGCCAAGAACATCGTTGCCGCCGGCCTCGCTGCCCGCGCTGAAATCCAGTTCGCCTACGCCATCGGTTACCCGGAACCCGTCAGCGTGTACGTAAACACGTTCGGCACCGCCAAGGGCAGCCTGACCGACGCGGCCATCACCGAGGCCGTCGAGAAGGTGTTCAGCTTCAAGCCGGCCGACATCGTGAAGCAGCTCAACCTGCTGCGCCCGATCTACTCCCTGACCACCAACTACGGCCACTTCGGCAAGGAAGACGCCGAGCTCAGCTGGGAAAAGACCGACAAGGTCAAGGCCCTGTTGAAGGCGCTGTAAGAGGCAAGTTCGAAGTTTGAAGTTTCAAGTTTGAAGGACTCCGGCGCGGCGCCCAAAGCATTCCATGGCTTACTCGTCTTTCGAGAACTTGGAAGTTTGGCGCCGTGCCGTGGAGCTGGCGGTGGGTGTTTGCCGCGAGGCGGACTCCATCGCCTCGACCGCCCTGCGGAACCAGATCCAGCGCTGCGTTGTCTCCGTTCCTTCAAACATTGCCGAGGGGGCGGAACGGGACAGCACTGGCGACTACATCCGATTCCTGCGGATCGCAAAAGGGTCCGCCGCAGAACTCCGCACCCAACTCTTGATCGCACGACGGCTCGGCAGCCTGAACGAAACCTTTGCCCTCCAGGCAGAGGACGAAACCAGGCAGATTGGAGCCATGATCCAAGGACTCATCCGATCTCTCGGCAGCTCGGAACTCCGGGAGGCATCGGATGATCTGAGCGCCTACAGCTCCCATACCGTTCGATCCCTGGACTGCTCCGCCCTTCCAACCTGAAACTCAAATCCGCGTTCCCCCCTGCACTTTACATCGACCTCGCCCACTGGCTTGAAACTGAAAACTTGAATCTCGAAACTCTGACTTATGCCTGCAAAACCATCCAAGAAATCCGCAGTGGCCGCTGTTCCGGCCCACGACGAAACCACGCTCACCAACCTCCGCGCGTTCGCCGCGCAGACGCCGGCCGGCAAGGACTATGTTGTCCGTGACTTCGGCCTCGCCGAATGGGGTCGCAAGGAGATCGCCGTCGCCGAGCACGAAATGCCCGGCCTGATGGCAGTCCGCAAGAAGTACTCCCGGAAGAAGCCCCTCAAGGGCGTCCGCGTCACCGGATCGCTGCACATGACGATCCAGACCGCCGTCCTCATCGAGACCCTCGTGGACCTCGGAGCCAACGTGCGCTGGGCCTCGTGCAACATCTTCTCCACCCAGGACCACGCCGCCTCTGCCATCGCGGCAACCGGCACCCCCGTGTTCGCCTGGAAGGGCGAGACCCTCGAGGAGTACTGGGAACTCACCCTCAAGGCCGTCCTCTTCCCCGGCGACCAGGGTCCTCAACTCGTCGTCGACGACGGCGGCGACGTCACCCTGCTGATCCACAAGGGCTATGAACTCGAGAACGGCTCGAACTGGGTGAACACCCCGTCCGGCAGCCACGAGGAACAGGTCATCAAGAACCTCCTCAAGCGCGTTGCCGTCGAGAAGCCCGGCGTCTGGACCAAGATCGTCCAGGACTGGAAGGGCGTCTCCGAGGAGACCACCACCGGCGTCCATCGCCTCTACCAGCTCGCCGAGCAAGGCAAGCTCCTCGTTCCCGCCATCAACGTGAACGACTCGGTCACCAAGTCGAAGTTCGACAACCTCTACGGCTGCCGCGAATCCCTCGCCGACGGCCTCAAGCGCGCCACCGACGTCATGATCGCCGGCAAGGTCGCCGTGGTCTGCGGATACGGTGACGTCGGCAAGGGCTCCGCCCACTCCCTCCGCGCCTATGGCGCCCGCGTCATTGTCACCGAGGTCGACCCCATCAACGCGCTCCAGGCCGCGATGGAAGGCTTCCAGGTCAACACGATCGAGAGCACGCTGGGTGTCGGCGACATCTATGTCACCACCACCGGCAACTGCGACATCATCACCGTCGCCCACATGCTGGCGATGAAGGACCAGGCGATCGTCTGCAACATCGGCCACTTCGACAACGAGATCCAGGTCGACGCCATGAAGAAGACCAAGGGCGTCACGATCGAGAACATCAAGCCGCAGTACGACCGCTACCACCTCCCCGGCAACAAGAGCATCTACATGCTCGCCGAGGGTCGCCTCGTGAACCTGGGTTGCGCCACCGGCCACCCCAGCTTCGTGATGAGCAGCAGCTTCACCAACCAGGTGATGGCGCAGCTGGAGATCTTCACCAACGGCAAGAAGTACGACAAGAAGGTGTACACCCTGCCCAAGCACCTGGACGAAAAGGTGGCACGCCTGCACCTGAAGCAGCTGGGCGCCAAGCTGACCGAGCTGCGCAAGGACCAGGCCGAGTACATCGGCGTGCCCGTGAGCGGCCCGTACAAGCCCGATCACTACCGCTATTGATGCGGGCGCCGGCGAACGCCGGTGTGCAGGCATGAAATGAACAGGGCCCGCGGATGCGTCCGCGGGCCCTGTGCTTTGGTGAGGATGGATCGTCAGTGGCTGGGGCGTTCGCTCCACATCTTCAGCAACTCCGCCTCGCGCGCGCGGCTGAGTCCTGCCGCGCCGGGCTTGGTGCCGAAGTCGAAGTCGGGCTTCGCCTTCGCGAACCACTCCGCGGTGTCGCGCGCGGTCTGCGCGAGCGGGCGGAAGCGCAGGCCGTGCTCGATCGCCTTGCGACGGCTGATGCTTCCCATGGT
>CAIMMI010000249.1 GCA_903842505.1 uncultured Verrucomicrobiota bacterium | reverse complement strand
TTATCGCGCACGAACTCGGCATCGAGTCGGATCCGCGGCCCGCGGGCCAGCAGGCGGTTATATCGGTCCTTCTCCAGCAAGGCCGTGCTCACCGCTGCGGACTGACGATACGTCGCAGAGGTCAGGATCAGGCGCACGAGTTCCTTGTAGTTCCACGGGGCCACCGTCCGCTTCGAACCCCGACGGGATCCGTTGGACACCTCACCACCATCCCGGAACTGCACCGACATCCAGTCGAGCATCTCGGGATGGCTCGGCCAGTCGCCCTGCGAACCAAAGTCGTTCAAGGTCTTCACGAGGCCATTCCCGAAGAAGAGCGACCACACCCGATTGACCGAGACCCGCGCGGTGAGCGGATGCGAACGATCCACCAACCACCGGGCCAACCCGAGCCGGTTGGCCGGCTGTCCCTCGGGAATCGGGGGCAGGAAGGCGGGCACGCCGGCGGTCACCTTTTCGCCCTTGGTCCGGAAATCGCCCCGGACCAGCACGAACGTGTCCCGCGGCTTGTCCATTTCTTCCATCACGAGGGTCGTCGGGATGCCGCCGTAGAGATCCTCCTTGGCCTTCCTCGCCTTGGCCAGGGCCTCCTCGGAGCGGATGAGATCGATGGCGAATCCCTCGCGATAGAATTTCCGCAGCACCTCCTGCTCCTCCGGTGTGCGCTTGCCGCCGGTCTTGGCAATCACCGGCAGGAAGCCCTGCAACGCCTCCATCGGCGCCTCGTCCGCCGTGAGTGCGCGCCGATAGAACGCCAGATCGTCCACCGCCCCCGTCAGGAAGGTGTCGCCGGAGCGCGACCCCACGCGGAACGGAGCATTGGCGTTGGGCTCCCCCTTCAGCGCGTCCTTCTCGGTCTCGAGTTCGCGGCGGCGTCCGTCGACGTAGACCCGGAATCCCGAGGCCTTGCCGGAACCGTCGTGCGTGACGAGCACGTGGTGCCATTGATCGGCGGAGATCGTTTCCTTGGTCTTCACCTTCACGGCGTCCTCTGGCCACGCGGAGATGAAGTGGACCTGCACGCGGTTGTCCGCGATCAAGGCATCGGCGCCGCGGAATCCCGGCGCGGGTTCCATGCGGCTCCAGAGTGCCCCGTTGCCGCCCTTCCATCGGGCCCAGACCCCGATGCTGAACGCGTTGGTCCGGCCGAACGCCGGGAAGCCGTCGACCTCCACTGCGCCCTTGCCGTCCAGCGTGACCGCCTGGCCCATGCGCCCGGCCTCGTAAGCCACGGCCGCCGGGCCGGTCCACCGACCGGACTGGGCCTTCCCGTTCACCTGCGCGACGAGGTCTCCTTCGAAGGCCAACCTCGCCACGAGTTCCGCAGCCGCCGGTGCCTTGGGCGGATGGCTGTTGGTCTCGCGCTCGAACTTCTCCTGCGTCTCGCCCAGTTCGTTCTGGCGATCCTGCAGCGTCTTCTCCGCATCCTTCACGCGGAAGTCCGCCTCCACAAACTTCACCGCCTGATCCGGCGTCGGCACCGGCAACCGCGGCGGTGGATTGTCCGTCCGGATGCGATCGAGGCCCTTCTCGGGCACGTTGTGGAAGAAGGCGTAGAACCGGTAGAACTCGCGACTGCTCAGGGGATCGTATTTGTGGTCATGGCACTCCGAGCACCCAACGGTCATGCCCAGCCAGACCGCGCCCAGCGTGTTGACGCGATCCACGACGTACTTGTTGAGGTACTCGTCCGGGTCGGCCCCGCCCTCGTCGTTGGTCATGTTGTTCCGGACGAACCCCGTCGCCACACGCTGGGACTGGGTCGGGTTCGGCAGGAGATCCCCGGCAAGCTGCTCGACCGTGAACTGGTCGTAGGGCTGGTTGCGGTTGAAGGAATCGATCACCCAATCCCGCCACAGCCACATGAACCGCACGCCGTCAAAGTGGTAGCCGCTGGTGTCGGCAAACCGCGAAAGATCCAGCCAGTTTGCCGCCATGCGCTCGCCGTACTGCGGCGCCGCCAACAACCGGTCCACGAGCTTCTCGTAGGCGTCCGGCGATTTGTCCGACAGGAATCCGTCGACCTCCTCGATCGTCGGCGGCAGGCCGGTCAGATCCATCGTGGCGCGCCGGATCAGCACGGACTTGTCCGCCTCCGGCGCGGGCTTCAATCCCTCGGACTCCATCCGGGCGAGGACGAACCGATCCAGTTCATTCCGGGGCCAGCGGGAATCCTTCACCGCGGGCAAGGCCGGTCGCTCCGGGGCCACGAACGACCAGTGCTTCGCCCAGGCCGCCCCGTCTCCCACCCAGCGCTTCAGCAACTCCACCTGCGCCGCACTCAGCGGCTTTCCGCCCTTCGGCGGCGGCATCACCTCGTCCGGATCCGACGTCTCGATCCGCTCAACCAGTGTGCTCGCCTTCAGGTCGCCCGCTACCAACGCCCGTTTCCCCGACTTCAAGACCCGGAAGGCCTCCTCCTGCACGTCGAGCCGGAGTCCGGCCTTCCGGCGGCCCTCATCGGGACCGTGGCAGGAGTAACAGTGGTCGGAGAGGATCGGGCGGATGTCGCGGTTGAAGTCGATCCGCGACGCCGTGTTCCGCCCCACGTCCGCAGCGTTGGCCTTCCCCGCCGCCGCCAGGGCAGCGAGGAGCAGGAGCCAATTCAGGACAGGCCATCTTCCGGGGGAGATCATGACCCCCCATTCTTGCCATCAGCCGATGGATCCTTCAACCGCGGCCAGCAAAGAGATGCAGGGGCGGAGGTAGCAGTCGACGTCAGGAGGCTGTCCCCAATGCCCTCCGCCTCCTCACGTCGTCGGCTACGACCGCAACGTAGCAGTCGACGTCAGGAGGCTGGGACGGGGAATTTCCCGGTCCGCTACGCCGGAGGCGTTGAAGCCAATACGGGGTCGCGAAGCGATACCCCGGGAATCCTGCCGGGATGGAATTCCAACCCTGGAGGGGTTGCAGGGGCCGGGGATCTCCCCTCGCCCCACCCCTTCCCGACGTCCTGTCCTCCCCTGGGAAATTCAGGGTTTGCCGATGTCCCCTCCGGCGGCATGTTCGACCGGCAACCATGGATCCTGGACTTCCTCCCCCAACTCCTGCACCGCCCGAACTCCCGCCAATCCTTCCGGAATCGTTGCCGCCGCCGTTGCCACCGGATCCGCTCCCGGCTCAATCCAAGCGGGAGATTTCAGTGGGCCTGGCCTTCGCCTCCATGGGCGTCTGCCTCGGGACGCAGATGGCGATCCAGAGCCTTTTCGCCGTTGTGGGCGCCGGCGTCGGAAACCCAACGCTCGCGACGAACCCATGGACCATGGCGATCAGCGTCCTGCTCTCGATCGGGGGCGTGGTGGGATTCCTCGCAATCTTCCGGGTCGACCTCCGATCCACGGCGTCGTTCGGGTTCCCGCAACCCCTCCGAACCCTACCGGCAGTGATCCTCCTGACCGTCGCGGGATGGATCGTTTCCATGCAGGTGGGGATGACCACCGAACAACTGGTACCGATGCCGAAGGCCATCGAGGAACTGTTCAACCAACTCCTCGATCGCAGCAAACCGCTCGGGCTCCTGCTGGCGATCGTCGTGGCGGCGCCGCTCACCGAGGAATACCTGTGCCGCGGGATCGTGCTGCCGGCCCTGCAACGACGCTGGGGATCCGCCGTGGCTGTCGTCGGATCCGCGCTCGCGTTTGGGGCGCTGCACATGAATCCCTGGCAGTTCTTCTACGCAGCGGTGCTAGGGGTAACCTTGGGATGGCTCCGCGTGCAATCCGGGTCGATCCTCCCGGGTATCCTCCTGCACGCCCTCAACAACCTCATCTCCTGGCTGCTGCTGATCCATCCGTCGCTGATCCCGAACGGTCAGGACTTCGTGGACAAGACCGCCCAGGAAGTTCCGACGACCTGGCTGCTCTTGGCCGCCCTGCTCTTCCCCGCGGGGCTTCTGCTCCTGGGTCAGAGGCGGGGTCAGGGGAGTCTCCAGTCTCCAGATGCGGGCTCCCACTAGTCTGGTGTTCTCAGGTGGGCGCAGGCTCGGGACGCCCTCAAATCTTTACGAAAATGGAAAAAGGCCTTGCCTCCATCGGGCCCGATTCCTAACGTCCGCCCGCTCAGTGCATCCGTAGCTCAATTGGATAGAGCATCTGACTACGGATCAGAAGGTTCATGGTTCAACTCCATGCGGATGCACCAGCTTCTCCCCCGACGACTTCTCCGCTTCTGCGGCTCCCTTTCGGACAAGATCCCTTCGCCATTTCTTTGCCACCTTCAGCATGGCCGTGGCGGTCAGTTGGAAACCTCGAAGCCCCCAGCTTCCCATCGGAACGCGTCGCCCGACCGTTCCTCGCGCCTTCGCACCTTCGCGTCTTCGCGCGAACCTCAATCCCCCCTCACTTCAAATCCTCCGCAATCGTCGCGAAGTGCTCCAGTCAACATAGGTAGGGGTCTTGTGCGTTCCGTCAGCAATGTGTGTTGCAAGCTGCGCCAAGGCAGACCCGGTCCACCCATCGGGAAGCGGTGCGAGATTCCCGGTGTCCGGCGCAGCGGGTTCTTTGTACTGCCCCCTTCCCTTCCAGTTATTCCGTCGCTCGGTGAGGATGCGGGCGAGGAGGGCTTCGCCGGTTTCAAAGGGAGGGTTGGAACTGATTGCCTCAGGGGACGCGGCCTTCACCTGTGCCTTCGAGCTCCCGACGCCGGGTGAGGGCACCCGGCCTACTGCCCACGGCGACGAGGACGTTGCCACCCCGGTTCGGCCGAATCCCCTCTCCGCGTCGCGGCGTCGCCGATGCAAAATCCCAGGTCCAACTCTCCGCTGGGGCATTCCACCCCGGGCATCGAGTCGATACGTTGTCGGCGATGTTGTTCCGTTTGCTGGCCGTTCTGCTCACCTGCCCCGCCCTCGCTGCGGGACTGCCGGGCTTCGACCTTTCGTCCCCGGCGGGTGCCGAAGGCTGGCAGGCGCTGCACGACGTCCAACTCGGCTACACCAACTCCGCCCTGAACGTCCGGATCACCGGCGACGATCCCTACTTCCTGAGCCCGGCCCGCGACTTCGAGACCAACAGCCCCCTCTGGCTGAACCTGCATTGCCGATCCGAGTCCGGTGGCCCGGCCCAGATCTTCTGGAGTGGCCCCCTCCCCATCTCGGAGGAACGTTCCATCCGATTCTTCATTCCGCCGTCGACCCAGGCCGTCGTCCGCATCCCCATCCCGAGCCTCGGCCCGGGCACGCGACTCCGGATCGATCCTCCGGGAACCCGCGGACGGTTCGAGCTCCAGAAGATCGCCTTCGAACCGCGCCCGGTGATAGTCGCGCCGATCTGGTCCCGCGCCGAACCGCCGGAGATGAAGGGTCCGACGGGCACGTTGACCGCCGGAAGCCTGACCCTGAAGCACGCGTCCGCCGGTCCAGGTACGTTCACCCTGTCGATCCAGGGTCAGCCCTTTGCCATCGGTCATACGCACGCGCCCATCGGATACCTGCTGAACGGTCGGACCCGATGGTTCGACACCGGCAATCCGATGGCGCCTGGTCCGCGGTTCCAGCGCAACCCACGAAGCCTCTCGCTCGAAAGCCGGCACCAGGACCTGGATGGCGCCATCTGGACCTTCCGACAGGAATTCCGCATCGACGGCGAGGTCCTCCGGTACCACTCCCGGGTGACCGTGGATCAGGATCGTTCGGTGCTGATGTTTCCCGCCCTCGTAGTCCTTCCCGGAGCCGGCACCTTCGGCAACCACAAGCAGCAGGGACTGCTGGCGGGCATCGAATACCTCGAAGACGAAGACAGCAGTTCGGAGCGCGACCTGATCGGCGCGCAGGCGCGTCGGCAGGTTCCGGACCCGGCCAAGTTCACCCTTCCGCTGATGTCGATCGCCGCCAGCAACCACTGGCTGTCCGTTTCGTGGAAGCCCTCGCGAGACCTGGCCGCCCTCCACGACAGCCCCGACCGCATCACCCGTTCGGGCGGGCATCTGCTGGGGTTGATCCATCCCGGGGCGGATCCCGAAGTCCGGGAGGAGGGCAGCCTCCTGCCTTACGGTGGGTTTCACCTGTCCGCTGGAACCGCGCTGGAAGCCGAGGCGGTGTTGAGTGCCGGCTCGGGCGACACGGTCGTTCCCGCCGTGCAGGAATTCGTGCGCCGGACCGGGCTGCCCGCCCTGCCGAAGCCCATCCCGACCGCAGCGGAATACTTCCGACTCGCCTCGCGCGGTTGGCTGGATTCCAGGATCCGCCTGGGCAATCAGTACCGGCACGCGGTCGGAAACGGGTTCGGTGCTTCGCCGGCACCGGACGCGGGGTTCTACGAATCGTGGCTCGCACGCCAGGTATCCGAACCGGCGCTCGCCGAACGTCTCCGGACGGCTGCCCGCGAGAACGCCGCTGCCATCCGTTCCAATGCCTGGACCCATGGACTGATCGGGCACATCCCCACGCCGGCGCCGGCCCTCGCCGCGCTCCAGGGTCCGGCCTCGGCCCGTGATGCCGGGGAACGCGCTCGCCAATCCCTGGCGGCCCTCGGCCCGGAGTCCACGATCGCCTACCAGGCGCCGTCCCAAGGCAAGGACCTCGGCCGAACGCATTGGGCCAACACCGCCAACGGACTCAACGCTGCGTACCTCTCCCAGGCCTTCGACCTCGCCCTGCTCTCGGGCGATGCCGGCCTCGTCGATGAATGCCTCACGCATCTCCGCCGGTTCTCCCGCCATGACGGGGAAGTGCCCCGCGGTGCCCAGACCTGGGAAGTGCCCCTCCACACGCCCGACATCCTCGCCAGCGCCTACCTCACCCGCATCCACGTCATCGGATACGAACTGACCCGGGATCGCACGCTGCTCGAACGCGCCCGTTACTGGGCCTGGACCGGCGTTCCCTTCGTCTACCTCCATTCGCCCGTGGCCGGCCCTGTTGCGGCCTACTCGACCACGCCGGTGCTGGGCGCCACCCAGTTCATTGCGCCCAACTGGATCGGACTTCCCGTCCAGTGGTGCGGACTCGTGTACGCCGACGCCCTGCTCCGCCTCGCCGCCCACGATCGATCCGCCAACTGGACCCGACTCGCCCACGGCATCGGGTTCGCCGGTGTTCAACACGTGCACCCGGAATCCGACGGGCCGGCCATGGGTTGTCTTCCGGACAGTTTCGATCTCCGGTCCCAGTCGCGGAATCCCGTTCCCATCAACCCGGGCACGCTCCTTCCCATTGCCGCGGAGGCCTACGGGCAGAAGCCGCTCCAGGGCCTTGCCGCTTCCGCAAAACCCCGTCTCTGGGTCCTGGCGGCCGGGTCGGTAGAACGGCTCTTCGAGGAGAAACAGCGCGTTCGGTTCCGTGTCCAGCTTCCCGCCGACGAATCCTCCCATGTCATCCTCGGCGGAGTGCCGTCCGAGGCGGTGTTCCGATGGAAGGGGCAACCCGTCGACCGCGAACCCGATCCCGGAGCCCCTGCCTCGCGGGCCATCCTCCGACTCGACGGCGATGGCGATCTGGAGATCCGGTTCCCGTAGCAAACCCCGGCACGCGCCCATCGCAGGTCGTGCCGGCTACGGTTCGGCATCCGCCCGTTCGAAGACGCCCAGGATCCGGCTGAACGACTCGCGAACCTCGGACGACGCGGCCACAACCACCGTGAACCGACGGTCCCGATTCAAACGGTTCACCACGTGCCCGTCGGAATGCAGGACGTTCACGGATTGCTGCCGGTGATGGAATCGGGGCAGGACATTGAAGGGCGCCAGATCCGGGGGGCAATCATACTGCACGTCCACGGCGAGGGCGGTGATCGGTTGTCCCTGACGATTCATCCCGAGGCTTTCGAGACGCACGGGTGGCGGGGGCCAGGGAGCCGCCGGATTGTCGAAGATCTGGGTGCTGCCCCCATGGCGATAGTAGTAGCTCCCCTGCGCCTGGAGACGCCCCACCTTGGCCAGTTCGGCCTTGGCATCGACCGGTTGATCCGAGGCCGGACAGAACACGACGCGGGCCTGCGCGCCGAGATGGTTCGTCAGCAACAACCCCAACCCCACCGGTTCACCCGACTGCAAGGACAGCAGGCTCGTGGGCGTTCCCGTCGAGGGGTAGAAACTTGCCGGGCTCACGAACGGCGGCGCCTTGGGACCATACGGGATCCGACCATCCTGATCCCCGGCATAACCCGCGATCGCGATCCCGACCTGCCGGAGATTCGAAAGACAGGCTGAGCGCTGGGCCGCAGCCTTGCCACGAGACAACGCCGGCAAAAGCATTCCTGCGAGGATGGCGATGATCGCGATCACCACCAGCAACTCGATCAGCGTGAATCCGCCGCGCTTCACTCCACGCGCTCCGCCAGGAGGCTGTAGAACCGTTGATCCCCGTTCCCCGCAGGCAACTGCACGGACAACTCCTTCCCGTCTCCGTTCCGGAAATCACCGACCTCGGTCCACAACCCGATTACCGCCGCTTCACGAACCCGGTAACGCCATCCCACGGCCGACCCCCATTTCAACCGGAGGCCTCCATCGACGGGCTCGAACCCAAGCTCCGGCACGTGCGGCGCCAGGGCTTCGACCCGGATCCGATCGATATCCCAGTAGCCGCCCTGGTTCGCCTGGGTTGACCTCGATACCACCTGAATGCCGATCGCCTCGCCTGCCCACGGATCGCTCGCCTGGACGGCGGGCAATGTGCGTTGGTAGGTGGTCAACCGATTGCGGCTCGGGAAGGCCGCCGCGCTGTTGGTGATCACCATCCCTCCCACTGCCACGCGGTTCGTCCCGCCGACCCAGCGGTACAACGACACCTCCAGTTCGACCCCGTCGAGCATGTTGCCTCCGGCCCCGAGCACATCGATCGACAGCCGATACGCCCGGCCCGCTTCAAACACCGCCGCTGAGGTCCCGGCCGCATTCTGGACGCCACCGAAGACACCCGCCTCCGGAACGGCGAACAACCAGGCCGCCTGCCGCCCGTCCAGGGCTTCGATATGATCCGCGGCTCCCGGAGCCGTGTTGAGGAAGATCCCCGTCAACTGCCCCCATTGGAATCCGCCCTCTTCGACGTACCAACTGGGCTTCGGCGTGCGCTGCCACGACTGGATCAGCAGCGAGACGAACGGCGTCGCCGGCGACTCGAACGAACCGTTCGGCACCACCAGCACTTCGTCCGCCGCCCATCCCGTCCAGCAGGCACCCAACCCGGCCAGACCCGCCAGCAGGTTCGCCCTCCGGCCCATTTTCAGGATCCAGTCGCGTTTCATGAAGGGACTACAAACCAACCCAGACCTCGCGGCCGGTCCTGACACCCGTTTACCCGTCCGGGAATCAACCCCGGACATTGCGGCGCCGACCGGCCACCCACAGCAGGCCAGCACCCGTTCCCAACAACGCCCACGTGCCGGGCTCAGGCACCACCGTCGCCTCCAACCGCACGTTGTCCAGATCCCAATATCCCACGCCCGTGCCGCTCGCCGCGATCAACTGCACGCCGATGGGCTTGCCCGCCCACGCGTCCCCCGATCCCACCGTCGGCACCGTCGCCGAAAAATCCACGAAGGTCGTGGACACCGGGAAGGTCGCGAGGCTGTGCGTCACGAACGTCGTGCCCAACGACACCGCGCTCGCCCCGTCCACGTAATACAAGCCGAGCAGGAACGACGATCCCTCGGGCAGGTTTCCTCCGCCGCCGGCCACCCCGAGCGTCAGGGTGTACGAAACTCCAACCTCATAGGTGGCCGACAAGGTCTGCGTCAGACCCGCCGTCGGCAGCGCAAACAGGTAAAGCGCCTGGTTGCCATCGATGTTGGTCTTCCGGGTCGCCTGTCCCACCGGCGGATTCGCAAACACGCCCGAGACCTGATCCCACGACGCGCCGCCTGCCAGGACGGGATCAAACCACACCGGCGCCGGCGTCTTGGCCCAACCGTCCACCCGCGTATCGACGAAGCCCGTGGCCGGCAGCTCAAAGGAGGGATTCGACAGGGAAACCGGAGTGGCCGAGGCCATCACCGATGCCAGGAAAACGCCGCCCACCACCCCGCTCGCCCGAACCACGAAACGATCATTGAAGTTCATGGGGATCAGAATGTCGGCCAACCCCCTCGAGACAAGGAGTATTTCGCTACGGCCGTGCCGTGGGATCGCATCCTGCTTCCCACCCCGGTGGAGCGAGGGTCCTCACGGGCCGCTGGGGAGTCCCGAGTTTCAAGATTCAAGTTTCAAGCCCGGCTGCTTGCAACACCCCCATCGGACCGTTCAATCTCCGCCATGGCAGCTGCCGACCTGCTGAACGAGATCGATCGCAATTTCTACCTGTCCGCCGAGGAGTTCTTCCCGGCGCATCAACGGACCGCGCTGACGTACGATGACGTCACGCTGGCCACCCTCCACTCCGAGGTGCTCCCGCGGGACACCCAACTCGACACCCGCCTCGCCGAGGGACTGGAGCTCCGCATTCCACTCGTGTCCGCCGACATGGACACCGTCACCGAGTCCCGCATGGCGATCTCGATGGCCCTCAATGGTGGCCTGGGCCTGATCCACTACAACATGCCGGAACGCGACCAACTCCGGGAGGTCGCCCGCGTGAAGAACCACGTCCACGGCCTCATCCAGGAACCCATCAAGGTCAGCCCGGACCAGTTCATCGGCGATGTCCTCGAACTCATCGAGGAGAAGCGCTTCGCCTTCGCCACCTTCCCGGTCGTTGACGCCTCCGGCCGCCTGCTCGGCCTGCTTCCCGGCCACGTCGTGAAGCCCCGCTACGCCAAACGCCGCGTAGCCGAGGCCCTGACGCCGCGTTCCCAGGTCAAGACGATCCACGTCTCCGAACTGCAACCCGACCCCATCGCCCGCGCCGACCGCTTCTTCACCGACCATCCTGGCATCCACAAACTCCTCGTCGTGGGCGACGAAGACCGTCTCCACGGTCTTTTCACCCTGAGCGACATCGAGCGGATCACCCTCGAACGGAACGCCCTCGTCAAACCCGCCCGCGACCCGCAGTTCCGCCTCCTGTGCGGTGCCGCGATCTCGACGCCCCGCACCTCCGATGGCGCCCTCGACCGGGACCGCATCCTTACCCACGTCGGCGGTCTGGTGGACCGGGGTGTCGACGTCATCGCCATCTCCACGGCCCACGGTCACAGCAAGGGTGTTGGTGAAGCCGTGCGCCTGATCCGCGACGCCTTCCCGCGCATGCCGATCATTGCGGGCAATGTCACCAGCGGCGCCGGGGTCGAGTTCCTCGCCGACTGCGGCGCGAACATCGTGAAGGTCGGCCAGGGACCCGGTTCGATCTGCACGACGCGAGTCGTTGCCGGCGTCGGCATTCCCCAGTTGACCGCGCTCTACGTTGCTTCCCGTGCTGCGCGCAAGAAGGGGGTCACGCTCCTCGCCGACGGCGGCATCACGAAGTCCGGCGATATCGTCAAGGCGCTGACCCTGGCCGAAGGGGTCATCTGCGGCGGACTCTTCGCCGGTTGCGCCGAGGCCCCCGGCCAGATCATCGAGATCAACGGTAAGCTCTATAAGCAGTACCGTGGCATGGGCAGCCATGCCGCCATGAAGGCCGGTTCCGCCGCCCGATACGGTCACACCACCGACACCACCCGCAAGGTCGCCGCGGAGGGCGTCGAAGCCCTCAAGGAAGTCTCGGGTTCCATCGACACGGTCCTCAACCAACTGGTCGGCGGAATCCAATCCGGCCTCGGCTACCTCGGCGCCGCCAACCTCGCCCAGCACCGCACCCGCGCCCGGTTCATCCGGATCAGTCCCGCCGGCCTCCGCGAAGCCGCCCCGCACGACATCATCGAGGTCAAGGCCACCAGCAATCCCAACAACGGCTGAAGGCCACGCTCAATCCTTGAGCAGCGGCGCGAGGTTCTCGTTACGCTCGGCCATGACCCGAAGGGCCGGGTCCAGGCTCAGCGCCCGATGGACATGGCATCGGGCCTCTTCCAGGCAACCGAGGAGAGCCTCGTAACAGGCCAGGTGAAAGTTCCACAACCCGTGCATACGGGCCTTGGCCGGAGCCTTGAGCAACACGGCCCGGCATTCCTCGATCCGGCCGAGTTCATACAGACAGCAACCCCAGGCGATGAACCGGTCGGCGTCTGCCCCCTTCACCCGACACAACCGGGCGCAGGCCTCCGCCGCGGGCTCCCATCGACCCAGGTGTTGATTCAGCACCAACCGCAACTCCAGAACCTCTTCCTCGGCCTGGTCCGCGGGAGGGAGTGTGTCGATCTCCGCCAGGGCCTCCTCCGCCATGCCGAGTTCGAAGTACCCGATGGCGGCCTCAAGGGTCCGGTTGAATTGCGTGAACGGCACGTCGGGACTGTGCCATCATCCCGCAAAACGACAAATGCCGGTCCAGATGGACCGGCACTTCGGGACCGGCACCGTTGACCCGGTCAAACCGCCGGGATCAATGCTTCGGCGCGTTGTCGATGCAGCCGAACTTCACAAACAGCCCACCCAGCACCACCAGCGCCACGACCAGCAGGGCAATGCCCTTGCCATTCGACGCCATCACCACGCCTCCCGCGAGAAGCGCGCCCTGAACGAGAAAAACCGCCGTTGCAGCCAGACCTTTCATGGCGCAAATCCTACCCACACTCCCGGATTCGACAAGCCCCGCTTCTGTGCGGGAGTTCCAAGTCTTCAGTTTTACGTCTCAGGACAACGATCCGCCTCCCGGCTTGAAACTTGAAACTGAAAACTTCCAACTTCCCCCCACATGTCGAATCCGGTTCGAGTCCGCTTTGCTCCTTCGCCGACGGGATACCTCCACATCGGAGGTGCCCGGACGGCCCTGTTCAACTGGCTCTTCGCCCGGCACCACGGCGGCAAGTTCATCCTGCGCATCGAGGACACCGACACCGCCCGCAACTCCCAGGCCGCCATCGACGTCATCCTCCAGGGCATGCGCTGGATTGGCCTCGACTGGGATGAAGGCCCCGCCACCCCCGACCCCAAGGGTCCTTCCATCGGCGACCGCGGCCCCTACTTCCAGTCGCAGCGCAACGACCTTTATTTCCGCCGGATCGCCGAACTCCGCGATCGCGGGATGGCCTACGACAAGGACGGCGCCGTCTTCTTCCGCATGACCCGCGAACCCGTGCTCATCCCCGACATGATCGTCGGCGATGTCCGACGGGAACTCACCGACCGCGAGCAGGTGGATCCCGACTGGGTCATCGTCCGCAGCGACGGACAGCCCGTCTTCCATCTGGTCAACGTCATCTATGACCTCGAGATGGGCATCACCCACGTCATCCGCGGCGAGGACCACCTCTCGAACACCGCCAAGCACATCGCCCTCTTCAATGCCTTCGGCGTCCCCGCTCCGCGCTACGCCCACATCCCGCTCATCCTCAACCCGGATGGTTCGAAGATGAGCAAGCGCGACCGCGGCGCCATCGTCACCAACTACATCGACGACGGCTTCACGCCCGATGCCGTCGTGAACTACCTGTCGCTGCTCGGTTGGTCTCCGGCCGATGGCCAGGAATTCCTGTCGGTCGCCGAACTCGTCCAGCGGTTCGACCTCGACCGCGTCAACCGCAGCCCTGCCCGATTCGACGACAAGAAGCTCGAGGCGCTGCACTTCGAGCACACCCGCCGCATGGCCCCAGACCACTTCGTCCGCACCGGGGTCCATTACCTCGCCCAGTCCGGAGTCGACACCTCCGCCTTCCCGGCCGCCTACACCGCCGCCGCCCTCGAAACCGCCCGGGACAAGGGCCGCCTCTTCAAGGACCTCGCCGGCTTCGTCGACTTCTACTTCAAGGCGGACGACGCCATCGCCTACGAACCCGAGGCCGCTGCGAAGGCCCTCGGCACCGCCCAACGCGAGCCATTGGCGAAACTCCTCGCGGCCTACGAAGCCATCCCTGCGGACGCCTTCAACGCGGCCGCCCTCGAAGCCGCGCTCAAGGCCACGGCCGCCGCTGCCGGCATCAAGGCCGGTGCCCTGACCCAGCCTGCCCGCGTCGCCTGCACCGGCCGCCTCGTCGGCCCCAGCCTCTACCACCTCATGGAAGTCCTCGGCCGCGACCGCACCCTCGCCCGGGTCCGCCGCGCCGTCTGAGCCACCAACCGGTAGCCGCCGAGGTAACGAGGCGGGTCGCAATCCACGCCATCCTGTAGGCTGCGTGCCCCCACGCGGCGGGTCGCAATCCACGCCATCCTGTAGGCTGCGTGCCCCCACGCGGCGGTTCGCAATCCACGCC
>CAIMMI010000248.1 GCA_903842505.1 uncultured Verrucomicrobiota bacterium | reverse complement strand
GCTCGGGCAGCTCCGAGAGCAACCCAAGGAAGCGGTGCCGGTCGAGGTCGCCGCGGAACAGGGGATCACCCCCATTTGCCCTGCTCGTGACGTGATGCCACGCCCCGGCCCTATCGATCCTCAATGGTCTTGCCATCCGCCAACTTCAGCTGAATCGCCGCTCAAATGTCAAATGGATAGATCTGACCCTGTTGCCCTCCCCCGTTGCCCTTCAACGCGATGCTTCGGGTCCTCTTCCCACGCCGCCATCCATCCGCTCGAGTACGAGTACGAGTACCCCCGCTCCAAATTCCCGTTGCGTGCCACCCCTCAACTCCTCCTCGGACGGTGGGGCGAGTGTCCCACGAGCCGATCCGCCCCTTCGCGGCCCCCGTTCGTACTCCTACTCGTACTCAGCCCGCAGGGCGGTACTCGTACTCGATCCCCGACAATCCCCTCTCCTCCCCGCCCCCTCTGCGCCTCCGCGCCTCTGCGGGACAACCTGCCCCTTCCGCGCCCTCCCACTGCTTCCAACTTGAATCTTGAACCTTCAAACTCTCAACCCCCGTCAACTCCCCCCGGAACTTGGGTTTACAAGACCCTCCTCCATCCTCCATCCTTCCCGCCCGGGTTGCCTCCCGCCGCCCGGGATTGCACTGCATGAGCGACGACATCCGACACGACTGGTCCCTGGCTGATCTCCAGGCCCTCCACGACCTGCCCCTTCTGGATCTGGTCTTCCGCGCTGCCACCGTGCACCGGAAGCACCACAACCCGCGCGAAATGCAGGTCAGCAAGCTGATCTCCATCAAGACCGGAGCCTGCCCCGAGGACTGTTCGTACTGCGCCCAGTCCTCCCGCTACTCCACCGGCGTCGCCCCGGAGAAGCTCATGGACAAGGCCCGCGTCGTCGAGATCGCCAGTCGCGCCAAGGACGCCGGCGTCTCCCGCGTCTGCCTCGGCGCGGCCTGGCGCTCCGTCCGTGACGGCGAGCAATTCGACCGCGTCGTCGACATGGTCCGTTCCGTCACTGACATGGGACTCGAGGTCTGCTGCACGCTCGGGATGCTCTCCACCGACCAAGCCCGTCGCCTCGAACAGGCCGGACTCTACGCCTACAACCACAACGTCGATTCCTCCGCCGAGTTCTACGAGACGATCATCACCACCCGCACCTACGCGGACCGTCTCCAGACCATCGACAACGTCCGCCAGACCAGCGTCACCCTCTGCTCCGGCGGCATCATCGGCCTCGGCGAAACCGTCGTCGATCGCCTCAAGATGCTCCAGACGCTCTCCGCCATCCGGCCTCATCCCGAGTCCGTTCCCATCAACGTCCTCAGCAAGGTCGAGGGAACGCCCCTCGCCAACAACGCCGACGTCCCATCCTGGGACGTCGTCCGCATGATCGCCACCACCCGGATCGTGATGCCTCTCTCCGACGTCCGACTCACGGCCGGCCGCGCCCACCTCGCCCCGGGCATCCAGGCGCTCTGCTTCCTCGCTGGTGCCAACTCGATCTTCTCCAGCGAGACCGAGTTCATGCTGACCAAGGCGGTTCCCTCGCCCAGCTACGACGCCGACCAGGCCCTCCTCGTCGCCCTCGGCATGACCTTCCGCGAACCGTTCAAGATGGGTCATCCCACCGAACGCGCCGCCGCCTGCGCCTCTTCCGGTTGCCAGGATTCCTGCACCGCGTAGGCCTCGCCGCCGCCGGTCCCCAGCCAACCCACCCGCGACCCACCCTGGTTTGGCCATCAAGTACACCTTCACCCTGACCAGCGACGACCGGCGCCGTCCGCTGCCGCACAAGATCATCATCGGACTCGGCATCAACGAGTCCGTCCGGCACATCGCGATGAAGTTCCTCGGGTGGGTCCTGTTCCACCGCGACCGCCTCTCGATCGATACCGACCTCGAGAACGATTCCATCCCCTTCGTCCCCGACCTCGTCGAGATCGGATACGACATGCGCCCCGTCCTCTGGGTCGAGTGCGGCGACTGCTCCACCGCCAAGCTCCACAAGATCGCCGTCAAGTGTCCCGAGGCCCAGATCTGGATCCTCAAGCCCTCCGCCGACGAGGCCCACGCGCTCCTCCGCACCATGAAGAAGGAGGAGTTCCGACGCGACCGCTACGGCATCATCGCCTTCGACCCGGCCTTCTTCGAAGAGGTCTGCGGCCTCGTCCGCGAACGCAACGCTTTCCACCTCTTCCGCGCCGACCTCGAAGGCGGCACCATCCAATTCGACCTCAACCAACTCTGGTTCGACACCCAGTTCGAAACCTTCCGCTACTGACCCGTACCCGACGGCGTCCCGGGTCTTGCGCCCCCTCCCTCACCGGTTGCCCCTCGCCTGCACGGCCAACTCCAACCCGAGCACCTCGGCCTCGGCTGCCGCACGACGTCCCTCGCCCCTCCACCAACTTCCGTCCTTCATCCATGCGGCCCGCAGATGGACCTGATGTCCCACGATGCGTGCCGATGCCGCGACCGGACTCTGGCATCCGCCTCCAATGCCCCGGAGGAACGCCCGCTCGGCCAGCACGCAACGCCACGTGTTCCCGTGGTTGAGGGCCGACGCGATCCGCCGTGCCTCTGGATTTTCCGTCCGGATCTCGATCCCGATGGCGCCTTGACCCGGAGCAGGCAGGAACTCTTCTGGCTCGAGCAAACGTCCCAACAGTCCTGCCGGGGGTGGCTCGCACGCATGCCCACGCGGCAGGGTGGGATCGAGCATCAACCGATCCTTCGGACCCAGGAACAATCCTAGCCGAACCAAACCCGCCGCAGCCAGGATCGTCATGTCGAACTTCGGATCCTCCGCCAACTTCCCCAACCGCGTCCCGACGTTCCCGCGGATGGGCACGATCTCGATGTCCGACCGGATGGCCCCGAGCAACGCAGCGCGTCGGGTGCTGTTGGTGGCGACCACCGTCTTCGCCGGCAGGCGCGACAACTTCAACCCGGGCGGAAAGCCCTTCATCAACCGCTGTCCCGGCGACCACTCCGTGATCGGTGGACGGGCGGCTACGTTTGCGGCGTCCCGGTAGAGCAGTACTTCCCGGACATCCGCACGCGGCAACGTCGCGATCAACTCCAGTCCGGACGGCAATTCCGTCGGAAGATCCTTCAGGCTGTGCACCGCCAGGTCCGCCGCGCCCGATTCCAACTCCACTTCGAGTTCCTTCGTGAACAGTCCCTTGTCCAGGGCCCGATCCGGATTCGTCATCGACGCCGCCTGCATCTGGTCACCGGTCGTGCGCACGACCTTCAGCTCAAACGGCTGATCCGGAAACAGAAGGCGGGCCGACTCCATCACGTTCCGGGCCTGCGCCAACGCCAGCGCGGAACCCCGCGTGGCAATCACGATTGTTCGATTTGGATTCACGAAAAAAGACGTTCCCACCTCCACGAAACTACCGGGTCCGCGCTCAACTCGGCCGAACCGGCAGCGCCGATCCCAGTCCACCCTCCGGTCGCGCTCCGCTTCCAGCCGACAGGGCCTGCACCCGGATCCGGATGATCTCCTCACACCGCGCCACCTCATCCCGCCGCAACCGCGTGTAGGCGTCCGCCACCGTCTGCAGGTGGTCCACGTTGTACAGGAACACGTCCTCCAACTTCTCGACCTCCGGGTCGATGTCCCGCGGCACGGCGAGATCAATGAGCAGCAGCGGACGCGACGGACGCGTCCGCAGCAGGCGCTCCATCCGCGCCCGGTCGAGCACGTGGTGCGGTGCGCTCGTGCTCGAGACGATGATGTCGACCTTCGCGAACTCGCGCTCCCACTCGTCGAAGTGGATCGCACGGCCACCCAATTCCTCGGCAAGCGCCGCCGCCCGGTCGAACGAACGGTTCGAAACCTTCAGGCTGCGGGCACCGCGGCTCAACAGGGCTCGGGCGGTCTTCTCGCCTGTGTCCCCGGCACCGAGGATGATCACTTCCCGATGGCGCAGGTCGTCGAAGATCTTCTCGGCAAGTTCCACCGCCACCGATGCCACCGACGTGTTGCCGCGCTGGATCTGCGTCTCCGACCGCAATTGCTTCCCCACACTGAACGCCCGCTGGAAGGCCTGGTTCAACGCCTTGCCCGTGTGCCCGCCCCGCAGCGCGGAATCATAGGCCTTCTTCAGTTGCCCGAGGATTTCCGTCTCGCCGAGGACGATGGAATCGAGTCCGCCCGCCACCCGGAACAAGTGGGTCAGGCAGGCACCCTCGAAGTGCGTGTAACTGACCGCCGCCAGGTCACCGGCGAACCGGCGGTCCTGCGAAAGGAACTCGCGCAACCGCCGCGCCATGCTCCGCGGATCGCCTTCCACCACCGCGTACAGTTCGACCCGGTTGCACGTCGACAGCAGCACCGCCTCCCGAACCAACCCGGAGGAACGCAGGGACTCCAGCGCCACCGGCACGGCAGGCTCCGCGTACGCGAAGTTTTCCCGAATCTCCACCGGCGCCGTCCTGTGATTGAGACCGACGACCACGAGGGACATGTCAGCGCCCCCCCCCGTTCACCGGTCCTTGGGCCTTCGAGGCCACGACCACCGCCGCCGAGGAAGCGGGTTGCGCCCCCCGGTGCAGACCCGACAGCAGGTAGATTCCCCAGAAGGTCAGCAACACGAACGCGAACCCAGCTACCGCGCCAAAGGCCAACCGACGCCCGCGCTGGTCGAATCGCCACCGCGCGACCACCAGCGCCGCGTACAGCACCCAGGTCAGCGCCGAATACAAAACGAACGGATCCGCACTGAGGTAACTGCCCCGGGCCGACTTGAGGTAGAAGACTCCCGTCACCAACCCGGCCGTCAGCAAGCCCACCCCCGCCAGAAGGCTGCCCGCCGTCACCGCCTCGACCCGCGTGATCGGCGGCAACAACGAAGCCAGCGCCCGGGCCTTATGGTTCTTCAGGTGGTCCGACTCCATCAGGTACATCCCACCCGTCAACGCGCCGAGCCCGAACGCCCCGTAGGCCAGCAGGATGAAGGTCGCGTGCAGGCTGCGCCAACCAGGCACCATCCGCGATCCCGCTTCGGGCGAGTCCAGTGCCGGCATCAAGGCGAAGATCCCAACCGCAAACATCAGCGGTGCCACGAAAACACCCAGGAACCGCACCCGCCGCAGCATCCCCACCACCAGATACGCCGCGGCAATCGTCCAGAGCAGGAAGGTCGTCGCCTCATAGAGGTTCCGGATCGGACACCTCGCCAGACTCACACCCCGGGCCACCAACGCCAGCGTGTGCAACACGAACCCAGCCCACATCAACCCGTAAAGGGCCCGATTGTCCCGACGAAACCCGTGCCGCCAGACCAGCAACCCAAAGAGCGACGCGACGCCGTAAAGAATCACGGCGCCCAAAAACCACTGGCGATCGCTCAAGCCCGGCACGCCCCAAACGTTACGACGGGACCGCCGCCCGGCAAGCCTGTCGGCCGGTAGAGTCCCAAGTTTTCAGTTTCAAGTTTCAAGCCCACTCGTACTCAGCCCGCAGGGCGGTACTCGTACTTGATCCCAATGCGGCTCCCACCCTCGCCTCAACCCACCCATTGGCCTGAGTACGAGTAGGAGTACCCACTCCTTACGCGCGGGCCCAACAGGGTGCCCTCCCACTCCATCCCGCCTCCGGTGGGCTTGAAACTCGAAAGCTCCCTCACTCGAAACTCCTGCTCCCCCCCGGCTCCGCTCCTTGGTAAGATCGCCCCACGTGACATTCGAAGCTGAAATCCAGAGACGCCGGACGTTCGCGATCATCTCGCATCCGGACGCCGGCAAGACAACGCTGACCGAGAAGCTCCTGCTGTACGGCGGAGCCGTCCAGCTTGCGGGCTCCGTCACCGCCCGCAAGAACCAGCGCGCCACCACCTCCGACTGGATGGAACTCGAAAAGAAACGCGGCATCTCGATCAGCTCCACCGTCCTGCAATTCGACTATTCCGGTTTCCGCATCAACCTCCTCGATACCCCGGGTCACAAGGATTTCTCCGAGGACACCTACCGCGTCCTCACCGCCGTCGATGCCGTCATCATGGTCATCGACGCCGGCAAGGGCGTCGAAGCCCAGACCCGCAAGCTGTTCGAGGTCTGTTCCCGTCGCGGCGTCCCCATCTTCACCTTCATGAACAAGCTCGACCGCCCCGCACGGGACCCGATCGGGCTCATGGACGAACTCGAAGCCGTCCTCGGCATCCGTTCCGTCGCGATGAACTGGCCGCTGGGCAACGGCGCCGACTTCAAGGGCATCTACGATCGACAGGAACAGAAGGTCCACCTCTTCGAACGCGTCGTGGGCGGCATGTACCGCGCCCCCGTCAACGTCACCGGCCTCTCCGATCCCCTCGTCTCCTCCCGACTCGACGAACAGACCTACCGTCAGGTCCGCGAGCAGATCGAGATGATCGAGATGGCCGGATCCGAGTTCGACCACGACCTCGTCCTCGCCGGCAAGCTCTCGCCCGTATTCTTCGGCTCCGGCGTCAACAACTTCGGCGTCCAACTCCTGCTCGACAGCTTCCTCCGCTATTCGTCCGTTCCCCGCGGCCGCCTCGCCGCCGCCTGACGGCTTCGAGAAGCGGTGAGTTGCCCCCCGGACGGCTATCGAACGGGGGAGCGATACTCCGTTGAACCGCTCACCCCTCCATCCGGATCCAGCTGCTCCCAACCTCGGGATGCGGGCCGATTGATCCTTGAATCTCGCCCGCCACCAAGGCAAACCCCAGCCATGTTCCCCGTGCCAGCCGCCCACAGGCGTCCCGTCGCCATCGCCGTCGCCGCCCTGCTCGCCTGTTCCGTCCTGGCCCCCGCGGCCAACCCTCAGTGGGTCCTCTCCGCCAACGAGAACAAACTCGATCTCGCCACCGGGGCCCAACGCGTCTTCCACGACGCTCCTCCCGACTCCCTGACCCTCCTGGATTTCTCCACCTTCCCTCCCCACACCCGCCACCTCACCAACATCCCCAACACCGTCCTCGGGCCACCCTCCAACGTCACCTTCAGCCCCGACGGCCACTTCGCCCTCGTCGCCGACTCCATCGTCCTCGACCGCTCCCGCACCAACGGCTGGAGCCCCGCCCGGCACATCCACATCCTCGACCTCCGTCAGGATCCGCCCCGTGTCGCCTCCACCTCCGACACCGGCCTGCAACCTTCCGGCATCGCCTTCTCCCCCGATGGCCGCCACGTCGCCGCCGCGAACCGCGCCGACGGCACCGTCTCTGCCTTCACCTTCAACGACGGCCAACTGCACCACGTCGAAGCCCTCCGGATCGCCGATCCCTCCACCGAGGTCGCTGACGTCGCCTGCAGCCCCGACGGTCGATGGGTCGTCGCCTCCGTCAACAAATCCTCCGTCCTCGCCGTCCTCCGATGGGAAGGCGACCACCTCGTCGACACCCAACGCCGCATCTCCGTCTACGGCCGTCCCTACCGGGTCCGTTTCACGCCCGACGGACAACAGGTACTCACCACCGGCGCTGGCGCCGGGAACGGCGACGACATCGACGCCCTGTCCATCGTCGAGGTCCGCGGCGACTCCTTCCGCACCACGCAATTCCTTCCGCTCGCTTCGGGACCTGAATCCTTCGAACTCAGTCCCGACGGCAAGCTCGGCGTGGGCGTGTTCATGAACGGGTCCAACACCACCCCGGGCGGCCCTCTCTTCAAGGACCACGGCCTCATCGTCCTCTTCGCCCGCGAGGGCAACCGCTGGGTCCAACGCCAGACCCTCCCCACCGGCCGCATACCCGAAGGCGTCACCTTCACCCCGGACGGCCGACACGTCGTCGTGCAATGCCATCCCGACCGCGAACTGCGCATCTACCGCGTCGCCGGATCGAAACTCAAGGACACCGGCGTCCGGATCCCCGTCCCCGGCATGCCCTCTGGCATGGCCGCCGGGCCCGCCCGGTAGCCGACGAGGTAACGAGGCGGGTCCAGAGGGAGTTCCCAGTCGCCAGTCGCCAGATTCCAGAACTGGGAACCGGCATCTGGAAACTGGCAACTGCCCCAGCCCAGCCTCCTCACGCCCCACCCCATCAGCGGCCTCCTCACGGTGGCGCGAGTGTCCTCACGAGCCGATCCTGAAACGGCTCGACGGAGTCTCGCCCCACCTCTCACCGCGGCAACCCACCCGCCGGCAACTTCTCGTTCAGGAACGACGTCATCAATCCACGCAGGTGCAGTGTCGTTCCCGTTCCCTCGCTGATGCTGTGGGAACGGTTCGGATACGCCATCAACCGGAACGGCCGGTTGTGCCGGATCAACTCGTCCACCAACGCTTCGGCACCCTGATAGTGGCAGTTGTCGTCACCCGTCCCGTGGATCAACAGCAACTCCCCCTTCAACTGGCTCGCGAAGTGGATCGGTGAACCGTTCCGGAAGCCGTCGACGTTGTCTGCCGGCAACCCCATGTACCGCTCCTGATAGATCGTGTCGTAGAAGCGTTGGTTCGGCACCGACGCGATCGAGATCCCGACCTTGTACAGGTCCGGAAACTTGAACATCGCGTTCAACGTCATCGAACCCCCACCGCTCCAGCCCCAGACCCCGATCCGATCCGGATCAATGGAAGGCTGCGTTGCCAAAACCTGCTGGATCGCCAGTGCCTGTTCCTGCGGTGCCAGGATTCCGACCTGCCGGTAGATGGCCTTCTGCCACGCCCGCCCCCGCGGTGCGCTGGTGCCGCGGTTGTCGAAGCTCATCACCACATATCCCTGCTGCGCCAACATCACGTGCCACAGGTACGACTTCCCACCCCAGGAGTCCGTCACCGTTGTCCCAGCCGGCTCGCCATAAACGTAGACCACCAGCGGGTACTTCCGCGCCGGATCAAAGTCCGGGGGACGGATCATCCACGCGTCCATCACCACGCCGTTCGTCAACGGCACCTTCAGGAACTCGGTCTTCGGCTGGTCCAACGTCGCCAGCTTTTCCTTCAGCTTCTGGTTCTCCACCAGCACCCGCACCACCTTGTGATCCGGCAAGGTGACCATCTCGATCACCGGCGGCTCGTGGAACCGCGAGTACGTGTGCACCGCGAACTTCCCGTCCGCCGAAATCTGGTACCCATGCGTCCCAGGCTGCCCCCCGGGAGTCACCCGTTCCATTCCGTGCCCGTTCGATCGCACCCGATACAGGTATCGCTGGGTGGCATTCGTCGGCGATGCCGTGAAATACACGAGATCCTGGTCGGGATCCGCGTGCACCAGGTCGGTCACGTCGAATTCCCCGGAGGTCAGCGTCCGGACCTTGCGCCCCTTGCGGTCCACCGTGTGCAGATGCCGCCACCCATCGCGCTGGCTCCAGAACAGCAGCCGCTTCCCCTCGTCCAGCCACTTGAGGTTCTGATGCCCGTCCACCCATGCATCATCCCGGTCCACCGCCAGGGTCGACACCTTCCCCGACGTCGGATCCGCCAGCAGGATGTGATTCGTATTCTGCAACCGATTCAACTGCTGCAGCAGCACGTCCCCCGTCGACTCCACCCACGCGAGGTCGAACAGGTATTGGTTTCGGGGATCCCCGGCCACCTCCATCCATCGGGTCTCACCGCCCGAGGCCGACACCACGCCCACCCGGCACGACGCGTTCTGCTCCCCAACCTTCGGATACGGGATCCATTGCACCTTCGGATAAAGCCCGTCGACATTGTCGACCAACGGCACCTCACGCAGACCTGTCGTGTCCAGTTGCCAGTACGCGATCCGCTTCCCATCCGGACTCCAGCGGAACCCATCCCGCAACCCGAACTCCTCCTCGTAAACCCAGTCGAATGTGCCGTTGATGATCGTCGGCGACGTGCTCTTCGTCAGCGCGATGATCTCGTGCGTGCGGACGTCCTCGACATACAGGTTCCGCTCGCGGACATACGCCACGCGCGTTCCATCCGGGGAAAACCGCGCGAACATCAGGCTCGAAGGCTGCGCATCGCCGCCCAGCTTCCTCAACTCCCGCGCCGTCCGGTCCAGCACCCAGTAATCCCCGCGGCTGTTCGTCCGCCACACGCGCTTCGACTGCGTGTAGATCAACAACCGGGAACGATCCTTCGACCACCAGTGCCCTTCGACGGACAAGGGACCCGACTCACCCTTCGGGATGAAGTCCGACGAGGCCACCAGCACCTCCTTCGCGCCGGTCGCCGCATCGTGCGCGACGAGGTCACGACCACCCACGCCGTTCGTGGTCGACTCGAACGTCGTGTACCGATGCCCCTCGTCCAACCAACGCCCACCGAACGAATCGCCGCCGAACTCACCGTCGCCGAAGATCCGTTGCAAGGTCAGCTTCGGCGAAGCCGGCGCATTCGTCGCCGCCCCCTCCGCTGCCCCGACCCGATGCCCTGCCCCCAACGCCAGGCACCAAGCCAACCCCACGACCCAGATCCCGTCCCGGATTCCCAGTGACCATGACTTCATTCCGGAGCAACCCTGCCCGCCCACGCCTTCCCCTGCAAAGACCGAACCTCTCAAACCCGGTTTGGGATAGGAGCGGGATGTTTGGATAGGATGACAGGATGACAGGATGAACAGGATTGCTGAGTGACGCACTAGGCCGGGTAGCAGCCAAAGTCAGGAGGCTGTTGTCCGAGTAGCAGTCGAGGTAACGAGGCTGTCCTCAAACCCCGCCTCGTCACCTCGTCGGCTACATCCCACTTCAAACTTGAATCTGAAAACTTCCACCTCCCCCTCCCCCCTCACCCCACCTCATACACCTGCACCCGTCCCCACGACGGCCACACCCCGTCCTTGCGCTGCGGTTGACCATTGGCCCCGGCCAGGATCAACCGCTTCCCATCCTTCGAAAACCGCGCGTGCGTGATCCGCTTCTTCGTGTCTACGGCATGCACCAACCCGCCGTCCTCCACCCCAAACAACGCCGCGTTCCACGTCCCTTGCGCCTGGCGCCCGGCCATCACGAAATGCCGCCCGTCCGGATGCCATGCCACCGCCTCCATCAACCCCGACCCATGCTGGCCGTCCCGGATCTGACCCAGTCGCTCCCCCGTCCGCCAATCCCACCGCTGCCATGTCATCTTCCCGTTGCCCGCCATCGGATCCGTCATCGGCCCCATGCCGCATCCGACGATCGACTTCCCATCCGGCGCAAACGCCAGTCCGTAAATTCCCCCGCAGTAATGGTGGGTCTTGGTCGAACCCCACGACGTGAAGTCCGGCGTGGTCCACTTCGATACCGGCTCCTTTGAACCGGTCGGATACGTGTCCCAGACCCGCACCTCGCCGAGCATGTTCGCCGCCGCCAGATGCCGACCGTCCAGACTGAACGCACAACTCAATACCGGAGGCCCGTGCGAATAGGCGCCGACCTCCTCGCCCGTCATCGTGTCGTGAACCTTCACCGAGAGTTCCACCTCGGCCGACGGCTCGTACTTCCATCCACCCGACAGGTACTGCCCCGTGCACGACGCCACCCGACGTCCATCCGGCGAAAGTGCCAATTGCCAACTCCAGAACCGGTGCGCGGTCGCCTCACGCCAGCAACGCCCCGTCTCCACCTCATGCCACAGCAATCGACCGTCATACCCGCCCGAGATCACCGTGCCGCCGTCCGGCAGCACAACGCACCCGCTGGCATAGGAATGATGCCGCCCCGCGAAGGCCTCCGATTTTCCCGTCTCCAGGTTCACCCGGTGCACCGTCCCGTCCGCGCACGCCGCAAACCCCGTCAGGCCATCGGGGCCGAGGGCAAACCCCAGCACACCCGTCGGCAGCTTGTGATCCTTGATCTGGCTCAGCTTCATCGGAATTCCAGTTCCTTGCCTTTACGCCAACAGGTCGCGGATGGGTTCCGCCCGATCTTCCACCCGATGGAAGGTCGGCATCCCGGGCAGTTCATACTCGCCGTGCGGATCAATCCCCAGCGCCGTGAAGATCGTCGCGAACAGGTTCTGCTCGTTGTACGGCTTCTCGATCACGTCCACGCCATCCGCATCGGTCGCCCCCGTGACCACGCCCCGTTTCAATCCGCACCCCGTCATCATCAGGCTCCATGCATTCGGATAATGATCCCGGCCGCGCGCGGGATTCAGCCACGGCGTCCGACCGAACTCGCCCATCGCCACCACCAGCGTTGAGTCCAGCAATCCCCGCTCCTCCAGATCGCGGATCAGATGGAACAGTACCCGATCCAACTCCGGCACCAGCATCTGATGGATCTCGTGCTGGAAGACGTGGTTGTCCCAGTTCATGCCGTTCGCAACCATCACGAAGGGCGCTCCGTGCTCGATGAGGTTCCGCGCCATCAAGGTGTGCTGCGCGAAGCTCCCCGGGCCGTACCGTTCCCGGTCCTTCGCTGGCAGCTTGTTCACGTCGAAGAGATCTGCGCTCGCCGCCATGCCCTTCATCCGTTCGAAGGCCGCGTTCTGGCTCGCCGCCACCGCGCTCCGCCGGTCCCGCTCGAACTTGGAAGTCAGGAACCGCCGCAACTTCTCCCGCGCTTCCCGGTCATGCGCTGGGATCCCTTCCGTCGCCGCCCCGATCAAGCGCGAGTAGTCGCCGCCCACCCGCACCGGCGCGTGCTCCGCCCCAACCCAGCCATTCCAGTTCCCCGACTTGAACGTCTCGAACTCGTTCCCGCCCGGGATCGGGTCGATGAACACGAAGTTCGGGATCGGCGAATCCAACTGGCCCAGTGCATGCGACAACGCACTGCCCAGCGTCGGTCGCGTGAATCCTGCCCGCTCCGGATTGCCGCGTTGGAGGAGGTTGATCGCCTGCAGGTGCTCCGGCTGCGCCGTCTTCATGCTCCGGATGAGGTTCATCCGGTCCGCAATCCCCGCGCACATCGGCATCAACGACGAGAAATGAACCCCGGGAATCCGCGTCGGAATGCTCCCGAACGGTCCGCTGGACGGCCGGCCTGGTTTCGGATCCCACGTCTCGAACTGGCTCGGTGCCCCGCACAGCCACAGCAGCAGGCAACGCTTCTGCGCCTTCTTCGCCGCCGCAGCAAACGCCGCGTTCTCGAACAAACCCGAGAAGCTCGTCACCGCCGCCGCCGTCCCACCCGTCAGCCCCTTGAGGAACAGCCGGCGATGCAACCGATGCTCGTCCACCCGGCATGGCCCCGGCCCGTTTTCATTCACTGGAGTGTTCACGGTGTCGTCAGGAATTCCGCACTCGTCATCAACGCCCACATCAGGTCACGCGACCGTTCCCCTGCCCGCTCAGATCCCGCGCCCCCGAGTTCCATCGCCGCCTCCAGCTCACCTTCCGCTGGCTCCCTTCCGAACGCAGCCCGGAACGCCTCCCGGACCCGGTCCGCGCCATTTCCCAGCTTCGCGATCCGCGGCACGGTTCCGCTCCCCGCCGGCTTCAACAGCTCCAGCAACGCCGGCGAATTCGCCAGGAACTGGGCCTGTTGGAACGTCGCGTTGTAATCCCTCGGCAGCACCTCCGGAATCGCGCCCACCGCCGCCCGCCGCAAACCATCCTCGTCCGGCCCCAACCCGGCCGCCACCCGCCAGGACCGCGCCAACTGCTCCCCGGTCAACGGCCGCTCCAATGCCGAACCAAAGGACTCCGGCGGCGCCTCTCCCCGGTCCAGCCCATACGCCGGGCTCAGGACCAAACCCCGCACCAATCGCCGCGGGTCATGCCCCGATGCCGCAAAATCCGCCGCCAACCAGTCCAGCAACTCCGGATGACTCGGCGCATTCCGCGCGTTCATCTCGTCCACCGGATGCACCAACCCCCGCCCGAAGAACACCGCCCACATCCGGTTCACGAACGCCCGCGCCAACAGTGGATTGTCCCGCGTCGCCGCCTCCGCGAACGCCCCGCGCCGCGAAAACTTCGGCACCCGGACCTTCGCCTTCGGATCCTCGTACAGCCCGTCGCGATCCTCCTCCTTCGCATCCGCCGCCGGTCGCGCTTCCTCCACGACCCGACCATTCAGCAGCGTGACCACCGCCGGCTGCGATTCCTTCTTCAGGTTCGTGAAATTGATGAAGCCCCCGATGGCCGACTCGCCCACCACGTTCCCGCCATCGACGTTCTTGCTGCGATTGAACGCCGCCACCAAGCCCCAGTAGTGCGCCTGCTTGATCTCCCGCGCCAGGGGATGGTCGTGGCATTGCGCACAATCGATCTTCGTCCCGTACACCACCGGCGCCACCGCCTCCGCAATGCCCTGATGGTTGTTCCGACGCTCATACAGGAACCACGAGGCTCCCTTCGCCTCCGGTGCCTCGCCCCGCCCGACCAACACGTCGCGCACGGTCTCGTTCCAAGGCCGGTTCTTCCGGAACGCTCCTTCCAGGAAACTCCACCATCCATTGTCCCGACGCCGATCTTCGTGATTGTCCCGACGCGGCCGCCCCATCAGGAACACATCCCACAATTCCCGCATCCGCACCGCATGGGCGTCCGAGGCCAGCAACCGATCCACCAGCTTCTCCCGTCGCGCGTCCGCAGCCTCGGCCAGGAAAGCCTGGGTCTCACCCGGCGTCGGGATCCGTCCCACCAGATCGAGGTACACCCGACGGCACCACGTCCGGTCGTCCACGTACCCGGCCGGCTTCACGCCTCGGGCCTTCCATCCCTCCGCGAGCAGCGTTTCCACCGCTTCCGGAATCGAACCAAACTTCCGCGCCTCCCGCACCGCTGCCACCGGCGGGTTCGTCACCCCACCCTTCCCTGCGGACATCGCCGTGATCCACGCCCGGATCATCTCCCGATCCGCGTCGCCCAACTGCTTCTTGGGCGGCATGTGCGGATCCGCTCCCGGCGCGAGGAACTGATACAACCGGCTCTTGTCGGGCTCACCCGGCACCACCGCCGGACCTTCATCCCCGCCCTTCAACACCGCCTCCGGCGTATCCAGTTCCAGCCCGCTCTTGCGCTCGATCGGCCCGTGGCACTTCACGCAGTGCAGATCGAGGATCGGCCGGACGTGCGTCGACCACATCAGCCCGGCATCCGCGCCGACAGCCATGCCCCCCGGACAAATCGCCAGGGCCAGCAACAGGACCTTCCGCATGGAGAAATAGCCGCTCATGAACTCGCGCCAACCTCTACGCTCTTCGGGTATCGACAATTCAAACCTTCCTGAATCTGGAACGGAGTTCCAAGTGCTCAGATTCAAGTTTCAAGGCCGGTGGGGCGAGACTCCGTCGAGCCGGGCGGAAGTCCCGAGTTTGAAGTTTCAAGTTTCAAGGACTCCGTCGAGCCGCTTCCCTCCTCGTACTCGAACCGCGAATCACCCCGGCCCCTAACAAAAGCAGTCCCGCGGCCTCGAAGCCCTCCACCAAAGCCAACGGCGTTGAGCCCCCTGGCCCAAGGTTGGTCGAGGCACGAGGCCAACCCCGGGTGCCGGCCCCTCGATCCTCCCAACCGCAACGCGGTTGTGGCCAACCCACCAAACCCGGCGTGGTTCGCACCCGGACCCTGCTGCGTGCTTCCTACCGGGCAATCCTGACCCCCAAGTCACCCCCAGCCTTGCCCTCCGACGGTTCCTTCGCCCCTCCGTCGTCCTTCCTGTCCGGCCCCACCGACCAAACCTCATAGCCGCCCGCCGCAGCCCTCCGGTACCGAAGGGGCTGACCGTCGAAGGGATCCTTGGGAACTCCATCCGACAATTCAGCCGACACCTCCGCCAGCGTCTCCGGCAGCGAACCGCCGTGTTTGCCACGATAAAGCTCCACCGCCAGCACCGTCCGAGCGATCCGGACACGGGCAACCGTCGCGGCACCCTTGGGAACAAAGGTGGCAGGCCGAGGCAGGAGCATGGCCGAGAAGACGAGCTTCCCTTGAAGTGCCGCCTGCGCGTCAGGGACCTGAAGCCCTGCTGCGGCGTCGAGCGCCTCCGGAAAGGGCAAGGCCACCACCGCCACCAGGTTCGACATGAAATCCAGTGCGAACGCGAAGTCACCCTCAAGGTGTCCGTCGGAGCGGTAGCTGCCGAGGAAGGTTGGGGCTGTCGCACCTCCGCCGCTCATGGCCATGGCCTCGGCGAGTCCCTCGTCCGAAGACTGAAATTGGGCCACGAGGTTCGCGCGTTCGCCCAGCATCGCCCGCCGGAACCCAACACCCGACTCGGCATCACCCAACGCCAACATCAAACGGCTCAGTTCGGCGTTCGAGAAGGCCGTCTGGTTGAGTGATTCCTCCAGTGCATCGAAGGCGCGTTCCAGGGTCGCGATCTCGACCAGCTTCGAGATGAGTACCGGCTCCTGGTCGAGGGATCGGGCCAGTCGTATGCCGGCAAGGATCGCCTTGCTCGCGGCGTCGGTCTGACGCAGGGCTGCCCGATTCGTGGCCTCCGATCTGAGCAACCCCGCGCAGCGCTTGATGTCCGAGAGATGATGGAACAATGCCTTCTGCCCATTAGTCAGTTCGACAGGGTAACGGCACCCGGGATGTTCCGCAGCCTTCAGCAAAAGGTCGAGTACCTCCTTCTTGTCGGCCAGAGGCGCCTTCGAGTCCGCGGCTCTCGCAGCGGCAAACGCCCGTGCGTAGAGGGGCGCAGCGTCCTGGTCGGCCGGGGGCACCTCATAGATCCGGCTCAACTGCTCCAGCGTCACCGGCTCACCCGCAGCCGTGACGGCGGCGAGTCGGTTGCTGATCGCCGCAGCCTGGCTGCCGGTTACACCCGGCACGGTCTTCGTCCGCCCACAGCCGGCGAGGGCCAGGGCCAGAAGGAACGCGGCCAGGCGCAGGAGCTTGAAATCGGTGCGGGGCTTCATCCGTTGTGGGGAAAGGTCCGACGGTGTCAGATCGCGCTGCGGGTTGAGTCCTAACGCGGACCTGAGGTACCCCCGCTCACCGGAGAGCGCAAGTTGCCGGTCCATGGAACCGAATCGTGAATTGCCAATGCGCCGAATGCCAGTACGGGCATCGAAGGCCGTCCACCAACGCCAAAGGCCTCATCTGACCTTCCCGGACCCCAACCACTCCGACGCCAAACCACGCATGACCACATCCGCCGAGCCCCGCAACACCCGAAATCCCCCCGAAACCGCGGGAGGATCCAGATCCACAACCACCTTCTCAGCCTTATCCCGGGCGTAACGCACCAGACCCGCCGCCGGGAACACAGCCAACGAGGTTCCCGCCACCACGAACCGCGACGCCTCCTCAATGTGGCGCCGCGCCTCATCCAGATGCATGACATCCTCCCCGAACCAGACGATATGGGGCCGCATCTGACCGCCCTTCGCGCAGACCTGACCGAGAGCCACCGAAGTGTACCCGATGTCCTCCACCGTTGCCTCGTCCGCCGTGCTCCGGACCTTCCGAAGCTCGCCGTGCAGGTGGATGACACTCCTGGACCCCGCCCTCTCGTGCAGGTCGTCCACATTCTGCGTGATGACGACCACCTCAAACCGGTCCTGCAAATCCGCGATCGCGCGATGCGCATCGTTCGGAACCGCAGTCGCGAGGGCCTCCCTCCGGAGATTGTAGAACCGCAGGACCAACCCCGGATCCCGGGCCCAGCCTTCCGGCGACGCCACATCCTCGATGCGATGCTGCTCCCAGAGTCCACCGAGCGAACGGAACGTCGCCAAGCCGCTGGGCGCGCTGACGCCCGCTCCCGTCAGGACAACGATCTTGCGTGGATTCATGGAGGGCATCGACATGGCGCTATTCTTCCCGCAAAGCCAAACATGACGGATAGCCGCTCGCCAGTCCTGCTTGGGGGAGTTCGAGATTTGCAGGAAGACTTCCGAGCAGCACGAGACGGCCCGCGATTCCATCCTGTCCATCCTGCTCATCCTGTCCAAACCACTTGCTTCACCTCCTGCCGGCAGCACAAAGCAGGAAGGCCATGCGGGTCCAACCCCCAATCCCGACGCTGAGCTTGCGCGGACCAAAGGGGTGCAGTAACCACGCTCGGATGTCAGCGCCCGACAGCACGACGGCTCGCCCCACCCAGATCCGGCACAGCCTGGGAGTCCTGCTGGGCGGGGGTTTGGTCCTGCTCGTCCTCTGCGGCGGGTTGCTGCTTTTGGCCCTCCCCGGCGCCTACGACACCTGCGTCAACGAACCACTCCAGACGAGCCTTTCCCCCGATAAACAACTCAAGGCGGTTCTGTTCCGCCGCGATTGCGGTGCGACCACCACCCCCAGCACGCACGTCGCGATCATTCCGGCGTCCAGCGAACTCCCAAACGAAGCCGGCAATGTCTACGTCCAGGGGGGCGAACCTTTGGTGAACGTCCGCTGGATGGGCGATCGGCACCTCAACATCTCCAGCGGCAGCACCGCCGGCGTATTCCTCCGCCTCAGCGAGCACCAGGGCGTCCGCGTCACCTATGAATGAGCCTGGCCGATCATCCCGCCCCTTGAGGTTCGCCTGCACACCACCGGCCCGCTAAGTCGTCCGCATGCCCCTGATCCCAACCGCATCGAAGGACCGCTTGCCGGAAGGGTTCACCTATCCTTGGGGAGCCCAGGCGATTTCCACGGCTTTGGAGGGTGTGCCCGGCCTGGAGGAGGCGAGGCTCTGGTTCTCTTGGCGGGACGAGTTCTGGGCATCGGAGTGGCGGCAGAAGATTGCCGAACTGGGCGAGATCACTTTGTTGGAGGTCGGTCCATCCTACCTCGGCGAGGGACAGGATGTGCGCGCCTATGCTGTGCCCTCCGACTATTCCATGGCAGCACGCGAACGTTTGGTCTCGGAATCCCCGAAGCTCCGACTGGCGCTCGCAGCCGGAAGTGGTCCGCGGGAGCGTCCCCGCCTCTCGATCAAATTGCACCTGGCGACAGCCATCAGGAATCCGCCCCGGGAATAGCTCGGACCAACTCCTTCTCCGCGGCTCCGCGACTCCGCGTGAACCATCCCGTGTTCCCAACCGTGTTCCCACCCACTCACGGCAGCAGCGCCCCGACCACCGCCGTTCCCACCCTCGGTCGCCCGGCACGGTCGGTGGCCACGACGTTCTCCAACGTTCCCTGAGGCACCGGAGGCGACGTCGGCGCATCGGCCCAGTTGAAGGTGGGAATTGCTACGGCCCGGCCAAGGCACCCGCACTCTCCAGAACCTCGCCGGCGTCGGTCCAACGGAGTTCCGGCCCTCGTTCCGGCAGCCACCCCACCGCCAACGCCCCGGCCGAAGCTGCGTTCGCCCCGCTGATCATCCCGGCCACCACCGCCCAGCCGATCATTCCCATCCTGCTCGCACGGATCTCCATGGCATCCACTCCGACGCCGGCACCCCCGATCTTTCACCGGGGTCGTCCCAGTTTCGGGACGCCCGATCCCGACCTTGGAAAAAAAGCCAGCTGCCGGATCCGAATCCTCCGACCAAGCGGGCGAGCAATCACCATCATAAGCACCTGATCTTTAGAGCTTTAATTAAATCGTAAAGACTCTCCACCATCATTGCCAGACTGGCACGCCCGCTGCATTGCACCCGGCAGACATCGAACCGGAACCGCCCATGAACGCCACGCGCCAATCGTCCCGCACCTCGTCCCAATCCATGAAGGTCGACACCCGCGGCGCCGAGGCCGCCCTCTTCCTGCTGCTGGTGGCCATCCTCGGGACCGTCATCATCGAAACCGCCGGCGGCCCGCGCACCATGCTGCGCATGAGCGCCGGCCTCTGGTCCGGTTCGTCGCCCCTGACGGTCTTGACCGGGTCACCCGCCACCGATCGACGCGCGCCCGCAACGATTCCGAGCCTGCTCCGACGTCTCCCTCGGCTCCAATCCGGCTGCCGGGCCTGACGGGCCCATTCCCAGAAAACCTCACGCGGAGGACGCGGTGACGCGGAGGGAGAACCCGAGTGACCTCCTCGACGCGGACGACGACTCACCTGGCTTCTCGACTGCCGGACCTTCTCCGCGGCTCCGCGACTCCGCGTGAACCCTTCGATTCCTCTCCCAACCGCAGAAGATTTGCCTCACGGCACCTTCAGGAACTTCACGCAGACCGGCGCCCCAACCTTCATTTCCTGACCGGTCCGTCGCAATAGCCCCGTCTCGGTATCGACCCGGAACACGACGATGTTGTCCGTCGATTGGTTCGCGGCCCACATCGTGCGGCCGGAGGGATCGAAGTTGAAGTTGCGCGGCGTCTTCCCGCCGGTCAGCTCATGTCCGGCCGGGGTCAGGCGTCCGGTCGAAGGATCGACCGAGAAGATCGCCACGCTGTCGTGGCCCCGGTTCGAGCCGTAGACGAACCGCCCACTCGGATGCACCACGACCTCCGCCGTCGTGCTCGAACCCTGGAAGCCTTGCGGCAACGTCCCCACCGTCTGCAACGGCGTCATCGAGCCATCCGAGGCCTTGTACGTGAAGACCGAGATCGTCGAGAGGAGTTCGTTGATGACGTAGACGAACTTGCCGGACGGATGGAACGCCAGATGGCGCGGTCCTGATCCAGCCGGAAGCGCCGGCGAACTGGCCAATGCCGGAGACGAGAGGCCACGGGATGGATCGAGCGGATACACGTACACCCGGTCCGTTCCCAGGTCCGCAGCGAAGGCAAAGCGGTTGTCGGGCGAAACGTTGATCGAATGCCCATGCGGTTCCTTCTGCCGCGCCGGGTTCACCGACGATCCCTGGTGCTGGTGGAACGCCGAGGCCTCACCCAACCGGCCCGAAGCATCCAGCGGCAGTGACGCAACGCTTCCGCCGCCGTAGTTCGCCACCAACACCTGCCGGCCCGCGCGATCCACCACCAGATGGCAGGGCCCGCCGCCGACCGTCGAGGCATGGTTCAACTCCCGCAACTTCCCGGTCGCCACATCAATCTCGTATCCCGTCACCGCCCCACCCTTCTTGCCGCCGAACTCTCCCACTTCGTTCGCGGCGTACAGGTATCGGCCGTTTGGATGCAGCGCGAGGAAGGTGGGATTCGGCGTCTCGGCAACCAGGCCCAACTCCTCGATGATCCCACCCGACACATCGGCCCGATAGGCGTGGATACCCTTGCTCTTCGGCCCCGTGTACGTGCCCACGTACACCAGATAACTCTCCGCCAATGCCCCGCTCATCGGCAGGGCCATCGCGCACAACATCGAGAACCAACGGGAACGGATCGGTGGAAACATGGACCCATGGGACCCGGTCGGGCGGGGAGTTCCAAGTTTGAAGATTCCCGTTTTGACCCTCCGGTGGGGCGAGAGTCTTACATGCGAGGACCGGCCAGCGGGCGGGCGGGTTCAACCCCCTCTTGTAGGCCGCGTGCCCCCACGCGGCGCTTCACCATCGACGCCGGGGAGTGTCCCCACGAGCCGATCCTGAAACGGCTCGACAGAGTCTCGCCCCACCGGCTTTCCCGGGGGCAGCGTCACGATACGCCCCGCCCTTTGCCCACCCTTCCCAGCCGGCCTCCATCGGGCCGAAGCCGGTATTCGCTCGGTCGCCAACCGGTCCACTTCTTGAACGTGTTCGAGAACACGAACGGATTCGCATAGCCCACTGCGTCCGCAATCGCCTCCAGCTTCAGATCGGTCTCGATCAGGAGTGCCGCGGCGTGGCGGATCCTCAGGTGGGTCACCTGTTCCATGGGCGAGCGCCCCAACTGACGCCGGCACAACCGACGCAGATGTTCCCCGCTGCAGTGCACCCGTCGGCTGAGCTCGGTCAGGTTCCACGGTTCCCCCGGCGCCGCGGCGACGGCATCCCAGAGCTGGGTCAACCGGTCCTCGACATGCCACGGCTGGGCAAACCTCAGCACGTAGCTGTGGATGAGTTCCGCCCATTGATGCAACGCAGCCGGCTGCGCCTCGCCCTGTTGCTCGTGGTAGAGGCCCTGCACCGCCGACGCCACCGCCTCGCAATGAAACTTCGCCAGCACTGGAGCGCTGGCCGTTCCCAGCGGCCCCTTGCCCGCCGCCGCATCGAAACGGACCCAGGCAAACGACCAGCGCTTCCCGGGAATCGCATGGAACGCGTGCAGCGCATGCGGGGGCGCCATGCACGCCAAACCGGCCGTACACCGCTTCCACCGTCCATCCAGCAGGATCCGCCCTTCGCCTCCAAAGCACGCCAGAAAGTACGTCCCCGCCAGGTCCGTCCGCACCATCGTGTACGGCACCGCCGCATCCGCAAACCCGACGTGCGCGATGTTCAACGGCACCAAGGCCGGACACTCGGACGCGCGGACGATCCATTCCCGCGTCCGCGGCCCCACCCGATGCGTCTCAACCAACTCCGGCGATTTGATGGCAGCGCTCAACCGCCGCACCCTGCCCCGTGTTCCCCTTCCTGTAAACCGCCCGCCCCCGATCCGCGTTGGGCGAGACTCCGTCGAGCCGGGCGGAAGTCCCAAGTTTGAAGTTTCAAGTTTCAAGGCCGAATCTTGAAACCTGGGACTCCTCCACGGCTCGTGAGGACACTCGCCCCACCAAGGGTTGATTCCAGCGGGGTGGGGCGAGACTCCGTCGAACCGCTCCGCGCCTTCACTCCCTCGTACTCGTACTCGTACTCAGCCCGCAGGGCGGTACTCGTACTCGAACACCGCCAAACTCCCAACCCTCACACGCCAACCCATCGCTTCGAGTACGACCCTCGCCGTACCCTCCACACCCGGTGGGGGCGGACTGATCTGGCATCTGGGAACTGGCGACTGGGAACTTCTCATCCGCCCGGCATCCTCTTAACCTCCGCCCGCATGTCGTCCGTCCATCCTCGTCCGGTCGGCTCCCGTACGCGCCTCGTGGCCGTCTACGGTCAGCCGATCCATCATTCCGCCTCGCCGGCGATGCAGAACGCGGGCATTGCCGCCCTTGGACTGGACTGGCGGTATCTGGCCTGTGAGGTGGCTCCGACCGACCTCGCCGCGGCCATCGCCGGGGCGAAGGCCATGCACTTCGTCGGTCTCAACCTCACCGTCCCCCACAAGCTGCTGGCCATGGATCTCGTCGATGAACTCGACGAATCCGCCCGCACCTGGGGCGCCGTAAACACCATCGTCTTCGAAGCCCAGGACGGCTCCGGCGAGTGGCGTCCCATCGGTCAATTGGATCATCCGACCGGCCCGATCCGCAGCCGCGGATACAACACCGACGCCGATGCCATCGTCCGATCCCTGACCGAGGACCTCGCCATCGAACCCCGCGGCGCCCGCATCCTCCTCCTCGGGGCCGGCGGTGCGGCACGGGCGGCGGCCTTGCGACTGGCCGACGAAGGCATCGGCGAACTGTTCCTGGTCAACCGAACCGAATCCAAGGCTCAGGAACTCGCCGACGAAATCACCGAGCGTTTCCCCGCCGTCCACGCCCAGGCCGGCTATCCGGATTCCTCCGTTGAGATCATCCTCAACGCGACCTCGGCGGGCCTGAAGCCGACCGATCCGCTGCCCATCGACGTCACCCGGTTCCCGCTCAACGGCGCCGACTGCGTCTACGACATGATCTACCGACCGCACGAGACCCCGCTGCTGGCCGCCGCGCGCGAGGCCGGATGCCGCACCGCGAACGGTCTGGGCATGCTGCTGCACCAGGGAGCCGCCGCCCTCGACCTGTGGTCGGGCCAATACGCCCCACGCGACGTCATGCGCAACGCCCTCGAACGGGAGATCTACGGATGAACCCGCGCTTCGTCGAATGGTGGCTCGCCCACCCCAGCCTGTTCGGCATGCCGTTCCATTTCTGGACGATCGTCATCGCCATCCTCGGCTCGTTCGTCGGCAGCTTCCTCAACGTGTGCATCCATCGGATGCCGCTCGACCAGTCGGTCGTCAACCCGCCCTCGCACTGCCCGCACTGCCGCTACTCGATTCCCTGGTATCTCAACATCCCGGTCATCACCTGGATCTGGCTGCTCGGGAAATGCCGTTCCTGCCGCGCCCCCATCTCGCCCCGGTACCTCGCCGTCGAAGTCCTCACCGGCGCGCTGTTCGTCCTCTGCTGGCTCACGTTTGGCCACAATGACCCGGCCACCGCCCTTGCCCTCTGCGTCCTGTTCTCGCTGTTCGTCGTCGCCACCTTCATCGACTTCGAACACTTCATTATCCCCGACGCCATCACCCTCGGCGGTGCCGGCGCCGGACTCCTCATCACGCCGCTCGCGCCCGGACTGCACTCGACCTTCGTCGTCGGGGAAGCCCTCAAGCGCAGCGCGCTCGGCATCGCCGTCGGCTTCGGCGTCGTCTACGGCGTTGTCCGGTTGGGGAAACTCCTCTTCGGACGCGAACGCATTCCCATCGAACCCGGCACCCGCGTGGTCTTCCACGAGGACGGCATCCGCCTCCCGGATCGCGACATTCCCTTCGCCGACATCTTCTACCGCAAGTCCGACACCATCCGCATGGTCGGCACCCACGTTGAACTCGCCGATCGCGGCTATCCGCAAGCGGAGGTCCGACTGAGCCAGGACGCCCTCGTCGTCGGGCCCGACACCTTCGTCCCCGCCGACGAACCCTACCTGGCCGCCAACGCCACGGAACTGATCCTACCCCGCGAGGCGATGGGCTTCGGCGACGTGAAATTCATGGCCACCATCGGAGCCTTCCTCGGGTGGCAGTCCACCGTCTTCACCCTCAGCGTGGCCTCGCTCCTCGGCGCCGTCGTCGGCGTCACCCTCATCGCCATCGGCCGACGCGACTGGTCCACCCGCATCCCGTTCGGTCCCTACCTCACGGTCGGCGCCGTCGTCTGGATCTTCGGCGGATCCCGGTGGTGGATGCGGATGTTTGGATTCTGAGCGTTGAAGCCGACGTCCGGAGGCTTGGGGGGAGTTCCCAGTGGCCAGTTTCCAGTTCCCTGCTTGTAGCCGGGTGCCCCCACCCGGCGTGGAAGATCCCGGGGGCTCGCACCCTCACGGCACCCACACCCGCCCGAGAGCCGGCTCTGTCCGGGTCCAACCCTTGCCCTCGGGCGCCTGACCTTCCACGCCGTACCAGACTTCCGGGCTGCCTGACTTTCGCCATTCCCACAGGGCGACGGCACGCGGCGGCAACTCCACTTCCTTCTCCGGCTGCGCCCGCTTCGCCGACCACTGCCCCTTCTCTGAACCATCCGGCCGCTGCCACGTCCCGGACCATCCGTCGGTCCCGGCCACGCCGGTCACCTCATACCGATCCTCGATGTACTCCACGCGGAACCTGAGCCGGCCGTCGATCAGTGTCCCGTCCATGATATGTGCGAACCGGAAGTCCGTGTCCGGATCAAACCGACCACTCACCCCCTTGCCCGCTGCTGCCAATTCCCAGGTCAACCGGTGCACGGCTCCGTCCTCCTTCTTCGACACCACCCGCCATCGACCGGACACAGCACCCACCCCGGGCTCTGTCTCCAGGGGGAGCACGAACGCAATCGGATCAAACTGCTGTTCCTGTCCCTTGGGCGGGAGGCGGCGCAGCGTGCGGACTTCCTGCCGTTCGACGACAAACAGCGGGACCAACCCCGCACCGGCCGCACCGGGCGCCACCACGCGGCACACGCGGACAGCTCCCGGAACATTCGTCGTTCCCACGACCCAGGCCGTTCCCACCGGCGGGTTCGTCATCCGCCAGAGGCCAGCCAATCCACCCGGTTCGGAAACCTCCGCAGCCGACGTGCGAACGACGAACAGCGCCCACGCCGCGGCCTGGATTGATCCGGCCCACTTCACTTCCCGCCTCCCCGCAGGTGTTCGCGCGCCAGATCCCGGGCCAACCGAACCAAATCACCGTCATTGAGCAGGTCCCCAAATCGAAGCGCTGGCATGCCGCTCTGGTCCTGCCCCAGAAATTCACCCGGCCCACGCAGCTTCAGGTCCGCCTCGGCCAACGCGAATCCGTCCCGCGTTTCCGCGATGACGCGCAGTCGTTCCGACGATGCTTCCTTCTCCTCCCGCGCCACCAGGATGCAATGGGACGCCGCGGATCCGCGACCCACCCGTCCCCGCAACTGGTGCAACTGCGCGAGACCGAAGAGCTCCGCGCTCAGGATCACGATCACCGAGGCATTCGGAACATCGACACCCACCTCAATCACCTGCGTGGCCACCAGGACCGCCACGCGTCCCTCGCGGAACGCCGTCATCGCGGAGTCCCGGGATTCCGCGTCCATCTGGCCGTGCACCATCTCGACCACCGCGGGCGCCAGGGCCTCGCGCACCCGACCCAATTCCCGCTTCACCGCCCGGACATCCTCGTTCTCGGATTCCGCCACCCGGGGACACACCACGTAGGCCTGTCGGCCCGCTTCGAGTTCCTTCTTCACGAACGCCCACACCTTGGGCAAGGCCTCCTCGTCCCGGACGTGCGTGCGGATGACCTGCCGACCTTCGGGCAACTGGTCCAGCAGACTGACATCCAGGTCGCCGTACAACGTCAGCCCCAGCGTCCGTGGGATGGGCGTCGCCGTCATGACGAGCAGGTGGGGAAAGCGTCCTTTCCGGACCAACTCCTCGCGCTGGCTCACGCCGAACTTGTGCTGCTCATCGATGATCACCAGTCCGAGTCGCTCGAACTCCACGCCCGCCTGCACCAAGGCCTGCGTCCCCACCACCACACCCGGCGCCCCAGCCTTGGCCACAACATCTCCCGTCTCCACGCGCCCACCGGCGCGCAACACCACCGGAATCCCCAACGGCGACAGCCATCGCCGGAAATGGGCGGCCAACTGCATCGCGAGGATCTCCGTCGGCGCCATCACCGCCACGTCGAACCCGCCTTCCAGTGCCATCAACGCTGCACAGGCCGCCACGATCGTTTTACCCGAGCCCACGTCCCCCTGGAGCAGACGACGCATCGGCACCGGCCCGCCGAGGTCTGCCCGGATCTCCTTCAACACCCGCGTCTGGGCGGCCGTGAGCCGGAACCCCAGTCCCGACAGGAACGGGCGCATGAACCGGTTGTCGCCCGCGCACGGAGCGGGCTGCGCCTTCGACTCCAGATTCCGCCTCCGCCGCTGGATCGCCAGTTGCAGATCGAGGAACTCCTCCAGGGCAAACCGCTCCCGCGCCCGCTTCGAATCGTCGATCTCAGCCGGAAAATGCAGGTCCCTCACCGCCTGCTCCCGCGTCGGCCATGGCTTGCCATCCGCCGCCACCGTCGGCACCAGGTCCGGCTCCAGCACCGGAGTCGCCCCCGCAAACTCCATCACCGCATTCCACATCAACGTGCGCATCACACGGCCGGACAATCCCTCGGTCAACGCGTGGATCGGGACGATCCGATTCAGGTGAACACGGGGATCATCCTCCGACTCATACCGCTCGGTTTCGGGGTGATCCATCTGCCGCGGCCGGACGGAATTCGGCTTTCCGAACACCAGCACCGTGTCGCCCACCGCGAACGCCCGCGCCATCTGCGGCACGTTCCACCAGCGGCAATGCAGCCTCCCGGTCCCGTCATCCAGGACGAACTCAAACACCGACTTCCGGCGCTGCTGATACCACTTCACCCCCGAAGCCACGACGGTCCCGGCCACCGTCACCGGCACTCCCAGTTCCATGTCCCGGATCGAAACCAGCTTCCGACGATCCTCGTACCGGCGTGGCCGGTGCAGCAGCAGGTCGCCCACCGTGCGGATCCCAAGTTTCTCCAGCAGCGCCGACCGCTCCACGCCCACGCCCCGCACCCGGATCACGGGCTCGTTCCAAGCAGGAACACGCTCCGCGGCACTTGCGGTCCCGGAACTCCGGGCCGCCATCGGGGACTGGGTCGTCATGGGCAGTTTGCCCGCCTAGAATGGCTTGAAGTTTCCGACGTACAAACCGAACAGCCGATGGTGTTCCTCGATGCAGTAGCGGTCGGTCATGCTCGCCAGGTAATCGCACACGGCCCGATGCAGGCCGATCTCCTCACAGCGTTTCCGCGCTCCGTCGCCCATCTGCTCCGGGTGCTTCAGGTAATAGTGGAAGACCTCGCCGAGCATCCGGATCGCCCGCTTGTTCGGCTCCGCTACCACCGGATGGTAATACAGGTTCTTGTAGAGGAATTTCCTCAACTGGATGTTCTGCCGACGACGCGCCGTGCTGTACTGAACCAGACCACGCTTGCTCGCCCGGACATCCGCCACGGTCTTTACCCCGGCGGACTTCAACCGCGCCTCGGTCGTCGTCACGACGTCCGTCACCTGACCATCGATGATCTCGCGGATCGTGTAATACCGGCGACTTTCGTCGGGCAGCTTGCCGAACTTCTTCTTCACCGCCTGCGCCGCCATTCCCCAGACCTCGACCTCCTTCAACAACCGCGCCTCATCCAACAACTTCGAATCCAGCCCGTCGTCGAGGTCATGGCTGTAATAGGTGATCTCGTCCGCCAGATTCGCGATCTGGGCCTCCAGGCTGGGCTGGTGATGCTCGAAGCTCTCGCCGCCGGGCGGATGATCGAACCCGGTCTGGTGCTTCGCCAACCCTTCACGCACCTCCCAGCTCAGATTCAGCCCACTGAACTGCGGATACTTCTGCTCCAGCGTCTCCACGATCCGCAGGCTCTGCTGGTTGTGGTCGAATCCGCCGTGTTCCCGCATCAGGCGATCCAGCATGAACTCGCCCTTGTGGCCGAACGGCGAATGCCCGAGGTCATGCGCCAACGCAATCGTCTCGCACAGGTCCTCGTTCAATCCCAGCGCCCGCGCAATGTTCCGCGAGATCGCCGCCACCTCCATCGTGTGCGTCAGGCGCGTCCGCAGATGATCCCCGGTTCCGTTCAGGAACACCTGGGTCTTGTACTCCAACCGACGGAAGGCCCGGCTGTGGATCACCCGGTCCCGGTCCCGCTGGAAGTGCGTCCGCCACGTCGGCGCCTCCTCGGCATGCTGCCGCCCCCGCGTCTCCGCGCTCATCTGCGCATACGGCGCAAGCATCTGGCGCTCCCGCGCCTCCAGTTCCAATCGATCCACCGGCATACGGCCCAAAGCATGGGACACGTTCCTCCCAGGTGCAAAGCCCGCTTGCTGGTCCGCGTCGCCCCGAGGTGGGGCGAGTGTCCTCACGAGCCGTTTGGGAGTCCCAAGTTTCAAGTTTCAAGGCCTCGCATCTGGAATCTCCCGCCTCAGCCCGCCTTCCCGAATTCCGGTTGGCCATCCCTGCGTTCCTGCCCCAAGCTCGGCCAACAGTCGGAGCCGATCCCCCTGAAATGAAAGCTGTCATCCTCGCCGCCGGCAAGGGCACCCGCATGCGGGAACTCACCCAGGAAGTTCCCAAGCCCATGCTCCCCGTCCAGGGCCGCCCCATCCTCGAGCACATCGCCGAAGGCCTCATCGAAAACGGCATCCGCGACCTGTGCATCGTCACCGGATGGCGCGCCGACGTCGTGGAATCGCACTTCGGCGACGGCTCCCGCCTCGGCGCCCGCATCACCTACCGCCGCCAGGTCGTCCAGGACGGCACCGGCAAGGCCCCCGAGGTCGCCCGCGATTTCGTCGGTTCCGAGGACTTCCTGCTCACCTACGGCGACATCCTCGTCAAGGCCGACACCTACCGCCGCATGCTCGAACGCTGGAAGACCGGGCCGTTCGCCGGTCTCCTCACCGTCACCGCCGGCGAGGACGTCACCAAAGGCGGCCTCAATTTCTTCAACGACCAGTTCGAACTCACCCGCCTGGTCGAGAAGCCCAGCGCCGAACAGGTCGAACAACTCCGCGCCGACGGCTGGCTCAAACCCGGCCAACCCGCCTGGTACAACGCCGGCATCTACCTCTTCAAACCCTCCCTCTTCGACTTCACTTCCCGCCTCGTGAAGTCCCCGCGCGGCGAATACGAACTCACCGACGCCATCTCCGCCATCATCGACGCCGGCCACCGCATCGCCGGTCTCCAGATCGAGGGCCGATGGGTCGACGTCCGGGACCCCGAGGTCCTCGCATCGCTCCAATCCTGATTCCCCGCCCGGTGCCTCCCCAATCCGCCCGCCTCCGCCTCCGGCTCACCGCTGCCGCGGAAACGGCCGTCCGCTCCGGTCACCCGTGGGTCTACTCCGACAAGATCCGCGAACAGAACCGCGCCGGCCTCGCCGGTGAACTCGCCGTCATCTACGACCGCAACGACCGGTTCCTCGCCATCGGCCTCTTCGATCCGCACTCACCCCTCGTCGTCCGAATCCTGCATCGCGGCAACCCGGTCACCCTCACCCCGGAATGGTGGCGCGACCGGTTCAAAGCCGCCTTCGACCGCCGAAGCCCGCACTTCGGCCCGGAAACCAATGGATTCCGCCTCATCAACGGTGAATCCGACGGCTTCCCCGGACTCGTCCTCGACCGCTACGCCGGCTGCCTGGTCCTCAAGCTCTACACCCCGTCCTGGATCCCTTGCCTCGACCCAGGCCCCAACTCACCCGCAACCCTCGGCGGCCTAAGGATCATCCCGCTCCTCCAGGAACTCCTCGCCCCCGACCGCGTCGTCCTCCGCGTCAGCCGGAACCTCAGCCCGTTCCAGGCCCAACTCCCCTGCACCGACGGCGCCAATCTCCTCGGACACGACTCCGCCCCTTCGGTCATCTTCCTCGAAGACGGCCTCCGCTTCGAATCCGACGTCGTCCAGGGCCAGAAAACCGGCTTCTTCCTCGACCAACGCGACAACCGCCGCCGCATCGGCTCCCTCGCCGGCGGCGGCGATGTCCTCAACGTGTTCAGCTTCTCCGGCGGCTTCTCCGTCCACGCCGCCCGCGGCGGAGCCCGCTCGGTGACCGACCTCGACATCTCCCCACACGCCCTCGCCTCCGCCCGCCGCAACTTCGACCTCAACCGCAACCTCCCCACCGTCGCCCGCGCTTCCCACCATCAGGTCCAGGCCGACGCTTTCGAATGGCTCGCCCGCGCACCCCGCGAAGCCTTCGACACCGTCATCCTCGATCCACCCTCCATGGCCAAACGCGAATCCGAACGCGCCGGAGCCATCCAGGCCTACCACCGCCTCACCCGCCTCGGACTCGACCGCGTCCGCAATGGAGGCCTCCTCCTCGCCGCTTCCTGCTCCGCCCACGTCAGCGAATCCGAGTTCTACGACGCCGTCCGCGCCGCCCTCCGCGCCGCCGGTCGCCGCTGGACCGAACTCGAAACCACCGCCCACGCCCCCGATCACCACGCTTCCTTCCCGGAAGCCCGTTACCTCAAGGGATTCTACGCCCGCATCGGATAGCCCCGGAAAGGGCGTAACCGCCGAAGTCACGAGGCAGGACCCGAGGGAGTTTCCAGTCGCCAGATTCCAGATCCGGGCACTTGCCACCGTGCCCGGACTTCACCCATTTTCCCTCCTTGGGACCGCGACTCCGGCTTTCCCGACTCGATCTGCCCAAGGAGTGGTCCGCTTTACATGATCCGTCTGGGTTCCATCCCGCGCTGGCTGTTCATCGTGTTGATCGCGATGGGCTGCAGCATGCTCCTCGCCGGCCAACCGGCGTTGGATCCTTCCCACGCACCGCTTACCCACCTCCTCAAGGAACACATGCGGGATGGGCGCGTCGACTACCCCGCCCTGACCCAGGATCGCCGCGGCCTCGATGACTACCTCGCCGAAACCGCCGCCGTGTCCAAGGCGACCTTCGACTCCTGGCCCAAACCGGACCAACTCGCGTTCCTGATCAACGTCTACAACGCATCCACCCTCCGCCTCGTCCGGGACAACTACCCCGTCACCAGCATACGCAAGATCGGCGGCCTCTTCACCAGCGCCTGGAAACTCGACTCCGTCCAACTCTGGGGTCAGTCCTTCTCGCTCGACCACGTCGAACACACCCTGATCCGGAAAAACTTCCCCGATCCCCGGGTCCACTTCGCCCTCGTCTGCGCCGCCCGTGGCTGCCCTCCGCTCCGCCCACGCGCCTATGTCGGTGCCACGCTCAGTGCAGATCTCGATGAACAGGGCCGCCTCTTCATGGCCCAATCCGAGAAGAATCGGTTGGATCGTCAGGACGGCATCCTGTGGCTGAGCCCGATCTTCGATTGGTACAGCAAGGACTTCACCAAGGACGGCAAGCCCATCTCCGAAGCCGTCACGCCTTGGCTGCCAAGCGACGATGCCCAGTTCGTCCGGTCAACCCGGCCCAAGGTCCGGTTCACCGAATACGATTGGTCCCTCAACGACATCCCGAAACCCTGATGCCCGGCCCGGAGTCGATGCCCGCACTCGATCCCTCCGGGTCCACCCCGGCGTGGCGTAACTGGGCCCGCGCCGTCTCCGCCCTCGCCGTCCTCGCCCTTCTCATCGCCCTCGGCCGCTTCGTCCCGCTCCCCAGTCTCCTCGAATGGGTCCGGGCCCAGGGCCCTTGGGCTCCCGCCCTCTACATCATCCTCTACGTCGTCGCCTGCGTCGGCTTCGTCCCGGGTTCGCTCCTCACCCTCGGCGCCGGCATCCTCTTCGGCCCGGTCATGGGCACCTTCTGGACCTCGATCGCCTCCACCCTCGGCGCCACCGCCAGCTTCCTCATCGGCCGCTTCGCCGCCCGCGATTGGCTCCAGCAAAAGCTCTCCCGCTACCCACGCTTCACCGCCATCGATGCCGCCGTCAGCCGCGAGGGTTGGAAGATCGTCGGTCTTCTCCGCCTGTCCCCCGCATTTCCCTTCAGCCTTCTCAACTACGCCCTCGGTCTCACCGGCGTCCGCCTCCGCGATTACGTCCTGGCCTCCTGGATCGGCATGCTTCCCGCCACCGCCCTCTACGTCTACCTCGGCTCCATCGTCGGCGAAGCCCTCCTCTCCGGCCAACCCTCCCAACGCACCCGCACCCCGGCCGAATGGGCCCTCTTCGGCGTCGGCTTCGCTGCCACCGCCCTCGTCACCTTTCAGGTCACCCGCATCGCCCGCTCAGCCCTCAACCGCCGCATCGGATGAGCCCGGACCCATTGATGTCCCTCGGTCTGCACCCCGACGATGACGCCAACCGACGGCTCGTGTCCGCTGTCCACCCTCCAGACTGGCAGAACCCGATCCCATCCGGACGCTACGATCTCGTCATCCTCGGCGGTGGTCCCGCGGGTCTGGTCGCCGCCTCTTCCGCCGCCGGCCTCGGCGCCCGCACCGCCATGATCGAACGTCACCTCCTCGGAGGCGATTGTCTCAACGTCGGCTGCATCCCCTCCAAGGCCTTGCTGGCCGCAGCCAACGCCGCCCACGCGGTGCGCCACGCCGCCCGCTTCGGCATCCACACCTCCCCTCCAGTCGTGGACTTTCCCGAGGTGATGGCCCGCATGCGGAACCTCCGCGCAACCATCGCCCCCCACGATTCCGCCCGGCGCTTCCAGGAACTCGGGGTCGACGTGTTCCTCGGGCACGGCCGCTTCGCATCGCCCGATACCATCGAAGTCGGTGGACGCGAACTCCGCTTCCGTCGTGCACTGATCGCCACGGGAGCGCGTCCCGCACTCCCCAACGTCCCAGGCCTTGCCCAGGCAGGCGTCCTCACCAACGAGAACGTCTTCAACCTCACCACCCTTCCCCGCCACCTCGTCGTCCTCGGCTCCGGACCCATCGCCTGCGAACTCGCCCAGGCCTTCCGCCGCCTCGGTTCCGAGGTCACCCTCCTCGCACGTCGGGATCGTCTCCTTTCGCGGGAAGACCCGGAAGCCGGCAAACTGGTGGCCAACCGCCTCCAAATCGAAGGGGTCTCCCTCCACTGGAATGTCGTCCTCGACCACGTGGAACGCCGCCCCGACGGCACCCTTCACCTCGACTTCGTCCAAGGCTCCAAGGCCGCCAGCCTCGAGGCCTCCGACCTGCTCGTCGCCATCGGCCGCACCCCCAACTCCGACGGACTCGCGCTCCACCACGCCTCGATCCAGTGCGACTCCGCAGGAACGATCCAGGTCGACGACCACCTGCGGACCACGAACCCACGGGTGTTCGCCGCCGGTGACGTCTGCCTGCCCCACCGTTTCACCCACGCCGCCGACTTCGCCGCCCGCACCGTCATCCAGAATGCGCTGTTCCCAGGTCGAAAACGCTTCAGCAAGCTCACCATTCCCCACTGCACCTTCACCGATCCCGAGGTCGCCCAGGTCGGCCATTCCCTGGCGTCTGCACACGCGGTCGGACTCCGCGTGACCCACTTCACCCGCCGCTTCGCCTCCGTCGACCGCGCCCGCACGGACGACACCACCGACGGCTTCGTCCGCATCCTGGTACGCCAGGGTTCCGACCAGATCGTGGGCGCCACCATCGTCGGTGCCCACGCCGGCGAACTCATCAGTGAAGTTGCCACCGCCATGGCCGCTCGCATGGGTCTCGCCTCGCTCGCCAACGTGATCCATCCCTATCCCACCCTCGCCGAGGCCATCCGCCAGTGCGGCGACGACTACAACCGGACCCGCCTGACCGCTTCAGCCCGGACCTGGATCGACCGCTGGCTCCGATGGAACCGCAATCGCTGATCCTGAAAAATTCGGTTTGCGCACCGCCCCCCTCCTCTCGCACTGTCTGCCCCCTACGGCGGAGAGGTGGCTGAGTGGTTT
>CAIMMI010000247.1 GCA_903842505.1 uncultured Verrucomicrobiota bacterium | reverse complement strand
GGGAAGTCTCCTTCGTCCCGCCTCGTTACCTCGGCGGCTACGGGTCAGGCGATGAGGTCCTTGATGACGCGGCATTCCTCGACGCCGGTGAGCCGGGCGTCGAGGCCCTGGACACGGACGGTGAAGCGATCGTGCTGGACGCCGAGGAGGTGCATCACGGTGGCGTGGAAGTCGCGGATGTGAACGGGGTTCTCGACGATGTTGTAGGAGAAGTCGTCGGTCTGGCCGTAGATGACACCGCCCTTGGCTCCGCCGCCGGCCATCCACATGGTGAAGCAGCGGGGGTGGTGGTCGCGTCCGTAGTTATCCTTCGAGAGGCCGCCCTGGCTGTAGATGGTGCGGCCGAACTCGCCGCCCCAGATGATGAGGGTGTCCTCGAACAGGCCGTGGCGCTTGAGGTCCTGGATGAGTCCGTAGGTCGGCTGGTCGACGTCGCGGCACTGGGAGGGCATGCGGCCGCCGACGTTGGAGTGGTGGTCCCAGTTGTTGTGGTAGATCTGGACGAACCGGACGCCACGCTGGACGAGACGACGGGCGAGGAGCGCGGTGTAGGCGAACGAGCCGGGCTTGCGGGCTTGGTCGCCGTAGAGCTGGTAGGTCGACTCGGGTTCGTTGGTGACCTGGGTCAGTTCGGGGACGCTGGCCTGCATTCGGAAGGCCATCTCGAATTGCTGGATCCGGGTATGGGTCTCGGGATCACCGACGGAGGCGTAGGCCATCTCGTTGAGTTGGCGTAGGCCATCGAGCTGGCGGCGGCGGGTCGGGGTGGAGATGCCGGGCGGGTTGTTGATGAAGAGGATCGGGTCGCCGGAAGAACGGAAGGAGACGCCGGAGTGTTCGCCCGAGAGATAGCCCGAGGACCAGAGGCGTGCGGAGATGGCCTGGAGCTGTTCCTTGTTGGAGGGCTCGGCGACGAGCACGCAAAAGGTGGGCAGGTTCTGGTTGAGGGAACCGAGGCCGTAGCTGACCCAGGAGCCGAGGCAGGGACGGCCGGTGACCATGTTGCCAGTCTGCATCGCGGAGATGGCGGGCTCGTGGTTGATGGCCTCCGTGTGCATCGACCGGATGAAGGCCATGTCATCGACGCACTTGGCGGTCCACGGGAGGAGTTCGGTGACCCACATGCCCGACTTGCCGTGCTGGGCGAACTGATACCTCGAGGGAGCGATGGGGAAGCGGGTCTGACCGGAGGTCATGGTGGTCAGGCGCTGGCCCTGACGGATCGAGTCGGGCAGGTCCTTGTCGTACCACTTCGCCATCTCCGGCTTGTAGTCGTAGAGGTCCATCTGGGAGGGACCGCCAACCATGTGGAGATAGATGATGTGCTTGGCCTTCGCGGCGAAGTGGGGGAGGTCGGCGCGGCCGCCGGCGGCTCCGGCGGAATTGGCGAGCATGGAGCCCATGCCGCCCATGAGCTGGGCTAGGGCAGCGGTTCCGAGAACATTGCGTCCGCGGGAGAAGAACTGGCGCCGGGTCTGGTGGCGTGCGAACTCGTCGAAAAGGCTCATGGTAGGGTCTTACTTGTTGAGGGCTTCGTCGAGGTTGAGGAGCTGGTTGGCGACCAGGGTCAGGGCGGCGACATTGGCGGCCGTCTGGCCGGCTTCGGCTGGCGCTTCCCCGTAGCCGAGAAGCTGTGCGGATTCGTCGGGATGGGCGGCGTAGTGGGTACGGAGATCCTTGAGCGTTGCGAGGACGACGGAGAGTTCGGCGTCGCGCAGCGGACGGAGCAGGACGCGTCGACCGAGTTCGGCAACGAGCTGGTTGTCATCGCCGCGATGCTGGCGAAGGAGGCCCTGGGCGAGGATGCGCGCGGCCTCGATGAACTGGATGTCGTTGAGCGTGGCAAGGGCCTGCAGCGGCGTATTGGTGCGCTCGCGTCGGACGCTGCACGTCTCGCGGCTGGGCGCGTTGAAGACGTCCATCAGGGCCGGGGGTGCAGCGCGTTTCCAGAACGTGTAGAGGCTGCGGCGGTAGAGGGAATCGCCCTTGTCGCGTTCGTACCTCTTGGTGTTGCTCTCGGGCATCGCCACGGCCTCCCAGACGCCATCGGGCTGGTAGGGTTTGACGCTGGGTCCACCCAGCTTGGGATTGAGGAGGCCGGAGACCTTCAGGGCGTAGTCGCGGACCATCTCGGCATCCATGCGGAAGCGGGGGCCGCGGCTGAGGAATCGGTTGGCCGGATCCTTCTCGAGCTTGGACGGGGTGACCTGGGCCGACTGGCGGTAGGCGGCGGAAGTCACCATGAGGCGGAACAGGTGCTTCACGTCCCAACCGCTCTGCTGGAACTCGACGGCCAACCAGTCGAGGAGCTCGGGGTTGGCGGGGCTGTCGCCGACGACGCCGAAGTCTTCGGTGGTCCGGACGATTCCCGCGCCGAAGACCTCCTGCCAGTAGCGGTTGACGGTCACGCGGGCGGTGAGGGGGTTCTCGGGCGCGACGATCCAGCGGGCGAGGCCGAGCCGGTTGGTGGGAGAACCTTCGGGAAGCGGGTTCAGGACGGCGAAGGGTCCGGCAGTGACCGTGTCCTTCGGCTTGTCGTACTGGCCGCGGAACAGCACGCGTGCGGTGGGCATCGAGTTCATCTTCTCCTGTTGCACGTGGGTCACGGGGCTGCGGGAGCGGATGGCGTCGCGCTCGGACTCGAGCCGGGCGAGTTCCTCGCGGGTCAGGATATAGCCCGAGTCGCGTCGGGTGAGATAGAACTCATAGAGGGCATCCGTCTGGGCGGGCGAACGTCGTTCGGTCGGAAGGGCGAGGAGCATGCGGACCGGAGAATCCTCGGCGAGCGAACGGACTTCATGGGACTTCAGCTGGCGTCCGTAGATGCGGACATCCTGAACCTCGCCATTGACGAGGTGCTGGTCCTTGCTGCGTTGGCCGACGCGGACGGGGACGGTGGTTCGGATGGTATCGGACAGCTTGTCGACCTCGACGCGGGTCTCGGCCGGGCGGCCGTTGATGAAGATCTGGAGGCCGGCGGGTTTGCCGGAGCCGTCGTAGGTCACGAAGACATGCTGCCATTCGCCCGGCTTGAGCGGGTTCTCCGTGGTGACGACCTTGAGGGCATTCTCAGGCCACGAATGGACCAGGTGGACGGCGTAGTTGCGATCGTGGGTGAAGAGATCCCAGCCGCGGAAGTCGGCGGCCTGATCCATGCGGGCGATGACGGACTGATAGGTGCCACCGCCGGGAACTCGGACCCAGGCGCCGTAGCTGAAGGGTTGGTTGCGCTCGAAGTCGGCGATGTCGCCAGGGCGGGCCGTGCCGTCGGCGATCGCCTTGCGCAGCACCACCATGCGGGTCTGGCTGCCGATCGTGATCGGCGGCACGGGGAACGTGAACGGCTCGGTGCGCGGGTCGCAGAACGCCTCGCGCAGAT
>CAIMMI010000246.1 GCA_903842505.1 uncultured Verrucomicrobiota bacterium | reverse complement strand
GAAGGCAGGCGTCTCGGTGGACTCGACCACCAACAGGACGTCGAGCGGCGCGTCGCCGTCGGGACCAAACTCGAAGTGTGCGCGGTGTCCGGCGTAGGGCGTGAGGTCGTGAGAAACCCAGCGGGGTGATGGGCCGGCATCGAAGTGGGCGACCAACCGCCCGTGGAGCGGGCCGCCGAGCATGATGTGGGCATCGACGGCGGCGTAGACCCGGGCCTTGCCGCGGAGGAGGTAGTGGATCCGGCCGGACTCGAGGGGGACGCGGGGGGTGCGGATCATGCGTCCGGCCCGTTGGTGGGCGCCGAGGCCTCCGCCGTCGGGTTCGGTGCCCGGGGCGAGGGACAGGCGGTTCCAGAACGGGTCGCGGGAGGCAGAGGTATACGCGGCGATGGAGACAGGTTGGTTCGTGTTGGCCGGGTTCAGGAGGACGGATCCTGCGACGAGCGGGCCGGTGCCGAACGTGGGCCCGTCGGTCTTCCAGGAGTTGGCGTTGGTGCGGGTGAAGTCGGCGATGACGCGGGCACCAGTGGGCAGTCCGACGGGATCCGACGCGGGAACGGAGTTGGAGAAGAGGTCGGTGGCGCCAGCCGTGGCCGGGAGCGTGGCAAAGACGTGGAGCGGATGCGCGGGATCGGACGCGGCGATCTGCAGTTGGTTGGTCCAGCCCGGGGGAAGGTTGGTTGCGAGAGTGCCGCGTTGCCGGAGGGCGAGGGCGGCGAGCAGTTGATTCGCGGTTCGTTGGACGCCGGGTCGCAGGAGGGACGCCACCTCGGCGGCAACCTTCGGGGCGTGGCTGCGACGGATCCGGTCGAGTTCGGACACGACCTGCTCGTGTTCGAGCATCGTCTCGAAGCGGACCTGCCGGTAACTGGCCGCGGAAATGAAGCCGCTGAGGGCGTAGTAGTCGCGCTGGGTGATGGCGTCGAACTTGTGGTCGTGGCAACGCGCGCAGGAGACCGTCAGGCCGAGGAAGGACTTGGAAAGGACATCGACCTTGTTGTCGAGCCGTTCGCATTCGTCCTGCCGGATGTCGACGGGGCTGTGGGCTTCCTCACCGAGGAACGCCCAACCGGTGGCGAGGACGGATTCGTTGGCGCCCGTGGTGGGATTCAACCGGGGCGGGAGCAGGTCGCCGGCGACGTGTTCGGCCACGAAGCGGTCGTAGGGAAGGTCGGCATTGAAGGCGCGGATGAGGTAGTCGCGGTACTGCCAGGCGTTGGCGATCGCGAAGTCGAACTCGTGGCCCCGCGTCTCGGCGTAGCGCATGAGGTCGAGCCAGTGGCGCGCCCATCGTTCGCCATAGGCCGGCGAGGCGAGGAGTTGGTCGACGACCTGACGACGCCGTTCCGGGGTGGGATCCGAGAGGAACGTCTGGAGGGCTTCCCGGGAAGGCGGCAGTCCGGTCACCGTGAAGTGGACGCGTCGGAGCCAGGTCGCGGGATCGACGGGCGCGGCGGGTCGCAGTCGGGCGGCGTCGAGGCGGGCGCGGATGAAATGGTCGATGTCGGTCGCAGGGGCCGGACCCGCAACCGCCGGGACGGATTGCCGCTGCGGCGTCTGCCAGATCCAGGGGAGGCGTGCCTTGCGGGAGTTCAGGTCGAACGTCTCCTTGGCCGTGGCCACAGGCTCGGCGGATCCGGCCGGCCAGGTGGCGCCGTCGCGGATCCACTGGGCAAAGTCCGATGGGATCGGGTCGGCGAGGCGCGCCTTCCTGGGCGGCATGGCGAGCTCGGGATCGGCGTGGGAGATGGCCTTGAGGAGGAGGCTGGCGTCCGGGTTGCCGGGAATGACCGCTGGTCCGGTTTCACCGCCTTTCAACAGGGATGCCCGCGAATCCAGACGGAGGTCGCCCTTCTGCTTCTCGGGTCCATGGCAGGATTGGCAATGCTCGACGAGCACGGGCCGGATCCGTTGCTCAAAGAACTCGGTCTCCGACGCCGCGCGGAGCCGCGACACAGACAGTCCTATCCCGAGGACGACGCACAGCAGGCTGAGGCAGCGGAAGGACATGGTGATGTTGCGCGCGAAGTGTATGTCCGCCGATGCGATGCCGAGAAACAGTTTTGATCGGTAATGTGGGGATCTGCTGCAAAGGCTGCGGGGGATGGTCTCAAGGAACGCAAGAGGGGATGTGGGAGGGTTTGCCGGAAGAAGCGAAAGAGGGCGAGAAAAGGGGGTCCTGGGTGTTCTTCGCACCGTCGCGGCTTCGCGCGAGGCGTTTTCGGGGTGGGGAGTTCGCGCGAAGGCGCGAGGACGCGAAGTGAGGGGTGGCAAAAGGGGGGGCGGTGCAGGAAGGAGAGAGGTTGGCTTCTGGTGGCGTGGATCGGGGGCGGGTCTTGGGTGTTCTTCGCACCGTCGCGGCTTCGCGCGAGGCGTTTTCGGGGGGAGAGTTCGCGCGAAGGCGCGAGGACGCGAAGTGAGGGGTGGCAAATGGGGGGCGGCTCCTCTTTCGGCTTCTTTTGGTCTTCTCTTCAATAAACCAGCTTTGCGGACTTTCTGCCGTCCCTCGCGGCACATCCGGCAATCGGGGCTTTCCTTTCGCGGCCTCCCGCACAGATTTGCGGCATGTTCCACCGTATGATCGTTCTCGCCGGAGCCATGGCCGCGGCCGGCACACTGAGTCTCTCCGGGGCTGAATCCGCAGCCGCAACATCGGGGATCCGACACTCGTACTTCGTCATGGGCGGCAAGACCGCGATCATCGGCGAGGACGGCAAGGTTCAGTGGGAACACAAGGGCGGTTCGCGCGACGGATTTGTCCTGCCCGACGGCAACGTCCTGCTGGCTTATGGGGATCACGTCGAGGAGGTGACCCGCGAGAAGCAGGTGGTCTTCACCTATCGGATCAGCCCGGACAACGGCGAGATCAGCACGGCCCAGCGGCTCTACAACGGCAACACCCTGATCACGGAGTTGGGAAAGAAGCCCCGGTTGCTGGAGGTGGATCGACAGGGGAAGATCACGCTTGAGGTGCCGCTCCAGCCCGAGACGGACAACACCCACATGCAGACCCGCATGGCGCGACAACTCCGCAACGGCAATTATCTCGTCCCCCACCTGCTGGCCTTTGCGGTCAAGGAATACGCCCCGGATGGTCGGATCGTGAAAGTAATCCGCACGGACCTGGAACCGCTCGGGGGACGCCCCGCCGAGAACTGGCCATTCACGGCCATCCGCCTCGACAACGGCAACACCCTCGTGTCGCTGACCCACGGCAACAAGGTGGTCGAGTTCGGCGGCAACGGGGAGATCGTCTGGAAGGTCACCAACGAACACGTGGGCGGACTGTTCAAGGACCCGTGCGGATCCCAGCGTCTCGCCAATGGCAATACCGTCGTCGGCAGTCACGCGGCGAACCAGGGCATCTCCATGGTCGAGGTGACCCCGGACCATCGGATGGTCTGGACCAGCGATCACCCCTTGGCCGCCGGCGTCCATCACTTCCAGATCCTGACGACCAACGGCAAACAGGAGCCGGGAATGCCGATGAAGTAGTCGGGGAGTTGGAAGTTTTCAGATTCAAGTTTCAAGGGGGGAGGCCTTTGCAGGGTGTTCGGGAAAACCATGGAAGTTCTGCCAAGACTTCACAACCAAGCTGCCGTTGGTCGGTCTAGGCAATCGTTCGGCGCGGGGCTGTCGCCCTGAAAGGTATAACTTCTGATACGCACAAACTCCGCCCCAATCTAGCCCTGCTCGCGGCTTGCCTGTTGTTCATTCCGGCACAGGCGATGAGAGCGGAGACACTTCTGAGCAACCTCGATACCCGGTTCGTCGGTGGGATCGGCGACATTCATGGCCTCTTTCCGGGTGGCAATTCGTACGGATCCAACACAGCGGTGTTCAGAACCGGTTCAGGAGGAGGTTTCTCGATGGATTCGATCACGCTCGAGTTCACTGCGGTGCCGAATCTGTCAGCGCCTGCGT
>CAIMMI010000245.1 GCA_903842505.1 uncultured Verrucomicrobiota bacterium | reverse complement strand
GCTGGGTGGAGTTCCCAGATTCCAGAAACTCCGTTCTGTAGGCCGCGTGCCCCCACGCGGCGGTTCACGATCCACGCCGGGTGAGGGCAACCAGCCTACAAGCTCTGCCTCCTGACGTCGGCAGCTACCCGGCATGATGTAGCCGACGAGGTCACGAGGCGGGCTGGGTGGAGTTCCCAGATTCCAGAACCTGCGTTCTGTAGGCCGCGTGCCCCCACGCGGCGGTTCACGAGCCACGCCGGGTGAGGGCACCCAGCCTACAAGCTCTGCCTCCTGACGTCGTATCGGCTGCTACGGAGTGGAGTGAGCCAACGGGATGCTTGCGGTTGGACCCGGCGAAGCATGATTTTCACAGGATGTGGCCACGACTGTCCCTGCTCGTCTTCTCGCTCTGGTTGGGAACTGGAATCGGGGTGGCCTTCGTGGCCATCCCGGTGGTCTTTGGCGCCCCGATCAAGAATACCCTTCCCCCGGGCGAAGCGGGCCGGGTTGCGCAGGCGATCCTGCTTCGACTCTTCCAGTGGCAGGTCGGGTTTGCGGGACTCGCGGGACTGCTCTACGGGATCGAACGGCTGCGGGATCCGGCGACGCCCGGTCGGTTGCGAGCGTGGCTGCTTCCCCCGCTGTGTGCCATGGCGCTGGTGGCCCTCGCGTGGGTACACCCCATGCTGGCCCGGATTCATGCGGAGCGGTATCAACTGGGGACACCGGAACCCCGTCGGCGCGAGTTGGCGGCGCGGTTCGGGGTGTGGCATGGGGCCTCGCAGGCTGGCAACCTCATGATTTTGGTCGGGGTCCTTGCATGCTGGCAAAACCTGTCACAGGGTGTAGGGACTTACGCAGCACGGAAGACAAGGGATCCACGATCAGGTATGTAGTGTTAAGCACTGCATTTAACCCGCTGTGGCGAATGAGACTGGGACCTTCCGAATCCATCTGCGTCCGGGAGAGGTCGCCAAGCCTATGGGAAAGCCGGAATGGAGTTCTGGAGAAGGTGCGCTGCGGGTGGAGACGCTGCGGGTCGAGCGGAAGGTGTTGACGCTCATTCTCAACGAGAATCCCCGGGGACGCTTTGTGCGTATCGTCGAGGACGTGAATGGGCGGCGAGACATGGTGATGGTCCCGGCCGCCGGGCTCCGCGAACTGCGCGATGCCCTGAACCGCCTGATCGAAGCCGACGAAGCCACGCCTCGGCCGCCGAGCGTCTTGCCGCCGGTTTGAACCCTTGTTTGGACCGTTGGCGGGAGAAGTTCCGCGAGCGTCGGGCGTGACCCACGTCTGCTGACGCCCGGCTTACTCCTCCTCGTCCGTCTCGTCGTCTTCCTTGGATCCGGCCTTGGACGACTTGGCGGTTGGATCACCTGCCTTGCGGCGACCGGCTCGGATCCGCGGGGCATCGCCCCAGAGTCCTTCGAGATCGTACTTCTCGCGGGTGTCCTTGCGCATGACGTGGACAATCACGTCAAAGAAATCCATGACCAACCAACTGCCCTGGGCGGACCCCTCGGTGAATCCCGCCCGGATGCCATGGTCCTCGGTCAAACGCCCCACCAGTTCGTTCTCGATGGCGCGCAAGTGCGGCTCGCTCGTTCCGGTGGCGATGACGAAGTAGTCCGTGACACTCGATAACTTCCGGACATCCAGGACAGCGACGTCCTCCGCCTTCCGGTTTTCTGCCAACTCGCGGCACAGCAGTGCCAGCTTCCGTGAATCCATGTGGGCGCGATGTTGCGTGAGCCGGGCTTCGGAGTCCATGGGCTTTCACGTCCCCTGAATCGGAGTCCCCAGGGCGATGCGCCCGGCGCTGGTCAGTTTCCGGATCCGTTCGTGCAGTCTCGGCGCATCCAACCGCGGTCCGATCAACACTCCGAACGGCTGTGGATCCGGCTTGGCCGGGAACTCCTCGATCAGGTGATGTCCCCAAACCCGCTGAAAGACGTGAATCCGGTCCGGCGACTCGCGGAACCGGACGAATCCCTTGGCGCGGACGACCTCGGCCGGATTCAGCCCCCCCAGAAAGTCCATGAACTGGGCCCGGGCGACCGGCGTGGGGAACCGCCAGGTGATGCTCTGGTAAGTCGAGTGCAGGTGGGGCCGGTCCTCCACAGGTGCCGCCTCCACGCAGGATTCCGCCGGAGGCCGCGCCAGGATCCGACCGACCTCCGGAAGCCCGTAAGGAAGCCGCACCAACTCGGCCGTCGGATTCCATTCCCGCAACTGCGCCTCCACGGCATCGATCTCGGCAGGCCCGAGCAGGTCACACTTCGAAAGGGCAACCACCTGGGCGAACTGCACCTGTCTCCGGGCCAACACCCGCTCCCCGATCGAGTCCCCGGAACCATCGCCGGGCCGCGCGAACCAAGCCGCATCGAGCACGGTCACCACCGCCTGCAACCGGACCTCTCCGACGAGGTCGGGGTCGGTGAGCACGTCGATGACGCTGTCGGGATCTGCCAACCCGCTGGTCTCCAGCACGAGGTAATCGCACTCGCCGGAGCGCACGAGTTCGCGGCAGGCCCGATCCAACTCCGACTCGGGAGCGCAGCAGACGCAACCGCCATCCACCTGCCGGATGGGAAGACCCGGACGCCGGACCAACTGGCCGTCGACGCTCTCGGCGCCGAACTCGTTCATCACGATTCCAACCCGCAAGCCGGTCGCCGGCGACTCGCGGAGCCACCGCAGCAGGAGGGTCGTCTTGCCTGCGCCCAGGAAGCCCGTCAGCAGGATCACCGGCATGCGCTGTGCCGGCAGGTCGATTCCCGTCCCGGAGTCGCTCATGAGCGGGAGGCGACCTTGGCTTCCGTCAACCGCGGCCAGAGGTGCACGGCCATGCGCATCCCAGCGGCATAGGCATCGAGGTCGAATTTCTCGTCTGGCGAATGCGCGTTGTCGTCGGGGAGTGCCATCCCCAGCAACAGCGTGTCCGCGCCGAGATGCTGCCGGAAGGCGGACACGATGGGGATGCTGCCGCCCTCGCGGGTCAGGAGCGCCGGGTAGCCAAACCCGGATTCCAGGGCCTTCAAGGCTGCCTGCGCGAGCGGACCGTCGGGCGAGACGATGTAGGGTTCGCCGCCGTGACCGTGCTTGATGGTGAGACGGACCGTGGGCGGGCAGAGGCGCTCCAGGTGAGCCTTCACGCTGGCGATGACCTTGCCGGGCACCTGGTCGGGGACCAGGCGCAGCGTGAGCTTCGCGCTGGCCCAGGACGGAATGATCGTCTTGCTGCCCTCGCCCTGATAGCCGCTGGTCAGGCCGTTGATCTCGAACGTCGGGCGGGCGGTGCGCTGTTCCTCGCAGGTAAATCCCTTTTCGCCGAACAACTGCGGGGAACCCGTCAGCACGCGGTACTCCTCCGCCGTGGCCGGAATGCGGGCCAACTGGCGACGCTCATAATCGGAGAGCGGCACCACATCGTCGTAGTAACCGGCCACGGTGATCCGACCGTCCTCATCGCGCATCTTGGCCAACAACTGGCATAGGGCCATGGCCGGGTTCTCGACCGTCCCGCCAAACAGGCCCGAGTGGAGGTCCCGGGAGGGGCCGTCGATCCGCACCTCGATCGCTGCAATGCCGCGGAGGGCGTACGTCAGCGACGGGTACTCGAGTCCCGGGATGCCATTGTCCGAGATGATGACGGCGTCGCAGGCGAGTTCTTCCCGGTGTTCAGGCAGGAACCCGTACAGCGCCTTGGAGCCGATCTCCTCTTCGCCTTCGACGAGGAAGACGAGGTTGCAGGGCAGCGGCGTTCCCGTGCGGAGGTAGGCCTCCACCGCGTTCAGGTGGGCCAGATGCTGACCCTTGTTGTCGGTTGTTCCGCGGCCGAAGAGGCTCCGTCCCCGGACCTGCGGATCGAAGGGCGGCGTGGTCCAGAGTTCGAAGGGCTCGGGCGGTTGCACGTCATAGTGCCCGTAGACCAGGAACGTCGGCGCCCCGGGAATCTTCGGTGTCCGCGCGACGACAATCGGGTTGCCGGCGGTTGGATACACGCGGGTCTCCAGGCCGAGACCCTGGCAACGCTGGGCGAACCAGTCCGCACAGGCCCGGACGTCCGGAGCATGCTTGGGTTGGGCGCTGACACTGGCGAATCGAACGTACTCGCACAGGTCGGCAACAAAACGGTCCTGCTCCCGTTCGAGGTACCGGAGGGGTTCTTGCATCAGTCGGATGGATGAAGGCTTCGGTACCCGTCACTTCTTCCCGCGACCAAACGGAAGCAGGTCCAACGGATTGACCGGCTTGGGCGCCGCGTTGTTGGTGGCCGGGGCGTTGGTATTCTTGCCACCGGTCAGGACGTTCAGGAGCCCGCCGACCGCACTGGCCGGGCCATTCGTCGGCTTGTCGCCGCCGGGCACCAGTCCACCGACCACGTTGCCAAGCTTCTGTACGGCACCGCCGGTGGCTTGGTTGATCTTCTCGACGCCCTTGGCCCCGAGGTCGCCGACATTGCCCACCCCGGGAATCGAGACGCCCCCGACGACTGCTGCGATTCCGACAAGGTCCTTCTCGAACTTCTCCACGCCGATCGTACCGGCGAGGCGCCCCACCTTGCGGGGTTCCGGCATCCGACCGTTCGAGGCGAAAGCCAGGGAGACCGGGAGGTTGAGCGTCGAGTTCGTGAGGTTGTCGGCGAACTGGATGTCGCCGCCCACGGTGGCGATGAAGGCCGAGTTGGCGACGCGGGTATTCGTGAGGACCACCCCGCCGCGTCCCATCAAGGCATGGGCCTCGATCACGCGGATCGGTTCCGCCAGGACCGCCGACTTGCCGATCAAGCTCAGCACGAAGGACGGATTGATCTCCGACGGCAGGATCGGGATGAGCGTCGTCAACAGCTTCGGTACCGGGATCGACTTGTTCGGAATCTGGATCTGGGCGTTGGTGGCCTCGAGGGTGGCAAAGCCATTCAGGTTGCGGCGCAGCGAGGCTCCGGTCAGGCCGGCTCCCGTGATCTGGAGCGCGGCACCGGCCTCGCCCTTGGCGGCGTTGTTCAGGATCGGAACAAAAGTGTTGGCCAAAGGCGCGAGCGGAATCCGCTCCGCGGCGAAGTCCACGTCGTACTGGTAACCCGGCACGGCCAGGTTGGCGCGGGCCTTCGCCCGGACGGGAGCGCCGTTCAGCGTCAGGCCGAACCCATCGAGGCTCACCACATCGTTGGAGGCGCGGGCAGTGCCCTTCAACCCGGCAACGTCGACCTCGCGCAGGAACATCCGCGCGATATCCAGAGTCAGCGTCGCATCCCGGATCGGCAGGTGCACGGGAGCCGGTTCCACGTTGCCTGAGGCCGGCTTCTGCACGGGCGGCTGGGCGGCGGCGGGAGCATTCGTCGCGCCGGCCAGCAGGTTGTAGATCGGGGTGAAGTCGAGGCCCGCCGAACGAACGGTCAAGGTCGTCGGCGTGGGCTGGTTCGTCCCCAGATCGATGATCCCGGCGACCTCGAGTCGGTTGGTGGCCCGCTCGGTGGCGCCGAGGTCCACCATCAGCTTCCGGACCTCGGTCCGGATGCCATTGCTGGTCGCGTCGATGTCGATGCCGAGTTGGATCGGGGACTTGGGAGCCCGGCCCGAAGGATCATCCACGACGAGGTTGGAGAGCTTCACGGCCGCGGTCAGGGCCGAAGAACCCGTCAGGGCGATGTCCGCCTTGCCCTGGATGTCGAGGGCGACCGAGGTCACCTTGCTCGGAGCCAGCGCTGGGGCGAGGAACGGCCCGAGGGCGCTTTCGTTCACGCCGACCGTATTGAACTCCACCGTGCCCGTATTCCGGGCGAGGTTGTACTTGCCGCGGGCCATGAAGCTGCCGCCCTGGGCGAAGCCGGTCTGACTGGTGAGGCTCACCCGTTGGATGTCGACCTCCTGCTCGCGGACGGAAGCAGCGAGGCCAAAGGTCACCTGATAATCCTTCAACACAATGGTTCCCAGGGCTCCGCTCAGGTTCGCGAGGGAGAGGTTGACGTCCGCCGCCGACCCCGTGCTCCGCTGGGTGAACGTGGCGCTGATCTTCGCACCCCCTGAACTCAGGTTGATGCCTTCCATCGGGTACAACCCCAGCAGCGAGGGCAACTGTCCCTCGACGGTCAACTGTGCCCCGCCCTGCGCCGTCGCCACATTCCAGTCCGCGACGCCATTGACCCCCAGCAACTGCTCCCGGCCCATCCGGACATCGACCTGATACCCTTCCACCACGACCGCCGTGAAGTCGGCGACCGTGCCCGTCACGCGGATGGACGCCTGGGCATCGCGGACCCGGGCGCTTCCCACCGAGGTCGTGAGTTGATCCAGCGTCGTGGTCAGGGCAAAGCGCAGCAGCTTGCCGGCCTGATCCGAAGTCACCTTGAAATCCGTCGAGACCAGCGCGGTCGGCGCGTTGCTCGGCAACATCGCCCGCCACTGCGAAAGGTCGATCGGCCCGGCCTTCAGGCTGAACGTCGACTCGCGGAAGCCTGGCGCCGCCTTGTCCCAGGACAAGCTCATGGAACGGTCCAGACCGCCCTTGATCAACTCGCGCCCAGCCTGGGTGCCGAGAATGTCGAGGCGGTCCAACAGCGCCTTCTTGTCCAGGGGATTCACCAGGACGCGATATTCGGTCGAAAGGTTGACCGCCGGCGTGCGGGTCCCGTTGCCGGCGAGGCTGAAGGAGTCGATCTGAACCTTGCCAGACGAAGCGAACTCGGCGCCGCCCTTGAGCACATCGACGCGACCCGTCGCGCCCACCTTCGTCTCACCCAGGTCCAACCCGGAAGCCGCGCCAGCCAGCGCCAGGATCCGTCGGTCCAACCCGCGGATCTCGTAGGTCAACCGCGCCTCCTGCTTCTGGAGTTCGAGGGTTCCCTTGAGGCCGATGCGGGCCAACTCCTGACCGCGCTGCGAGAAGCGGAGCGCCAGGTCGCGGAGGTCATCCTTCGCAAAATCCACATCCACCGAGAGCCCCAGCCCGGCAAAACTCTGCAGGCCTCCGGTCATCTCCGTGAGGTCCAACCGGATCCCACCCTTGCTCGCCGTGGGAACGAGCGCGTCGTCCAGCGTGACGTCGATCGTGCCACCCAGTTTGCCCGCGGCGCGACCCGCCTGGGCGTTGCCCGTCAAGTCGGCCTTGGCCTCGGCGCTGACGGTGACCTTGGAACTCTGCCCGTTGACCAACTGATCCACGGACAATCCAAACCCGGTAATCTCGGCCTGAATCCGCTCTCCGGTGGGCGCCATCCGTTCAAACCGCACGGCGCCGCCCTTCACGGTGACGTTGCGGACCGCCAGACGCGGAGCCGGGCTCTTGCCCGTCGTCGGTTCCGACTTCGGCAGGGACTTGAGCAAGGTCGCCAGGTTGCCGGATCCGTCGGCCTTCTCGATCACCTGGATCGTCGGCCCGTCCACGGTCACTTCGTCGACCTGGATCTTGCCGCCCAGGATGGCGAACAGGCTGAACCGCGCCCGGAACTCCCGGACCTCAGCCAGCGCGGGCTCACCCTTCGGCGTCACCTTCAGGCCGCGGACGGTGACCGACGAGAACGGGCTGAGCGAGATGTCCTGAACGGAGACCTCACTCCCGATCGCCGCCGAGACCTTCGGCAGGACGAAGGACTTGAGGAAAACACTGCTGGTCAGGAAAAAGTAGGCGCCCACCAGAAGGACGACGAGGAAGCCCAGGACCTTGGGCCACCGGCGACGACGCTGGATGTAGGGAGAATTGGATGTGCTCATTCGAAAAAAGGTCAGGTGTGATGCAAGGGGGGGGAACTCAGGACTGGGCCTCGAGTGATCGGACGTAATCCGCGATGCCCAGCGCCGGCGTCCAGGCGGGCGTGAAGTCCAACTCGGCCCGCGCGCGGCCCATGTCCGCCTGGGTGAACGACTGGTAAAAATGGGCGAAGGGATTGTCCATGTACTCCGCTTCGAGCGCCGTCCCGAGGCACCCGTTCAAAGCGGCGATGACCTCATTGAACGAGATCGCCACCCCGGATCCACAGTTGAAGACTCCGCTCCGGGGCGCGGTCGCGGCCCGGATCGTCAGGGCCACCACGTCCTTCACGTACACGAAGTCCCGGCAATGCTCGCCCGCCCGGAAAACGCGGGGACGCTTCCCCGCCTTCATCTGGAGATACAGCTGGTAGATCATGCTCGCGGCCGCCTTCTTGTGCACTTCCCGCGGCCCATAGACGTTGAAGTACCGAAGCCCAACCATGCGCCAGGCCGGGTTCCTGGCCGCCTGCTCCCGGGCGAGGTTGTCCAACTGGACCTTGGAAAACGCATAAACATTCGCCGGCGCGGGCGCTTGATCCTCCACCTGCTTCCCCCCCGCCATGCCGTAGGTCGCCGCACTCGACGCGTAAACCACCGGGGTCTGGTTCGGCTCGGCAAACGCCAGCAACCGACGGAATCCCTCGACGTTGTCATGCACCTGCAGGAACTGGTCATGCACCGTCGTGTCGGTGATCGACGCCAGATGGAAGATCCCGTCGAACACCCGATCCCCGAACTGTTCCGCCCAATCCAACCGCGAAACATCCCCCGCCACCACGTCCCCACGGAATCCCCGCAGGTTCTTGAAGTCTCCCGACCGGAAGTCGTCCACCACGACAATCCGCGCCTCAGGATACCGAGCCTGCAACTCCAGGGTCAGATTCGACCCAATGAAACCCGCACCGCCAGTGACCAGGATGTTTCGCACCGGGCCAAGTTAAGTAGGGGCACGTCAGGCGCAAGCCTGCCCTTTGGCCTGGAAGGGGCCCCGGATGCCAGTCGCCAGTCGCCAGATGCCAGATGCCAGATGCCAGATGCCAGATGCCAGATGCCAGATGCCAGTCGCCAGATGCCAGTCGCCAGATGCCAGATGCCAGTCGCCAGATGCCAGTCGCCAGATGCCAGTCGCCAGTTGCCAGTTGCCAGTCGCCTGCGCTTCGGTGGGGCGAGTGTCCTCACGAGCCGGATCGGGAGTTCCCAGTCGCCAGATTCCAGATCAAGGAGTGGGGCGAGACTCCGTCGAGTCGGGCGGAATCTGGAATCTGGAATCTGGCTAATCCGTCTCTGGCGCATCCCGGTCCTCCCCCGGCTTGACGGACCCGCGCCGAATCTTCAAACACCCAGCGCAGCCTCCAACATCACGCCCACCCCCCTCTCCTCCCACGATGCTCAACATCCATCACCTCGAACTGTTCTACTACGTCGCCCGGTTCGGAGGCATCATGGAAGCGGTCCGCAACATTCCCTACGGGATCCAGCAACCCGCGGTCTCCGGCCAGATCCTCCAACTCGAATCCGACCTCGGCCTCAAGCTCTTCAATCGCCGTCCCTTCGAACTCACCCCCGCCGGGTGCGAACTTTACGACTTCATCCGACCGTTCTTCGGCGGCGTTGAACTGGTCGGCGAGAAGATCCGTGGCGGCACCACGCATACGATCCGCATGGCCGCCCCCGCCGCGGTGCTGCGGGATCATCTCCCCGAAGTGCTCCAGCGGGTCCGGCAACAGTTCCCCAAGCTCCGACTCCTGCTGCGGGACGCCCATCAACCGCTCGTCGAGGCCTGGCTCGATCGGCATGAGATCGACTTTGCTGTCACCGTCGTCGAGGGGCGTCCCCAATCCGGCCTCAATGCCGAACCCCTGCTCGAACTCCCGGCCGTGTTCCTGGTCCCCAAGGCGTCCCCCTTCACGACGTCCGCCCAGATCTTCGAGGCCCTCGCCCGCGGATCTTCCGGCGACGACACCCCAACCCTCGATTCCCTGGTGTGCCTCCCGGCCAACGAGGCGCTCCCGCGCCAATTCCGCGAACTGCTTGCCAAGCGCGATCTCGAATGGCCGCCCGCCATCGAGGTGAACTCGCTCGAACTCATCGAAATCTACGTCGCCAACGGCTTCGGGATCGGGGTCACGTTGTTCCTTCCGGGTTCCAGGCTCTCCCCGAAGGTCCGAAGCATCCCCATCACCGAGATGCTTCCCCTCATGGTCGGAGCCGTCTGGCGCGGCAAGGCCACCCCGCTCATCGAAGCCCTCCTCGAAGCCCTCCGCGCACGGGCCCGACTCTTCAAGGAATCGAAGGCCTAGCCGCGACCTACCGGTCCCCAACCGACTCCTTCTCCCCGGAATCGCGGAACTTGATTCTGGAATCCCCTCCCGCCAACCCCTACAACCCGGCCGTGCCGATCCTGGCCCATCTCCTGACTGCCCTCTGCGCCTACCTGTGCGGGTCCATCCCGACCGGTTTCCTCGTTGCCCGTGCCATGGGCGTCGACATCCGCAGCCACGGCTCCGGAAACATCGGGGCAACGAACGTCTTCCGCATCCTTGGCAAAGGCCCCGGCATCTTCGTCCTGCTGGTCGACGCCCTCAAGGGTGCCCTCCCCGTGCTGTTCCTCCCCGCATGGATCGGGCACGTCTCCGCCCGGGATGCCATCCCCTTCGAGATGATCGCCGCCCTCGGCGCGGTCCTGGGCCACAACTTCACCTGCTGGCTCCGCTTCAAGGGCGGCAAGGGCATCGCCACCTCCGCCGGCGTCCTCGCCGCCATGGTCCCGATCCCGTTTCTGATCACGCTCGGCGGCTTCCTCGTCACCCTCGCCCTCACCCGCTACGTCTCCCTCGCCAGCATCCTGGGCGCTGCCATCCTGCCGTTTGCGGTCGCCTGGACCCCTCCCGGAGATCGTCGACTGGTCATCCTGACCGCCCTGCTCTCCGTCCTCGCCATCGTCCGGCACAAGGCAAACATCTCGCGTCTCCTCAACGGGACCGAGCGGCGGATCGGTCAGCCCAAACCCAGCGAACCCGCCTCGACATGAACCTCACCGTCTTGGGCGCCGGCGCCTGGGGCACCTCCCTGGGCCTGCTTCTCGACCAGAACCGCCACCAGGTCCGCATCTGGGGGCACAATGCCGAACACCTCGCCGAGATCGCCCGCGAACGGACGCATGATCGCGCCCTTCCCAACATCCTGATCCCGGCGAGCCTCTCGTTCGAACCCGACCTGAACCTGGCCCTCGAAGGTGCCCACGCGGTCGTCCTCGCCGTTCCATCCCGCGCCCTCCGCGCCATCGCCACCCGCATGTCCGCATTCCGCGGACCGGTCATCAGCGTCACCAAGGGCATCGAGGCCGAGACCGGCCTCACCATGTGCAGCGTCCTCCAGCAGGCCATCCCCGGCGCCATTCCCGCCGCCCTCTCCGGTCCTTCCCTCGCTCTTGAGGTCGCCCGTGGCATCCCCACCGCGGTCGTCGCCGCCGCCGAAGAACCCGCCACCGCCCGTCTCGTCCAGGAACTGTTCCACCGCCCCGCCTTCCGGGTCTACACCAGCACCGACCTGATCGGCGTCGAACTCGGTGGTGCCCTCAAGAACGTCATGGCCATCGCCGCCGGCGTTTGCGACGGACTCGCCTTCGGGGACAACTCCAAGGCCGCCCTCATCACCCGCGGCCAGGCCGAGATGCGCCGCATCGGCATCGCCTGTGGAGCACGCCCCGAGACCTTCTCCGGCCTGAGCGGCCTCGGCGACCTCACCGTCACCTGCTTCTCACGCCTCAGCCGAAACCGCACCTTCGGCGAACGCATCGGCCGCGGTGAATCCGTCCCCACCCTCATCGCCGAATCCCGCAGCGCCATCGAGGGCTACCCAACCGCGCAATCCGCCCGTGACCTCGCCCGCCGTCTCGGCGTCGTCGCCCCCATCACCCACGAGGTCCACGCGATGCTCTACGAGGCCAAGGACCCGCGCCGGGCCGTCCAGGACCTCCTCAACCGCGATTCCAAGGCCGAGGACTGACCCTCTCCCGCACCGCGTCCAACCGTCCCACATCGAACTGCCATGACCATCCGCGTCCCCGGCACCACCGCCAACCTCGGCTCCGGATTCGACACCCTCGGCCTCGCCGTCCGACTGCACAACCTCGTCGCCGTCCACCAACGCGACGACCGCAAGGTCGAGATCACCTCGCCCATCGCCGACGAAAGCCGCGCGGGCGCCACCCGCATGGTCTCCGAGGCCGCCCGCTATTTCTTCCGTCGCACCCGCACCCAGCCCTTCGGATTCTCGATCTCGATCACCGGCGACGTCCCCGTGGCCCGCGGCCTCGGCTCGTCCACCACGGTCCAACTCGGTCTCCTCGCTGCGCTGAACGAGATCACCGGTGCCGGCCTCGACAAACACGGGGTCTTCGAACTCGTCCACGTCCTCGAAGGCCACCCCGACAACGCCGCTCCCGCCACCTTCGGCGGCTTCACCGTGGCCGGTGCCGTCGGCAAGGAGGTCCGCGTCCTGCGGTTCCCCGTCCCCCGCAACGCCCGCTTCATCACGCTCGTTCCCACCTTCGAGGTCCGTACCAGCGACGCCCGCCGCCTCCTGCCCGACTCCTACCCTAAGCCCGACGTCGTCCACAGCCTCAACCGCGTCGCGCTCATCAGTGCCGCCTTTGCCTCCGGCGACCTGACCGCCCTCCGCGGGTTGTTCGACGACCGCATCCACCAACCGTACCGCACGCCCCTGATTCCCCAGCTTCCCAAGGTCATCCAGGCCGGCGTCCGCGCCGGAGCCATCGGCGGTTGGCTCTCCGGATCCGGCTCGACGATCATGTGCCTGACCCTCGACCGCGCCGATGAAGTCGCCGCCGCCATGGCCCGACAACTCCCGGAAAGCGCGATCCACATCCTCGCCGCCGATACCGCCGGATACACCGTCGTCGAGCGCGGGTAAGTGGGGGAGTTTGGAGTTTTCAGATTCAAGTTTGAAGCAGGCTGCGACGAACGGTCACCAGCGAGCCAGCCCCTGTCCCCCTCGGCGGCTCCGCGTCTCCGCGTGAACCCAGCCCCGTTCGCCACCCCTCCGCTCCTCAGGACTGGGTTTTTTCCGGACCGTCGATAACCTCCTCCCATGCGATCCGTTCCGCCGTTCGCGTTTGATGGCATCACCTGTTCTCCCTGGCCCGACCGGGGCTCCCTCCGCGGTCTGCGGTTGTGGATCCTGAGCCTCGCGCTTTCGGTGCTGGCTCCGCTCCAGGCCCAGACGTCACTCCTTCCCGCCGGCGGAATCCAGGCCCTCGGGTTCCAGCGTCCCGACGCTGCGAGCGCCACCCGCTCGGTGGTCGCCGTGTCTGGCCAACCCTTCTCGCAGGCCGTCCGCGTCGTGACCGCCAAGGTCCCGGCCAATGCCTGGAACACCCAACTGTCGTTGCCCACCACATCCCCCGTGGCCGCGGGGGACGTCGTCGCTGGCGAAGTCTGGCTCCGCCGGATCACACCGACACCCGGGACCGCGCTGGCTGAGATCGTCTTCGAGAAGGCGGGGCCTCCCTATGACCAGTCCATCGTCCGGGTCCTCTCCGAGGAGAGCGGCAACTGGACCCGATACCGTTTCGCGTTCACCTCGCTCACGGCCCATGGCGCTGGCGGGGCGCAGTTCAACCTCCGACTCGGCCACGCCGTCCAGACGATCGAACTCGCCGGCCTGACGCTCAGCAACTACGCGAAGGCCTCGCCGCTTTCCTCGTTTGCGAACGACGTCACCTACGCGGGCCGGGAACCGGACGCGGCCTGGCGCGCCACCGCCCGCGATTCCATCGAAAAGGTCCGCAAAGCCAACCTCACCCTCGACCTGCGCGATGCCGACGGCTTCCCGCTGGCGGATATCCCGGTCGAGGTCCAACTCCGCCGCCACGCCTTCGCCTTCGGATCGGCTGTCGCCGCCAGTCGACTCCTCGCGAGCGGTCCCGACAGCGACCGCTATCGGGGCGTCATCACCCAGTGGTTCAACACCGTCGTCCTCGAGAACGACCTGAAGTGGCCGCAGTACGAGGCGAACCCGACCCAGGCCCAGCGCGCCGTCGATTGGCTCCGTCAACGGAACATCCAGGTTCGCGGCCACAACCTGATCTGGCCCGGCACGAACCAACCCTCTTTCCTCCCGGCCAACGTTCCGCCCCTGTTCCCGGACCCGACCCGCCTGCGCGCCCGGATCAACAGTCATTTCACCAACGTGCTCGACCGCTTCCGCGGCCGGATCGCCGACTGGGACGTCGTCAACGAACCCCTCCATGAGCGGGTCATCGAGGGAATCCTCGGCCGACCCGAGGTCGCTGGCTGGTTCCAACTCGCACGCACCCTCGATCCCGCCGCCACCCTTTACCTGAACGAGTACGTCAACCTCGAGGCCGTCACCCGAACCGGCTCCACGGAACTCCGCAACTACGCCGATTCGCTCCGCAACCTCGGCGCCCCCATCGACGCGCTCGGCCTGCAGTCCCACTTCGCCGGATTCCTCACCTCCCCGCCGGAGATCCTCGCCCGCCTCGATCTGATCTCCGGGATCCACGGTGGCACCGATACCTATCCGCTCCGGATCACCGAGTTCGACATCAACACCTCCGACGAGGTCCTCCAGGGCGACTACACCCGCGATTTCCTCACCGCCGCCTTCAGCCATCCCTCCGTGTCCGGAGTCCTGCTCTGGGGTTTCTGGGAGAACCAGCACTGGCTGCCCAACGGCGCACTGTTCCGCGCCAACTGGCAGTCCAAGCCCAACGCGGTGGCCTGGTCCAACCTCGTCTTCAACACCTGGACAACCCGCACCCATGTCCAGACCTCAACCTCCGGGAAGGCTGTCGCCCGCGGGTTCAAGGGCGACTACGAAATCACCATCCGCCTCCCCGGAACCAACGTCACCGTGCTCGCCCGTCTCGATACCGACGCCACCGTCCGCCCGGTCGTCCCCGTCGTCCGCCCCGCGATCCAGGTCACGCAGGGCAACCTCTTCGAATACTCCTGGCCCGCCTACGCCTCCGGATACCGCCTCGAGGTCAGCGACCAACTCAACCCGCCGGACTGGCAACCTGTCGAAGGCTTCGCGCGGCTTTCCCAGGGCGCCTGGCGCCTGCAACTCCCGTCCCCCACCCAGACCCAGTTCTACCGCCTCCGCCGCGGTGGCCCGTGAGTTCCGTAGCCGCCAACGTCAGGAGGCGGACCTTCCGTAGCCGCCAACGTCAGGAGGCGGACCCGTACAGTTCCCAGTTTCCAGATTCCTGGAATCTTGAAACTTGAATCTGAAAACTTTGCCCCCTGCCCCCCCAGCCCCCCATGACACCCACAACTAGCAGCTTGTCCAAAACGTTGGTGCCATAGGAAGCTGCTCGCGCCTGACACATGGCAGCCGACACCCTCATCATCGTTCCGACCTACAACGAGCGCGACAACCTGCCGCACCTCGTGAAGCGGCTCATGGCGCAACCGGCCGTCCTCGACATCCTCGTCGTCGACGACAATTCGCCCGACGGCACCGGCCAACTGGCCGATGAAATTGCGGCACAGAATCCCCACGTCCACGTCCTCCACCGTTCCGAGAAGAACGGCCTCGGCCGCGCCTACATCGCCGGGTTCCAGTGGGCCCTGCAACGCGACTACGAGTTCATCCTGGAGATGGACGCCGACTTCTCGCACAACCCGGTCGACGTTCCCCGTTTCCTGGAGGTTGCCCGCACCGAAGGCTCGGACCTCGTTCTCGGCACCCGTTATCGCGACGGAATCCGCGTGATCAACTGGCCACTCAACCGCCTTCTCCTGAGCCTGGCCGCCGCCCGGTACGTCCAACTGATCACTGGCATGCCCGTCAGCGATCCCACCGGCGGTTTCAAGTGTTTCCGCCGCCGCGCCCTCGCCACCATCGGCCTCGAGTCCGTCCGTTCCAACGGCTACAGCTTCCAGATCGAACTCACCCACCGCGTCTGGCGACGCGGCGGCAAGATCTCCGAAGTGCCCATCGTCTTCACCGACCGTTTCCAGGGCACCTCGAAGATGTCGAAGGCCATCGTCCGCGAAGCCCTCTGGATGGTCTGGAAACTCTGGTTCGAAAACGCCCTCCAACGGCGCCCCCGTCCCGACGCCACGGTCCAGTTCCACTGATACCCGGTTCCTGCATGAAGCTCGAAAACTCGTCGTTCGGATTCCTGCCCGACGGCCGCGAAGTCCGCCTCATTACCCTCACCCATCCCTCGGGCGCCCGTCTGCGTTTCATCAACCTGGGACTCACCGTCGTCTCGCTTGAGGTCCCCGACCGCGCCGGCAGACCCGGCAATGTCGTCCTCGGCTTCGACAACCTCGCCCGCTACGTCCAGGGCCACCCGTTCTTCGGGGTCATTGCCGGCCGCTACGCCAACCGGATCGCCCACGGCCGATTCACCCTCGACGGCCAATCCTACCAACTCGCCACCAACAACCACGGCATCCACCACCTGCACGGGGGTCGCGAAGGCTTCGACAAGAAGCTCTGGATCCCAGGCCACTCGTACGCCGACCAGTACTCCGCCTGGTTCGAGTGCTCCTACCGCAGCGTCGATGGCGAGGAGAGCTACCCCGGCACCCTCGACGTCACGATCCGTTACACCTTCACCGCCGACCACACGTTCCGCATCGACTACCGTGCCACCACGGACAAGGCCACGATCGTCAACCTGACGAACCACAGCTTCTTCAACCTCTCCGGCGCTGGTTCGATCCTCGACCACCAACTCCTCCTCAACGCCTCCCACGTCACGGCCGTTGATCCCACCCTGATCCCCACCGGCACGCTCGCCCCCGTCGCCGGCACCCCGCTCGACTTCCTCCGACCCACTGCCGTCGGGGCCCGCAACATGGCCGCCGGCCTGGCTGTCCCCGGATACGACCACAACTTCGTCCTCGACCGCACCGCACCCGGCCTGACCCTCGCCGCCCGCGCCACCGACGCCGCTTCCGGCCGCGTCCTCGAGTGCCACACGGACCAACCCGCCGTCCAACTCTACACCTTCAACTTCGCCCCGGCCGAAGGCATCGTCTGCGCCAACCAGATCAAGTTCGAGCGGCACGGCGCCTTCTGCCTCGAGACCCAGCACTTCCCGGACTCGCCCAACCACCCGCACTTCCCGTCCACCGTCCTCCGCCCCGGCGAGACCTTCCAATCCACCACCGAATACCGCTTCTCGACCCTGAAGTAAGGCCAACCCGCCTCCTCCCCGGTCAACGCTCCGGTCTCCCGCCTTGAATCCATCGCTTCCCCGCGTCGCCCTCGTCTTCACCGGAGGGACCGTCGCCATGCGCCATGACGCTGCCGCTGGCGGCGCCATCCCCGCGCTCTCCGGCGCCGAACTCCTCCAGCAGATCCCCGCGCTCGCCGGGATCGCGGACCTCGCCGTGGCCGACTTCGACCGCGTCCCCGGGCCGCACATGACGCCCGAACGCGTCCTCGAACTCGCCCGCCTCATCCACCCCCTCCTCGCCGATCCCTCCATCGCCGGCGTCGTCCTCACCCACGGAACCGATACCCTCGAGGAAACCGCCTACCTCCTCGATCGCATCCTCGCCCCGTCCAAGCCCGTCGTCCTCACCGGCGCCATGCGCCCGAACTCGGACCCGACCTGGGACGGCTCCGCCAATCTCACCGCCGCCGTTCGCGTGGCCGCCGCCCCCCAGACCCGCGATTGCGGCGTCCTCGTCGTCTTCCATAACGAAATCCTCATCGGACGCGACGCCACCAAACGGCACACCGAAGATCCCACGACCTTCGGTTCGCGGGACGGCGGCCGCCTTGGCCTCGTCGAACGGGAGGTCGTCCGACTCGACGCCCATCCGTCCCCGCCCCGCCCGGTCCTCGCCCCGCGCCTCGCCGGCCCCGTCGAGATCATCACGCTTCCCATGGGTGCCGACGGACGCCTGATCGACCTCGCGCTCAGCGCGGGCGTCCGTGGACTCGTCCTGCAAGGGCTGGGTTGCGGCAACATTCCCATCACGGCCGTCCCCGCCGTCGAACGTGCCCTCGCCCAGGGAATCCCGGTCGTCATCACCACCCGGTGCTGGGAAGGTCCCACCCTCGACACCTACGCCTACCGCGGCGCCGCCCGGACCCTCGTTGCCCAAGGTGCCCTCCTCGCCGGCCATCTCCCCGCCCACAAGGCCAGACTCGAACTGATGCTCCTCCTCGGCAACGGCCTGGACCCAGCCCGCCTCGCCTCCGAATCCGCCGTCTGAACGCCTCCACCGGGCGGAAACAGGCATCATGCGCCGGAAGGCGCCCGGACTCAGGGAACCCCCGTCTGCGCGCTTGTATCCGCCGCGCCGAAACCGCTTTCTCATGAGCCATGCTTCCTCTGAGGAAACCAACCTCGGCAGCCCTTCGGCCGCATCTGCTGCTGCCCCGCGGTGGCTTCACACTGATCGAACTGCTCGTCGTCATCGCGATCATTGCCATCCTTGCCGGCATGCTCCTCCCGGCGCTTGGCAAGGCGAAGGAAAAGGCCCGTGCCATCAGTTGCCTCAGCAACATGCGCCAGATCGGGCTCGCGTTTAAGATCTACACCGACGACCACAGCGAGGTCTTCGTCCAATTGGCCCGGGACACCCGCCCTCCCACCAACGCGATCGTCCCCAGTTCTGTCACCTGGTGGCCCGACCTCCTCATGTCGTCCATGGGCGGGCGGAACATCCGCATCCACAATTGCCCCAGCCTGAATGTCAGCAACGCCTTCGGCATCGGCATGAACCATCCGGAGCTCGGCCAGTTCCTTACGACCCTTCCCAGCGTTCGCGAGACCCAGGTCCGCAATCCTTCGGCGACCGTGGTCTTCGGCGATGCCCAGGTGATCCGCAACCCCTCCGAACGCGACCCCGACAAGTGGGTCGCCAAGCCCAGCACGGTCAACATCCTGTTCCGCACGCCCAACAACGAACCCTACTACACCACCGACCCCATCCGCGTCTTCAACCGCCACGCGGGTCGGGCCAACGTCGCCCACGTCGACGGTCACGCCGAGGCCGTGAAGACCAGCAAGCTGGGCTTCCAGTTCGCCGAAGGCCACGACGCTGCCCAGTGGGACAAACGCTGACCGGCCTGGGGGGGCTCATCCCTGCCCGCGCGTGATCCGCACCTCGGGCCGGTACTGGATCCGCACCAACAAGTCCCCACGCCCACCCCGCGCCTTGGGCAGTCCTTCGCCCTCGATCCGCAGGACCTCGCCCCGCGCCACGCCTTTCGGGATCTCCACCCGGACCGTGCCGCCTCCGATGCCCCGCAACGACTCCGTCCCGCCGCGCGCCGCCCGTTCCGCGGCGATCTTCAGGTCGCAGCGAAGGTCCGATCCCCGCGCCTTGAACCGGAAATCCGCCCCGGCCTGCACCCGCACCACCACGAAACCACCCCGGAAAGCCCCTTCCCTCGGAACCCGGAATCGCGTTCCCGGCGCCGTCCCCTCCGGAACCTCCAATGCGTACTCCTCCGGACCGTCGGGATTGCCGGGATCATTGACCCGCACGGTCAATCGCGTGCCCCGGATGAAGTCCTCCAACCGCAAGGTCGTGTCCTGCGACACGTTCTTCTCCACCCGACCCGCCCGTACCGGTCGCGCCGCGCGGGTCGCCGCTGCCAACTCCTTGTCGTACGCTGCCCGGGCCTCCCCATCCACGAGCACCTTGTAGGCCGCGTTCAACACCTGCGTCCGCACCACCGACTCCTCGGAACCCCCGTTGACGTCCGGATGATGCTCCTTCGCCAGGATGCGGTAAGCCGTCCGGATCTGCGCCTCCGTGCACTTCCGGTGGAGGCCCAGCGTCGCGTAATGGTCAGGGAAATCGTCTTGCACCGAGGCCACGCTAAGCCCGCCCCCGACCGATGGCCAGTGGGCAGAGGGAAGTTGCCCTCTACACCAACCGTAGCAGCCGAGGTAACGAGGCGAGCCAACGTCCCAAGCCTCCTCACGTCGTCTCCTACCCCCGTCCGTAGCAGCCGAGGTAACGAGGCGGGTCCCGACGGTGCGGATTGGGTGCCTTCCCCTGCGTCCCAGCGCGCTCTGCGGGAGTCTTCGCTACGTTTCCAACCGCGCGGTTCCGGCTAAGCCGTATCCATGCAGTAGAATTCTCACGCGGAGCCGCGGAGAGCGCGGAGAGAGGAGCCGGTCACCCACCGTCCAACGTCGGCAACCATTCACCAGACGGTGACTCCCCGTACGTACGTGCCGGACGTTCATTCTCCGCGAGCTCCGCGGCTCCGCGTGAACCTCTTCCCTTCTCAACTGCATGGAGACAGCTAAGCCAGGATCGGCCGGATCACCTCGCCGTGCACATCCGTCAACCGCCGCTTCACACCGTTGTGGTAGAACGTGAGCTTCTCGTGATCGATGCCCAGCAGATGCAGGATCGTCGCGTGGAAATCCGGGACAGTGACCTTGTCCCGTCCCACGAAGTACCCGATCTCATCCGAACTGCCGTGGTGATACCCGGGCTTCACGCCTGCCCCCGCGAGGAAGCAGGTGAACGCCGTCGGATGATGGTCGCGTCCGGGCGAATCGATTCCCTGCGTGGCCGGGCTGCGACCGAATTCCGTCGACCACACGAACAACGTATCCTCGAGCAACCCGCGCTGCTTGAGATCCTGGATCAGGGCCGACACGGGCCGGTCCATCGTCGCCGCCTGCGTGTCGTGGTTTTCCTTCAGGTTCTCGTGTCCGTCCCAGTTGATACGCGGCGACCCGAACGCGCCGCCGTTGATGATCTGTACGAACCGGACGCCACGTTCCAGAAGCCGGCGGGCCATCAGGCAATTCCGCGCGAACCCCTTGTTCGCCGGGTCATCAATCCCGTACAGGCGCCGGATCGACTCCGGTTCCCCGGCGAGATCCGTGGCCTCCGGGATGCTCGACTGCATGCGCGCTGCCAATTCGTACGAGCGCAACCGCGCTGCAAATGCCTGGTCCCCGGGATGCGCATCGGCGAAATCCCGGTTCATCGACGCCAGCAACTCCATGTCCGACTGGCGCGCCGACGGAGAGACCGCCGCGGGCGTGCGGAGGTCCACGATCGGATCGCCGCCCTGGGTCCGGAACGGCACGCCCTGGTGGTTCGCCGGAAGGAATCCCGCCGCCCAGTTGATCGAACCACCGGCCGGCAAACCGCGCGGATCCGGCAGGACCACGAACGCCGGGAGGTTCTCGTTCTCCGTCCCCAGGCCGTAGCTGAGCCAGGCGCCCATGCAGGGGAATCCGTTCAACGTGAACCCCGTGTTCATCTGGAACGTCGCCGGGGTGTGGTTGTTGCTCTTCGCAAACATCGAATGGATGAAGCACAGGTCATCCACGCGCCCCGCAAGATGCGGCAGCAGACTGCTGACCCACGATCCGCTCTGACCGTGCTGACGGAACTCGTAGACGCTCTTCATGAGCTTCCCCGGTTGCCCGAAGAAACCCAGGTTCTCGCCCTTCCCCTCCATCGCCTTCCCGTGCATCCGCTCCAACTCGGGCTTGTAGTCGAAAGTATCGAGGTGGCTGACCCCGCCACAGCAGAACACCTGCACCACCCGCTTCGCCCGCGCACGCCCATGCAACCCCGCCGCCAACGCCGTCACGTCGCCCGCCAAACCGCGGTCCCGGCTCATCAGCCAGGCCAACGCCACGCCACCAATCCCACCCGCGGTGTTCGACAGGAAATGCCGGCGCGACAACAGCGGCCCATTCGCCTGACCACCCATCCCTGGATTCAAGTTACCGGACATAGACAAACTCCGTCGAATTGAGCAGCGCCCAGCAGACATGCGGAAGGCCCCGTTCGCGCGCCGCCGCACCGGCCTGCCGGAGTTCGGAAGCCTTCGCCGGCCGACCCAGCGCCAACCGATACGCCGCGTCCACCGCCCGGTCCACGTCGCCCCCCGACATCTTCTGCGCACGTTCCGCGAGCCCAGACGCCTGGCGCTGCACAAAGCTCCCGTTCATCAGGCCGAGGGCCTGCAGTGGCGTCGTTGTCACGCCGCGCCGCGGTGTCTTCACCGACGGATCCGGACAGTCGAACGCGTCGAGCAACGGTTCCTTCCCCGAGTTGATGTTCATCCGGTAGACGGTGCGTCGGTTGAACTCCGGGTCCCCCTTGTCGAACAGGTGATAGAACATCGCGCCGTACTCCGACGTCGTGAACGGCCGGAAACTCGGCCCGCCCAACTGGAGGTTCAGGTTGCCGCTCGCCGCCAGCATCGCGTCCCGGACCGCCTCCGCCTCCAACCGCCGCGGCGGAAACCGCCAAAGCCACCGGTTGTCCGCGTCCACCGATACCGCGTCCGGCCGCGAATCCGAAGACTGCCGGTACGTCACCGACGTCACGATCCACCGGTGCAGCGCCTTGATGCTCCAACCCTGGGCCACGAACTCCGACGCGAGCCAATCGATCAACTCGGGGTGGCTGGGGGCCGCTCCGCTCCGTCCGAAATCACTCGGCGTGGCCACCAACCCCTGCCCGAAATGGAAATGCCAGACCCGGTTCACCAACACGCGCGCCGGCAGCGGATTCGCCGGGTTCGCCAGCCATTCCGAAAACTTCAGCCGCCGCTGGGCCTCCGGCGCATCCGCCGCCAATCCGAAGTCCGCGGACACCGTCCGGATCGCCCCCAACCCACCCGGCGTGACGACGTCTCCCGGGGACTTCACATCGCCGCGCTTCAAGGCCCGTGTCGGTTCAGGTTGCACCCGCGTGCCGACATAGCCCACCGGCCCCGACTTCGATTCCACCACGACGATTCCCCGCGCCTGCGCCAACCGCTTCAACGCTTCGTCCCGCTCGCGCTTCTCGCCCTCATTCAACGCCGCAACCCCTTCCTCCTTCGACACCGCAAAGCCACCCGACCGAAAGGCAGCTCCCACCTCGGCCGGCGTCAGCGCCCGGTCATACAAGGCCGCCTGACGGATCGACCCCGTCAGCCACGTCCGACTGCCGCCCTGATGGCGTCGACCCAGGACGATCCGCGCCTCTCCAGCCTTGAACGTCCGGATCGGCGCCGCCGCCACATAGGACGCCCCATACGGTTCGCCGTTGCGATAGAGGGTCACCCGGTTGTCGGATCCGTGCACCAGGACGACATGGACCCAGCGATTGGACCCCGAGTCGTTCTCCACCGGTCCATCCACGTCCTTCGTCCGAACGAAACCCTCGCTCCCGGCCATCCACTTGCGCCCCTGACGTTCGCCAAAGACGATCGCATCGAACGTCGCGCCATCCCGGCTTTCGAGGGAGATGGCCGCGCCGCCCCCCTGCTCCAGGTCGGACAACGACACCCACGCCTCCAGCGTCTTCTCCCGGATCTCCCGCGTCAGCGGGGCAGCCTCGAAGTACGCGCCAGCCTTCGGCAATTGGAGGCCGGTCGCCCCCACCACCGCCCCGCCCTTCGCCTCCCCGGACGGCACCGCACCGCGGACTCCATCAAAAGCCCACCGTTCATACGCCATTGGTCCCGCCTCGCGGGGCACGTCGGATTTCCGGGCCATGACCCGGCTCGCCCCGGCCTGTTCCAGGGTGGACACCACCTTCTCCCAACGCGTCACCTCTTCACGGGCCTGCACGAGGCGCGACTCCCGAGCCGTCTTCTCGGACTCGCTCTCGATCGATCGGTCGCCGTGCTTCACGCCATCGAAGACCGCCTTCACCCGGTAGTAATCTGCCAGGGGAATGGGGTCGAACTTGTGGTCGTGACACCGCGCGCAATTCACCGTCAGCCCGAGGAACGTCTGTCCCACGACGCTGACCAGATCTTCCATCTCTTCCTCGCGCGTGATCGCTCGCTGGGTCGCGTTGGCCTGCACGTTGCCCGCCTGATCCCACGGACCAGCCACCAGCAACCCCGCCGCCACCACCCCCTCACGGGTCCCCGGCTCGAGCACGTCGCCCGCAATCTGCTCCCGCATGAACACGTCGTACCGCTTGTCTTCGTTGAAACTCCGGATGACGTAATCCCGGTAGTGCCAAGCATGGTCCCGAAGCCGGTCATACTCGAATCCCTGGCTCTCGGTGTATCGCACCACATCCAGCCAATGCCGCGCCCACCGCTCCCCATACCGCGGCGACATCAACAACCGGTCCACCAACCGTTCATATCGGTCCGGCGCGGGATCCGACACAAACGCATCGATCTCCGCCGGACTGGGCGGAAGTCCGATGAGGTCAAAGTAGAGCCGGCGAACCAGATCGATCGGTGCCGCGGGCGGATTCGGCTTCAGCCCCTCACGACTGAGCGCGGCCCCGACGAACGCATCGATCGGATTCCCACCCGCCGGCACTGCGGGACGCCGGACCGGTTCCATCGACCAGTGATTCGTGACGGGCGAAACACCGTCGGCCCGCGCCGCGGGGACGGAAGCCAATCCCAGGCAAAGCACGCCCAACCAAGTCAGGACGCTGGACTGGGCGGAATGCCCGAATGGATGGCGACGACCGATCATGGGGAGAGCTCTGCCGGAGAGTCTGCCCGCTTCCTTCCCATGGCCAAGCCCCGATATTGGGCAGGATGCCCCGGTAACAGCCTGCGACATTGTAGGCCCGGGTGCCCTCACCCGGCGCGGCTCGTGATCCGCCGCGTGGGGGCACGCAGCCTACAGCCTTCGACATTGTAGGCCCGGGTGCCCTCACCCAGCTTGGCTCATGATCCGCCGCGTGGCGGCACGCAGCCTACAGCCCACGACCTTGTAGGCCCGGGTGCCCTCACCCGGCGTAGCCTATCGCTGACCGGGACGGCCTTCTCCTCCGATCAGGATGGCTCTGTCCAACAATGCAGAGGTCCGCGGAGCCCAGATGTATCCTTCGACCGGATCACAAAAGATCTCCCCTCCAAATGGCCAATCCTCGGGACGCTCCACCAGGCCGGCTCGGACTGGATTGAGGCAAATGTACTCCCACTTGCGACTCTGACTCTCCTGGCTCCGAAACTTATGGTCATGGAACCCGGACTGCCACCGCCACTCTCTCATCGCCCGCGTGAGCCTCGGGCCCTCCGTCTCTTGAGATGTGGAATCCGTCAGCCTTTGGACGAGTCCCCCAACGAAGGCTTTCATTGCCTTGATCCATGATCCGAGGTCTACCCCGGTGACACCCATTTGCGCAATCAAGTGAACGTGATCCGGCATGAGGACGAAACGGCGGCCAAACCATCCGTACCGGGTCGGACTATCGAGGAGGAACTCCACCATGCGATCCAAGGTCTGGGTGTTGGCCAGAACACGCGCCCTGCCTTCCACGCAAGCGGTCACCAGATAGGCGACATTGCCCTCACGATCGGACCAGACCTCCGGTAACCGCCGAAGTCTCCGGGGCGGTGAGTCGCGGACTTCAGGGGCAAGAATTGCGGTACTCTGTTGGTCTGGCGTGCCGCATCGACCGGTGTCGACGCTGGATTTCCCGGCCATGTCGGTAGCGGTTGCTGAAGGAGAAACCCGGTTAGCGGCGGTTGGTAAAGTGCTTGGATTCATCTGACGAGGGTCTCTTTAGTTGAAGCGGTTTTGATCGGCAAATGGATCGCTACAGCCTGCGACCTTGTAGGCCCGGGTGCCCTCACCCGGCGCAGTCCATGATCCGCCGCGTGGGGGCACGC
>CAIMMI010000244.1 GCA_903842505.1 uncultured Verrucomicrobiota bacterium | reverse complement strand
TGAAACTTGAATCTTGAAACCTGGGACTCCCTCCCGGCCGTTCCATGCTTTGTCCGGGGGGACCCCGTGGGGAAAATATCGGGGCCAGAGTGGAAAGGAGGGTTGCACCGGGCGGGTTCGCGAAGCCAAATCGCCCAGGCGGTTTTTGCCGTTCCTTGGTGATCCATGAAGAATGACTCTTCTCGGCGTGGAGTCCTGCCGGTTTCCGAGCCCGGCATCGTTTGGCATCGTCGGCTTCGTTCGGAGCCGTCTCCCACCCTCTCCGGTCTGCCCGGCCATCCGTGGCGGCCGCCCCTTCGGACGCAGGACGAGGCTCTTGCACGACCCGTCCCTCCAGCGCATCTGCGTCCAGCCCATGATCCGCTCGGGCGCGGTTGGGTGCGGCGCAAGCTTGCGGTGGCTGTGCCGCGGCCGTCCCGCTTGGTGAAGGGGAAATCCCCCGGGCGCGCTCGTCGGCCGGGGGTGCGGTTGGAATCGGTTGCAACCCCCATCCAAGTGCGGTCGGTCCCCTCGTTGGTCGTGGGTGTTGCCGAAGTGGATATCGAGGCCACCGTCCGGCAGTTGGAAGCCGTCTGGAGCGGACCGACGGCCTCCAGGGACCAGGGGCGGCGGGTTGAACTCCTTCCTGCTGCGCGGTTGCTACCGCGGATCCTCTTCACGGGTGATGCGCCTCCGCCGGGTTTCGAGATTCCGGGGGGTGCGGCGACGCCGATCGTTGAACTGGAAACGTCGACGTCGGTCGCGGTGGGTGTGCCCGTTTCGGCGGGGGCGACTCCGATGTCAGGCGCCGGGAGCGCCCGGTTGACGGATGCCCCGGGCGAGGTGTGGCTGACCGCTCGTGATCCATTCATGGTCGTGGCGCACTGGGAGCGGGAGCTTCCTCAGCCCGATTCTACCGAAGGCGAATGGGGGCGGGGCCGATGGTGGATGAGGCTTCATGAAGGGAATGCGGACGGTCCGGTGGTGACGGAACGTCCGGCGACGGAGGCGTCGGGTACGGTGCTGCTTCCGGTGAACCGGGCCGGCCAGACGTACGTGGCCGAATTGGGTTACGATTCCCACCGTTCGGGCTGGCATGGCGTGGCGATCTCGAACCCGATGCCCACCCCTCCGGACCGTCCCTCGGTGGTTCCGGAGATGCCGGCAAACGTTCAATGGGGAATCGTGGAACCGTGGGAGGCGGAGCCTGACCTGGGATATTCCGGCGGTCACGTCGCTGGGCCCGTGCCGGTTTCCGTGTGCGAACCCGGAGCGGCATTCGGCACGGCCGAGGTGCGGGTGGAGGAGGTCTGGGAAGACGGGCCTGCGGAGAAACGCGGGACGGACAGCGGGGGGGCACTGCGATGGTCCTGGGCCCTGTGGTCGGGAGCGGGCCTGGAGAGTTCCGGAAAGCTGGCGGCGAATTCCCCGGATGCAGGCGACGCGGAAGCTCGCAAGGGAAGGCGGGTGCGCCAGGAATCGATCGGGTTGCTTCCTCTGGGGCTGTCGGAGATCGAGGCGTGCGGGGGGGCGAGCGGAGAATTGGCGAAGGTTCCGGACTCCGCGGGGCGTCGCGACTTTTGGTTCCGGGTGAATGCGGAGGTGATTCTCCATGGGAGCACCGAACCGGATGCGCGGGTCACGATCGCCGGGCGTCCGGTGGCGGGGCGGCCGGATGGGTCCTTCAGCTTTCGGTTCGCTTTCCCGGACGGGAACTTCCGGTTGCCGATCGAAGCGGTGTCGGCGGACGGTTTGGACGGTCGCAAGGCGGCAGTCCGGTTCCTGCGTGCGACGACGCTGGAGGGCGATGTGGGCGTGCATCCCGTGCCGCCGGCGTGGGACGCGGCGTTGGAAGAGTGGGGCGCCTGATTCCGCGGAAGGAATTCCGGATGGAAACCCCGATGCTCGCCCTCGTGCTGCATGCGCACCTCCCGTTCGTGCGGCACCCGGAACATGCCGAGTTCCTGGAGGAACGCTGGCTGTTCGAAGCGATGGTCGAGTGCTACCTGCCATTGCTCCGGGTGCTGGATGGCTGGGAGCGCGACGGGGTGGTGGGTGTCTTGAACCTGACGGTGTCACCGGCGTTGGCGGCGATGCTTTCGGACGACCTGCTGTGCCGGCGTTTTGAAGGGTACCTCGGGCAACTCGAGGCGTTGGCTGGTCGGGAGGAGGAGCGTCATACACTTCAGCCCGCGATGGCCCGCGTCGCGCGACATTATCGCGACCGACTGGCTGGTGTCCGGGAGGTCTGGGTGCGGGAATCGGGAAAAATCCTCGCCGCCTGGGCCCGGCATGCACGGGCGGGTCGGCTCGAGTTGATGACCTGCGCGGCGACGCATGCGATGCTGCCTTTGCTCGTCGATTCCCCCGGGGCATTGCGCGGTCAGATCCGGACGGCGGTGCATGAGCATCGACGTCACTTTGGCCAGGCCCCCCGAGGCATCTGGCTTCCGGAATGCGCTTATGCGCCCGGCATCGAACGGGAGTTGGTGCAGGCCGGACTCCGATGGTTCGTCGTGGAAACCCACGGCCTCCTCCTCGCTGATCCGCCTTCGCCCCACGGCATCTTCGGGCCCGTCGTCACGCCAGCCGGGATGGCCGCCTTCGCCCGCGATCCCGCCAGTGCGCGTCAGGTCTGGAGTCGGCAGGGCGGATATCCCGGGGATCCGCGGTACCGGGAATTCCATTCGGACCTGGCCGACGATGCCGAGTGGGAATACCTCGCGCCCTACGCGGCCGGCACCGGCGCCCGTGTGGCCACGGGCCTGAAGTATCATCGGGTGACCGGCGGCGACGGACCGAAGGAACCTTACGATCCCGACGCAGCCGGGGTGGCGGTGGCGGAACATGCGGAACACTTCGTGCGCGAACGGGTGCGCCAACTCGGCGTGGCTTCGAAGTCCATGGAACGGGTTCCCATGGTGGTTGCGCCCTACGATGCAGAGTTGTTCGGCCATTGGTGGTACGAGGGACCTCAGTTCATCGATGCCGTCGTCCGTCGGATCGCGATTCCGGGCAGCGGAATCGGGGCGCTCGGTTTGGGCGGGTACCTGGGACGGCATCGGGCGAATCCCGTTTCCCAACCGGCCGTCTCCACGTGGGGCGAAGAGGGGCATCTGGCCGTCTGGCTGGATCCATCCAATGCCTGGATGCAGCGCCCGCTGCGGTGGATGGCGGGTCGGATGTCGGCGCTGGCGAAGCGGGAGGCGTCCGCGAGCGGCGTCCGGTTGCGGGCGCTTTCGCAGTTGGCGCGCGAGTTGATGCTGGCGCAGTCGAGCGATTGGCCGTTCCTGATCCGGATGGGCACCGCCAAGGAGTATGCGCGCGCCCGGTTCGAACGTCATGAGGCCGCCTTCCGTAAGTTGGAAGGCATGATCTCCGGACGGGAATCCTGGGATGAACCGGCTCTGGTGGAGATGGAATCGAAGGACAATCTGTTCCCCGGGATCGATCCGCAGTGGTGGGTTTGAGGGCATCCCGGAGGCGTGGGAGCCGATAGCCCCGAAGCGGGCCGATTGTAGGCCGCGTGCCCCCACGCGGCGCATCAACAATCCCGCCGGGTGAGGGCACCCGGCCTTCAGGCTTTGGCTGTCGCTCCGGGGAACTGCGACCGGGAAATTCCAGTTGGTCGGGTTGGGGGCGGAACCGTAAC
>CAIMMI010000243.1 GCA_903842505.1 uncultured Verrucomicrobiota bacterium | reverse complement strand
GGCCACGCCTATCCGTGGCCCGGTCCCGTTCGCGCCCTGGGTATTCCCTTACTCCTCGTTGCCGCCTGGCTCGGCGTTGGCGGCGCCGTCGCCATGGGACGCCAACTCTCGCCCTATCCCTGCTCGGATCGCGCCTCCCGCATCGTGCAAACCGGCGTCTACGGCCTCGTCCGACACCCCCTCTACGGCTGCCTCATGTCCTTTGGATTCGGCTGGGCTCTGGTCTGGTCCAGCCCGACTGCGGTTGCGCTCGCCTTCGCGCACGCCCTCGCCCTCCTCGGCAAGGCCCGCGTCGAAGAGGAATGGATGCGCCAACGCTTTCCGGACTATCCGGCCTATTCCGACCGCGTCCGGCGCTTCATCCCATGGATCTGGTGAACCGAAACCTTCCCCTGTCACCGCATCTTTGCTTTCCGCTTCCAACCCAACCACCACACCATCCGACCCATGAAACCTGCTGACGTCGTCCACGAGATCCTGAGCGTCTACCGCCGGAACGGACACCGCATGTATGGCGAGTCCATCACCGAGACCCAGCACGCCCTCCAATGCGCCACCTTTGCCCAACGCGAGGGACAGTCTCCTGAGATCATCGTCGCCAGCCTCCTCCACGACTACGGACACCTCCTTCACGATCTCGGCGAGGACGTCGCCGACAAGGGCATCGATACCCGACACGAGCACGTGGGAGCCAACCGTCTTTCCGCGTGGTTCCCGCCTTCCATCGTCGAACCCATCCGACTCCACGCCGCCTCCAAGCGGTACCTGTGCTTCAAGGAGGCCGGCTACTTCGAGGATCTCTCGGACGCCTCCCGCAAGAGCCTCGCCCTCCAGGGCGGCCCCATGTCCCCAGACGAAGCCGCCGCCTTCGAACGACTTCCCCAGTTCGAGATCGCCGTCACCGTCCGCCGCTACGACGACCGCGGCAAGGACCCCGATATGATCACTCCTCCCATGGAAGCGTTCGCCCCGCTCATCGAATCGTTTGTTGTCCGGTAAGCCGCTCGGAAGCCCCAAGTTTCAAGCCCCCATCGAGAGGTGGGGCGAGTGTCCTCACGAGCCGTTTGGGAGTCCCAAGTTTCAAGTTTCAAGGCCAGTGCTTGAAACTTGAATCTGAAAACTTGCGGCTTCAGCAACGGCTCGACGGAGTCTCGCCCCGCCGCTTTCGGGGCCGCTTGAGACTTGAACCTGAAAACTTGAAACTCCCCTCACTCCGCCGCCCTTCCATTCGGATCCAAGCGATGCTAAATCCTCGCCATGCGATCCCACGAAGTCCTGAGGGAGGTGCTCAAGTCGACCTCGGCCAAGCAAATCTCCTCTGACCTCAACCTGTCGCTCTCCCTGATCTACAAATGGGCGGAAACGCCCGATCCGGAGGCACTGTCGCAGTCCTACAATCCACTCGACCGGGTGGATCAATTGTTCCAGAGCACGCGGGACCTTCGACTGATCCACTGGATCTGCGAACGCTCGGGCGGCTTCTTCATCCGCAACCCGAAGACCACCCACAGCCACCCCGACTACCTCATCCCGGCCACCAATCAGATCGTTCAGGAGTTCGCCGACCTCCTCGCCGTCGTGGCATCCGCCGCCGCCGACAATTCGATCACGCCCGCCGAGGCCAAGAAGATCCGCGGCCGCTGGGAGCAGCTCAAGACGGTCACCGAGACCTTCGTCCACTGCTGCGAATCCGGAAACTTCAACGACCTCAAGGAAGTCCCCGCCGCGGAAAAGCCCTGATCCGTGAACGGCCTGCCGCATCCAGCACCGGCCAATGGCCCGGGCCCTGACGACGAGGTGATCGCCCAGGCCCTCCGGCGATCCCTCATGGCGCTGGTGCTGATCGGCCTCGTGGCCTCCGGTGTCATCTGGTGGTTCGCACGTCCCTCCCGCTCGTCCGCAGGACGCGTGACTCCGCTCCAGGCTCCCGACGCCACCGTCATCCGCCAACCACCTCCACGCGTCCCGTTCACCGACGTCACCGAGGCTGCCGGGATCCGCTTCCTCCACTCCAACGGGGCCACCGGCCAAAAGCTCCTGCCGGAGACCATGGGCGGAGGCGTCCTCGCCTTCGACTTCGACGGCGACCTCGACACCGACCTCTTCTTCACCAGCGGAACGTCCTGGGACCCGGCAACGGCCCGCGCCACTCACGCCCTTTACCGCAACGACTCTCCCCGCGGCGGCCCGCTCCGCTTCACCGACGTCACGACTGGTTCCGGGCTCGACGTCCCGCTCTACGGCATGGGCGGAGCCGCCGCTGACTTCGACGCCGACGGCCGCATTGATCTCTTCCTGACCTGCGTTGGCACAAACCACCTTTTCCGAAACCTTGGGAATGGCCAGTTCCAGGACGTCACCACTGCGGCCGGCGTCGGCGGCGGAAACCAGTGGAGCACCGCCGCCGCCTGGTTCGACCTCGATCAGGACGGCGACCTCGATCTCTTCGTCGGCAACTACATCGAATGGTCCCCCGAACTCGACCAGCGGATGAATTCAACGCTCGCCGGAGGTTCCCGCGCCTACGGCCAGCCTTGGAACTTCCCCGGGTCACTCCCCTTCCTTTACCGCAACGACACCCCACCCGGCGGCAACCCCCGCTTCATCGACATCTCCGCCACCTCCGGCCTCCAGATCCGAAACGCCGCCTCGGGTGCCCCGATGGCCAAGACCCTCGCCGTCGCCCCCATCGACATCAACAACGACGGTTGGATGGACCTCGTCCTCGCCAACGATACGGTCCAGAACTTCGTCTTCACCAACCGCCACGACGCCACCTTCACGGAGGTGGGTGTCCAGTCCGGCATCGCCTTCGATGCCTACGGCCATCCCCGCGGCGCCATGGGCATCGATGCTGCCCGCTTCCGCGAAGACGACGCCCTCGGCATCGCCATCGGGAACTTCGCCAACGAGATGAACGCCCTGTACGTCTCGCAACCCGGCCAGGACCAACTCCTCTTCGCCGATGAAGCCCTCACCGAGGGCATCGGCCCCGCCAGCCGCCTCCTCCTCAAGTTCGGTCTCTTCTTCTTCGACTACGACCTCGATGGCCGCCTCGACGTGCTCACCGCCAACGGACACATCGAGGAGGAGATCGAGAAACTCCAGTCGGATGTCCGTTACCGCCAACCCGCCCAACTCTTCTGGAACGCCGGCGGCGGCCCCGCCTTCCAACCCGTTTCTCCCGCCGAATCCGGCCCCGACCTCTTCCAACCCCTCGTTGGCCGTGGCAGCGCCTTTGCCGACTTCGACCGCGACGGCGATCTCGACGTCGTCATCGCCCAGGTCAACGGTCCGCCCCGACTCTTCCGGAACGACCAAGCCCTCGGCCACCATTGGCTTCGACTCCGACTCGTCGGCCGCCATCGCAACACCGGCGCCATCGGCGCGTGGATCCGCGCACGCGTCGATGGTCGCCTGCTCGCACGGCAGGTCATGCCCACCCGGAGCTACCTCTCCCAAAGCGAACTCCCCGTCACCCTCGGACTCGGCAAGGCCCTCCGCGTCGAGGGCCTTCAGATCCGCTGGCCCAACGGCCGCGACCAGATTGTTCCCGTGCCGGAATCCGACCGGGAAATCGAGGTCATCGAACCGTAGCCGCCAGATCCGCCGCGAAGGCGCGCACGTCCTCCTCGGTCGTGTCCCATGAACACATCAACCGGCATCCGCCTTCTCCGATGAAGTTGTAGAACATCCAACCCTTCGCCCACATGGCCTCGATCGCCGGTTTGGGCAGGTCAACGAACACGGCGTTGGCCTCGACCGGGAACAGGATCTTGACGCCGGGAATCGCTGAAACGAGTTCGTGCATCAGCTTGGCCATCCGGTTGGCCTGCGACGCGTACCGAAGCCAGACGTTGTCCGCCAGCATCCCGACCCAGGGGGCCGACACAAACCGCATCTTGGAACAGAGCTGGCCGCCCTGCTTGGCGCGATAGTCGAACTCACGCGCCAACTCCCGATTGAAGAAGACCACCGCCTCGCCGACCTGGATGCCATTCTTCGTCCCGCCAAAGCACAGCACGTCCACGCCCGCCTGCCACGTGATCTCCCTCGGAGCGCAACCCAACGCCGCCACCGCATTCGCAAAGCGCGCCCCGTCCATGTGCACCCGCAGGTGATGCTTCTTCGCCATCGCCCCGATCGCCCGCAACTCGCCCGGCGTGTACAGCGTCCCAACCTCCGTCGACTGCGTCACCGTCACCACCTTGGGCTTCGGGTAGTGGATGTCCGTGCGGCGCAACACCGCCTCTTCGATGCCCGCCGGATTCAACTTGCCGTTCTCGCCCGGCAGCAGGAGCAGCTTGGAACCATTCCCAAAGAACTCCGGTGCCCCGCACTCGTCCTTCTCCACGTGCGCCACCTCGTGGCACAGCACGGAATGGTAGCTCTGCGTCGAATGCGCCAGCGCCAACGAGTTCGCCGCCGTCCCGTTGAACACGAAGAACACATCACACGGCGTCTCAAAGACCTCGCGGATCATGTCCGCCGCCTTCTGCGTCCAGCGATCGTTGCCGTAAGCCGGCTCGTGACCGCTGTTGGCTTCCGCCAACGCCGCCCAAGCCTCCGGGGTCATCCCCGCGTAATTGTCCGATGCAAAATGCCGTGCCGGTCTCATTCCTTGCGGATGAAGCCCCTAACCGGACCCGACTGCAATCCGCAGTTCAGGGCACCGCATCTTCCACCCCCAAGACGAACTCCCACTCGGTTCCCGGGCTTGCGCAGCAGGTTCTGCAAGATAGCTTGCCACCCTGTTCCGGGGCCACCCACCTCACCCCGGCCCCCTCGCCTCCATGGATGTCCTGAGAACCCGGCCCCGCCACCTGTCGTCCGCCTTCACCTTGATCGAGTTGCTGGTGGTCATCGCCATCATCGCAATCCTCGCAGGCATGCTCCTCCCGGCCTTATCCCGCGCCAAGTCCAAGGCCCTCTCGATCACCTGTCTGAACAACCTGAAGCAGTGGTCCCTGGCCATGACGATGTACGCCCAGGACTACCAGGACACGGTCCCGGAGGAAGGCAACGTCACCCTCCGCATCAACGAGGAGGAGAACAAGGAGGCCTGGTACAACTCCGTCCCCCCGTCGATCCGTCTCCAGTCGATGCTCGATCTCTACAGCCGGACAAACATCCCGCTCCCCGGCAACCGAACCCTGTTTTCCTGCCCGTCAGCCGCCAAACCCACCATTCCGCCCAACCTCAACGGCCGAGTCTTTTTCATGTTCGGCATGAACGGCCGACTCTGCGTCAACCGCTCGGGTCGGAACGGCGGACCCAACACCAAGCTCTCCAACGTCCAAAGGCCGTCGGACACCATCTTCCTCGCCGAAGTCGACGGCAACTCGGCCTCCGCCAACCGCACCCAGTCCAACGTCACCGGCCAGTACGCCGTCGGGCGCCACACCGGCCGCGGCAACTTCGCCCTCGTCGACGGCTCCGCTCGCGCCTACCGCACCAACGACTTCATCCGCTCCGCCGACGAATCCAACAACGCCACCGCCGAATGGGCCCGCGAACGGGTCGTGTACTGGTATCCGGCCGCCGAAACCCCAAACTGATCTCCCTCGACCGTCCCCTTCTTTCTTTTCCCAACTGAAACGAAACCGCCGCCTCACCGTGGCGGCCTCACTGAAAATGCCAATGATGCTCAAACCCCGGTTCCTCGGCCTGCTCCTCACAGCGCTGGCACCCTTCGTCACCCACGCCGAACGGTTCCTCAACGAACCCTTCGACTACGCGGACGGCGCGACCACATCCGTCGCCCCCGGCCTCTGGATCAACCACAGCGGCGTCGCCGAACAGTCCAGCATCGAGTCCGGTGCCGCGTTCATCACGGGCGCAGAAGCCGAGGACATCAACCGCACGTTCTCTCCCACCGGCATCAGCACCGGCCAACTGTTCGCCTCGTTTGACCTGACCCTGACCGGACTCCCGAGCTCGGGCGGCGCATACTTCTTTCACTTCAAGGACACCGGCACCGGCGCCGCCTCAACCTTCCTCGGCCGCGTGTTCGCCCGCACTACGGGTGCAGCCGCCGACAAGTACCGTCTAGCAATATCCTTCGGCACCACCGCCACCGTCCCCATCGAGAAGGACCTCGACCTCAACGCCGCCTACAAGGTCGTCCTCCGCCTCGATTTCGGGGCCACCAACGCGACCCTCTGGATCAATCCCGCGACCGAGACTACGACCTCCGACCGAGCGGTCTCCACCGACACAGCCGGGTTCGGTGTCGGCATCAGCCAGATTGGCCTCCGTCAGGCCACCGGCATCGGGAACATCCGCCTCGACAACCTTCTCGTCGGAACCCGCTTCGCCGACGTCGCCGAAGGTGGCAATGCGGCCCTGAACCCGCCTGTCCTTTCCACCCTCCCAACCCAGCGCACCGCCGCCGGCGTCGCTACTCCCGCCCTCACCCTCACCGTCGCCGACGGCGAGACCCCGGTCGGTGACCTTGTCCTCACCGGTGTTTCCGGGAACGAAACCCTCGTTCCCTCCGCCAACATCGCCTTCGGCGGTTCCGGCTCCGACCGAACGGTCACCGTCCGGCCTGCTGTCGGCCAACAGGGTATCGCCCGCATTGCCCTCACCGTCCGCGACACCGACGGCAATTCCTCAAGCCGATCCTTCGACCTGATCGTCGGAGAACCTTCCCTCTCGGGCCTCGCGGATCTCGTCACCCTGCCGGGCAACCCCACGAACCTCGTCGTCCAGGTCAAGGATACGGAAAATGACGCCCTCACGGTCACCGCCACCGCCTCGAACACCGAGCTTCTCACCGCCGTCGCCGTCGCCGGTTCCGGAAACACCCGCACGATCCGCGTCACCCCGAGCGACTCCGCCACCGGCGCCTCCCGCGTCGAGGTCGTGGTTACCGACGGGTTCAACAGCATCACCAACAGCTTCAACGTCACCGTTGCCAAGACCCTCGGCGTGATCCTCAACGAACCTTTCGATTACCCGGACGGCACGCTCCTCAACCTGACCGGCCTCTGGATCCCGCACAGCGGGACCAACGACGGCCCGGTCACCGTGAACGGCGGCAAGGCCCAGTTGATCACCACCAACCGCGAGGACATCAACATCACCTACAACTCGCCCACCGTCCGCATCGCCGATGGCGTCATCCTCTACGCCCGTGTCGACGTGAATTTCGTCTCCGCCCCAACCTCGGCCAACGGCTCCTACTTCGCCCACTACCTCGGCACTGCTGGCGGCTCGTTCCGTGGCCGGATCTTCGCCGGCCGACGCGACCTTCCGGCCGGCCAGTTCCAGATCGGCCTGGCCAACAACTCGGCGACCGCCTCGGTCTGGCATCCGACCGTCCTCACCACCGGTGAACCGGTCACGATCCTCGTGCGCTACAACGTCTCGACCGGCATCTCCACCCTTTGGGTCAACCCCTCCAACGAAACCTCTCCCAGCGTCACCGGAACGGACTCGCCCTTCCCGAATGACATGGTCTCATTCGCCCTCCGGCAGGACACCGGATTCGGCTCGCTCGATGTCGATGCCATCAAGATCGGCACGGCCTACTCCGACGTGCTGACCCCGGTCGTCCTCGTCGACTATTCGCTCGCCGCTTCCCTCAGCCCGGATGGCTCCGCGCGGTTCACGTTCCCGGCTTCGGCCCTCACCAGCGGCTTTGTCCTCCAGGCGTCCTCCTCACCCACCAGCGGCTGGACAGCCGGCCCAGCCGTCACCACCGAAGGCGCCAACGCCATCCTCGTGGTCCCAGCCTCCGCCGCCACGCAGTTCTACCGCCTCAACCGGCCGTAAACACGCACTCCCTCTCACGCCGGGCCCGCGGTTCCCCCGCCAGCCCGGCTTTTTCGTGCCCCAGATCAGTCCGATCAGCCGGATCCGTCCGATCGGTCAGATAGCCCCCTCAATCCCGGAAATTCACAAACCCCAACGCCACCGGAAACTCATGGCCCTGGATCGCGGCGATCACCGCCTGCAGGTCGTCCCGGTTCTTCCCGGTGACCCGGAGTTCATCGCCCTGGATGGCCGCGGTGACCTTGAGGTTCAGGCCCCGGACGAACCCAGCGATCTCCTTGGCCTGCGCTCCCTCGATCCCCTGCTTGATCTTGATCACCTGACGGGCGTGACCCAACGGCGACATCTCCGCCTCGCCCTGGTCCACGCTCTTCATGCTGATGCCCCGCTTCGCCAGCTTGGACACCACCATCTCCACCAGCGCCTTCATCTTGAAGGCGTCCGGCGCGCGCAACTTCACCTCGAACTTCTCCAGCACGATCTCCGCATTGCTCCCCTTGAAATCGAACCGGGTCTGCAATTCCTTCTGCGCCTGATTCACGGCGTTCTCGACTTCCATCGAATTGACCTTCGAAACGATATCGAAACTCGGCATGGACCGGATCATGCCACGCGACACGATTTCAAGAATCCGAAATCTCAATTTGAATTCCCGCCCCCCTCCGCCAACGTCCCCCTGCTCGCATGTCCCCCTTTCGATGGCTGCCCGTCCTGATGCTCGCGACCTGGTCCGGTCTCGCAGCCCCCGTCGCGTCCAGAACCCCGCCGCCACCGCCTGAACTTCCCAGGGAACTCCGTGCCCTCTGGATCGCCACCAAGGGCAACATCGACTGGCCCTCCAAGCCCGGACTACCGGTCGCCCGCCAACAGCAGGAACTCCGCCTCCTCCTCGACCTGGCACGCAATACGGGCCTCAACGCCGTTGTCCTCCAGGTCCGGCCCCAGGGCGATGCCCTCTACGAATCCAGCCTCGAACCCTGGTCCGAATACCTGTCCGGCCGCGAGGGTATCGCCCCGACTCCGCGCTGGGACCCGCTCGACTTCGCCACCCGCGAGGCCCACGAACGCGGACTGGAACTCCACGCCTGGATCAATCCGTTCCGAGCCAAGGCCGACACCTCCCGCTCCCCCATCGCCCCGTCCAATTTCGCCGCACGCCGCCCCGAACTCGCCCATTCCTACGGCACCCAGGTCTGGCTCGACCCCGGCGAACCCGCCGTCCGCGAACACGGCCTCCGCGTCATCGCCGACCTCGTGAAGCGCTACGACATCGATGCGCTCCACATGGACGACTACTTCTACCCGTATCCAGTCAAGGACGCTTCCGGTAACGAGGTCCCCTTCCCCGACGACCGCAGCTTCCGTCGGCACGCCCAAGGCCGGTCCCTGTCGGACTGGCGCCGCGCCAACGTCGACGAATTCGTCCAGTCAGCAGCCGATGTCGTCCACGCCCAGAAACCCTGGGTTCAGTTCGGCGTCAGCCCGTTCGGCATCTGGCGTCCGAACGTTCCCCAGGGGATCCGCGGACTCGATGCCTATGAGACGCTCTCCGCCGACGCCCGGAAATGGTTCACCGAAGGCTGGGTCGACTACCTGACCCCGCAACTCTACTGGAACATCGACCAACGGGAACAGAGCTTCCCTGTCCTCCTTTCCTGGTGGGCTTCCCAGAACTCCCGCAACCGCCACCTCTACGCCGGCATCGCCTCCGCCCGCGTCGGCACGGACCGCAATGCCCAGGAGATCGCCTCGCAGGTCCGACTCGTCCGCCAACCCGGCGGAGCCAACGGTCTGATGCTGTGGAACGCCGGCAGCCTCCGGGCCAACAAGGGCGGCGTCACGGAACTCCTGCGATCCACCGTCCTCCGATCGCCGGCGCTCCCTCCCGCCACCCCCTGGCGCTGGACCAATGCCCCAGCCCTCACCGACTTCGAGATCACCCCGAAGGGACGCTCAGCCTACCGAGCCTCATGGGACGTCCGCAGCCAGGAACCCGTCCGCCAGTTCGCCCTTCAGGTCCGGCGTGGCTTCGTGTGGTCTTTCGACGTCCTGCCGCCAGGCCGACGCGACCTGACCTTCTACGCTTCCCCGAACCTGCCCGCCCCCGAGGAGGTTCGCATCATCCCCATCGGCCGTGCCGGTGCCGCCGGCGGCGCCGGTTACTGGAGACGGCACTAGCCATGCCCCGTCCATTCCATCCACAACGGATCCTCGTCATCAGCCTCGCCGGCATCGGCGACACCCTCCAGGCCACCCCGGTCCTCCACGAACTCCGACTCCAGTTTCCGTCTGCACGCATCGACGTCGCCGTCCTTTGGCCCGGCAGCGCCCAACTCCTCGAAGGCAACCCACGGATCAACACCGTCCATCAGTTCAACCTGATCCAGGGCCCCCGCCACCGTTCCCTCGCCTTCCTCCTCCGCCTCCGCGCCCAACGCTACGACCTGTCCCTCACCCTCCATCCCCAGGGCCGACGCGAGTACCGGATCGTCACCCGGATCATCAACGCCCAGCGACGACTCTCCCATCAGTACGAGAACCAGTCCTGGTTCGATCGCTGGCTCGTCACCGACTCGATCCCTCAGGACTACGCCGTCTCCGGAGCCGAGAACAACCTGCGACTGCTCTCGCTGCTCGGCCTCCAGCGCCAACTGCGCGAAGCCCAACTCGAAGTCACCCTCTCGGACTCCGAGAGGCAGTGGGCTTCCCTCTGGGAACAGGAACACGGAATCACCGGAACCCCTTGGCTCGGCGTCCACGTCGGCTCCGGTGGCACCAAGAACCTGTCGCTCCGACGCTGGCCAGCCCACTGCTGGATCCAGTTCTGCCGACGGTTCGCCGAGTTGCATCCCAAGGTCCCGATCGTCGCCTTCGGAGGCCCCGGCGAAGCCGACGTCCACCACCAACTCCAGTCAACCCTCCCCCCTTCCACCTTCCGAGTCGCCGATACTCCGAGCCTCCGCCATGCCGCAGCGCTTGTCGCCCGCGCCCGATCCTTCCTCTCGGTCGATACCGCCTTCATGCACATCGCCGCCGCCGTGCGCGTGCCTCATCAGTGCGTGATCGAAACCCCAACGCTCAATCCCCCCGTCGAACCGCTCCGTCCCGACTGGACCCGCATCCCCAACCCGGCCGTCGCTGGGCGCTTCCTCGACTTCTACCGATATGACGGCCGCCCCATCGCAGGCTCTCCCATCGAACTCACCCGGATCATGGAATCCGTCACGGCGGATTCCGTGATCCAGCAGGTGGCCCGAGGGTTTGCCGTCACTTGACGGACGCAGCCACCCGATCCGGCGCCACGTCTCCCCGGATCCAATCCGTGATCAACCCGCTTTCCTTCGGGGTCAAACGCCCCTCCTTGCCAAAGGCCGGCATCCGGTCGTTCCGCTTTCCGTAGAAACGGGCGTGCCCCGGATCCGTGGTGATCGCCAGAATCCATTCCCGCGAACCCCAACCGGTCAACTCGGGCGCCGACGCCTCCTCATCCGGCTTCCGGAACGCGTGACAGTCCGTACAGGCGAAGGTTTCCCGGACGTGCGTCCGCCCCTGCTCGATCCATGCGCCGTCCTTCGCCTCCTTCTCACGCTGTCCCGGCAATCCAGCCTCGGCACTCACCGCCGCCACCATCGCTTCGAGTGCGGAGGGTTTCCCCGCATGCAACTTCGGAAGCTTGGTCGTGACGTATTTGACCATCTTACCCTCCCGGAACCGAGTCCCGCCGTAGTACGCGTGGTTCGTGATCTGCCCCGCCTCCAGAAAACCAGCCAGCCATTCCCGGGAACCAAACCCCTTCAGATCCGGCGCACTCGGCAGATCCTTGGAGACCATCCCCAGACCGTCGTGTCCGTCGTACCGATGGCACCCGGCGCAATGCTGCGCAAACAACCGCGGCCCCGCCGTCGCCGGATCGTCCCGCAGCAAGGTCCCCGCTCCACCCGGCGGAATCCCGCCGTTGGCCCGGATCAAGGCCCCGATACGCTCGGACTGGGCCTGAGCCTGCGCCATGGCCGCCTGGAATCCCGGATTGTCGGCATCGCTCCGGATCGACCGCACCGTCAGCAGGGTCGCCGAAACCAAGAGGACCGCGAGGAACCCCAGGTTGAACCGGTGGCCCAACCGCCACTTCGCGAGGAACGGCATGACCGCAAGCACCCCGCAGACCACCCCGGGAACGAGGATCGCCCCCACGAACTCTCCATGATGCCCAAACAGGTCCGTCAGGACGTGCAGCTTCAGGAATTCGAAGAGGAACAGGAAATACCACTCCGGCCGCGCCGCGTTGAAGGGTTGGGTCGCGTCCGCAGGCGCGTACAGTTCCGCACCATGGTGCTTCACCGTGAAGTACAGCACCGCACCCGTCACCGCCAGGCAGGCCACGCCGTCCATCAGCACCTGATCCGGCCAGAAGTTCGCATCCGGCTTCCGATACGGCTGCTTCGCCGTGATCCCGTGCTTCCGGAACAGCGCCACGTGCGCCACGATCGCCGCGATCATGAGGCCGGGCAGCACCCCGGCGTGCAGCGCGAAAAACCGCGTCAATGTGTGGTGCCCGTAGTCCGATCCACCCACGATCAGTTTCTGGATCGAAGGCCCAACCACCGGCACGATCCCCGCCAGGCTGGTCGCCACCTTGGTCGCCCCATACCCCTTCTGGTCCCACGGCAACAGGTAGCCCGTCAGGCCAAGGCCCAACGTCAGGAACAGCAGGACCAACCCGAACCAGTAGTTCACCTCCCGGGGCGCCTTGTAGGCCCCGTCCACCACCACCTGCAAAAGGTGCAGCACCAGCAGCACATGCATCGCCTGCGCGGTGTAATGGTGCAACCCCCGCAACAACCATCCGCCCGTCATCTCGTTCTGGATGTAGTAGACGCTCTCCCAGGCCGTGGCCGAACTCGGGCTGTACGCCATCCAAAGCACCAATCCCGTCAGGATCTGTACCACGAAGCAGAAGCTCAACGTGCTCCCCCACACGTACCGCCACCGCGCCCCGCCCGGAATCCGCTCGAAAAGGACTTCATGCAGAAGCCCATTCATCCCCGTCCGGTCGTCCAGCCAGGAAATCAACTTCTTCATGCTACCGGCACCTTCCCCTCGATCCCCGTCCGGAAATTCTGGAACCGCACCCAGACCTCGTCCCCACGCAACTCCACTTCCAGGGTATCCATCCCCCGCGGACTCGGCGAATGCGGGTCATTGATGCTGCCGTCCACCGCAAAGCTGCTGTCATGGCACGGACAGAAGAACTGCCCTCGCGCCGTCTGGTAATCCACGAAACAACCCGCATGCGGACACACCGAATGCAAAGCCTGGACCACACGGTCGCCCGTCCGACGCAGATAGATCGCTCCGACCGGAACCGCTCCCTCCCGGGTCCATGCGTCCTGACGCCCCATCACCACGGATACCCGCTGCGGCGTCCCGTCCGCCGGAAGTCCATCCAGGCGCCCTACCTTCACCATCGCCCCACCGCCCGCAGACCGGGACAGCGGATCCAACCACGCCACCAGTCCAGCCGCCGCTGGCACCAGCAGGCAACATCCGCCCACCACTCCCGCCGCCGCCTCCTTGATGAAGCCTCGGCGGCCAACCGCTGGTTTTTCATCCGGACCGCTCATGGTGTTTTTCGCCCCTCGCTCATGCAGAGGCGGGAAAATGCTGCGGTTTCAGATTTTTTCCAGCACGAAGGCAGGGTTTTCCCGCGCGGGGAAACCCCGTCACTCCTCGTCCGCCAACTTCCGGTACAACGTCGCCAGGCTGATGTCCAACAACCGGGCCGCCTCTTCCTTGTTCTGGTTCGCCAGGTTCAGCACATGCTGCAGGTAGGCCTGCTCCTGATCCCGGATGAACCGCCGCAGGCTCACGATCGCCGATGGCATCCCGACCAGCGCCCCCGAGCCACCCCCAACTCCACTTCCCGCAGGACCACTCGCGGATTCCCTCGCTGACCGACTCCCCGGACCGGACTCCGGCCCCACCGGCTCCACCAACGTCACCGCTTCCTGCTCCTCCCCAGCCTCGTCCCCGGACGCCAGACGCTGCACAACCGGCGGAAGATCCCGCGCCCGCAACAAGGGGAGATCCGACAACACACAGGCCCGCTCCACCGCATTCTCCAACTCCCGCACGTTGCCCGGCCACGAATGCGCACACATCGCCTCCATCGCCCGACGCGTGATCCGGCATGACTGCCCGGATCGGGAGTGGACCTTGTCCCTGAGGAAATGAGCCACCAGCATCGGAATGTCGTCCTTCCGATCCCTCAGTGCCGGCATCCCGATCTGCACCACGTTCAACCGGTAATACAGGTCCTCCCGGAATTTTCCGTCCCGCACCAACCGCTCCAGATTCTCGTTCGTTGCCGCCAGCACCCGCACGTTCACGTGCACCGGCGCGTTGTCGCCCACTCTTCGAACCTCCTTCTCCTGCAACACCCGCAACAACCGACTCTGCAACTGCGAAGGCATCGTCCCGATCTCATCCAGGAAGATCGTCCCCCCATCCGCGTCATGGAACAGACCGTTCTTGTCCGCCACGGCTCCCGTAAAGGCCCCCTTGCGATGCCCAAACAACTCGGACTCCAGAAGGTTCTCCGGCAAGGCAGAACAATTGATCGGCACGAATGGCCCGGCATTCCGCCTCGAATTGTAGTGCAGCGCCCGCGCCACCAATTCCTTGCCCGTTCCGCTCTCGCCCAGGATCAGGACCGTCGCATCCGTGTCCGCCACCCGCTCGATCATCCGGAAGATTTCCTGGATCTGGCTGCTCGCCCCGATGATCTGGCTGAATCCGTACTTCTGCCGAAGCTCGCGCCGGAGTTGCGTGTTCTCCTGGATCGTCTGCTTGAAGTTCAGCGCCCGTTGGACGCACAGCTTCAGCTCATCCAGCTTGAAGGGCTTCTCCAGGTAATCGTACGCCCCGAGGCGCATCGCCTCCACCGCGCTCTCCACCGTCCCGAAACCCGTGATCATGATCACCACCGCAGGCGGACTCAAAGCCCGCGCCTTGCGGATGATCTCCATGCCATGTGGCCTGGTCTTGTCCAGATACAGGTCCGTGATCACCAGGTCCGGATGCCGCTCCACCAGCGCCTCAGCCACGCCAGCGGGACTCGTGAACGGGAAAACTTCATGTCCCTCCCCACGCAGCACCTCCGAGATCATCTGGACCATGGTCAGTTCATCGTCGACGAGTACGATCTTGGCCATTTCAAGACGCTAGCCAGACCTGCCCCGTGGCGCGACGACCAAATCACCTGGCCGACGCGCTAGCTGCCGACGTCCCGATGCAGGCGGAATCCCCCCATCAGGAATCTCTTGGCCATCCTCACCGGTTCCGGTTTCCTTCCCGCGCCCCACCGCAATGGCGGATCCGGGGCTAACTTCAGGTACCTACCCGTCAGACACGAGACGAGCCATGCAACGTCATTTCAAGTTCCTCGCCCTTTCCCTCGCCACCGCGGCCCTCACCGCGGGCTGCGCCACCAAGCCGAAGCCCTCCCAGTCCATCGAGCACATCATGGAGGCCGGCTTCAAGGGCAAGGAATCCCTCTCCGCCAAGGTGTCCAAGGGAGAAGCCAGCGCCGCCGAACTGACTTCGATGGTGGATTTCACCTACCAACTGACCCTCAACACGCCTTCCAAGGGGGACCTCAAGAGCTGGGCCGAGAAGTCCACCGCCCTCCATGCCGCCGCCAAGTCGCTCGCCGCCAATCAACCCGGCGCACTCGACGCGTGGAAGGCCGCCGTGAACTGCAAGGCCTGCCACTCGGTCCACAAGCCCGATTGATCCCCCGGACGTTGCGGAAGCTCCGCCGACGTTGAGTCTTTCAGGCCCCCTTTGCCGCCCTGCGGTATCGGGGGCCGTTTTGTTTCGCTGCTCAGTTACCCGACGCCTTGCGGCGCGCCGCAATTGCCGCATGCACCCCCAGTGCAGGACTCTCCACCTGGGCACTCGACGGGGCTCCCAGGTCGTCCGGTATCGGGGCGGGCACCGGACCCGCGATGGGCACCGCCGGCTTTTGCACGGGAGCCTCGCGAGGCTCCACATCCGCCAACTTCCTCCACGTCGCCCCCGGGTGGTAGGCTGTCTCCACCTGGACCTCTTGCGATCTGCGCCCGGGAAGGACATCCCGGGCCAGCGACAACAATCGACGCCCGCGTGGCCGGATCCCCAGTGCATCCCGGAAGAATTTCCGGTCGCGCCGTGCATCAGCCAAGCCCTGCGCAAACCGAAACACGTCGTTGTAGCTCGTCAGCTCTGCGACCTGGGACATGGCCGCGATGTCCTCGGCGAACAACCGGGACCGCCATGGCCACAACAACCACACCAGCAGTCGCGGAAACGAGTTCAGGCAGGAGCGGAACGCTCGCGACTCGAACTCCTCCTTGTCCCACCCCAACCGCTTCTCCGCCGATTCCCTGAATGTTCCTGCCATATCCCCCCCAACTATTGGCTAGCTAACCTCTGGTGATCGCCTCCGGTCAATGCCCCTCGCGGGCCTGGCGCGAATTGGCCCAAGCTCAAGGCCGCCGCCTCGACTCGAATCGTCGCGTGTGTCCCGTCGACGGCACCTTCACCTCGTATCCCTTCCCATCCGCCCCGACCGTCAGCATCACGTAATTCCCGCCTGCCGAGGTCTCGTTCGCAATCTGCACCGCCGCCGTGTTCGCGTCCGCCGCCGCCTGGTTTCGATGGACCTGATAGATCACCGGTCGGCTTGCCAGACCACGGAGTGCTTCCACCACCGTCGGATGACAACCCTTCGTCGGGCCGTTGTTGAAGACCGCCACCGTCGGCGCCAGCACCTTCAACAATCGGGGATTGCTGCTGACGTCCAACCCATGGTGGTTGACCTGATAAACGTCCACGGCCCCCACCTGATCGACCGGGCACGTCAACGCCGCCTCGGTATTCCACGTCAGGTCCCCGCCATGGAAAAACCGGAACCCACCCATCCCGATCATCGTCACGATCGAGTTCGCATTGTCGGAGGTATCCACCGGCTTCGGATTCGGATCCGCACAATCCGAGACATCGAGCCCCCCGGCCTTACCCATCGCCATCTTCTGCCGGGCCGCCACAAAACGCATCGTCACCTTCGCCACTCCGTCCCGACCGGGCCTGAGTTCGATCGCGCCACCCGCCTCCACCACGTGACGCCCCCCGACCTTCATCTCCCGATAACCCCGGATCCGCTGCGGCCACGTCGCATCGTTCCTTCCATCCGGGTCCCGATCCGGAATCCCGTTGTCGTGCACCATCCCAATCGGCATCTCCGCTGCGATTTCTGGCGCTCCTCCGAAATGATCCGAGTGCAGGTGGGTCGTGACCAGATGATCAATGCGCTTCAGGCCGGCTACCTCCCGCGCAACCCTCAGGATCCGTCCCGAATCACGCCCGCCCGGATTCCCGGAATCAAAGAGGACCGACTCACCCGCAGGGGTCACGACCAGCGTCGAACCACCCCCCATCGAATCGATCCAATAGAAATCCAGGGTGCCCGAGGCTTCGCCACCCATTCCCGTACCCGAGGCCACCAGCAGGGAAGTCAGGCACACGGCCATCCAACACTTTCGGGCTGTCATGAACCCAGCATGCGCCGATGGGCCCCAATCGGCCAAGCCCGCCTTCGCGATCACGACAAAGAGAAAGGGGCGCCGGCTCAGCCAACACCCCTTTCCTGAGCCATCCGAACGCCGGATTCAGGCCTTGCGGCTGCGGCGGTAGACGGCCAACCCAACGAAACCCACTCCGTAGAGGGCAAGGTGCGCCGCCACCGGAAGCTCAGGCACGGCCGTGATCTGCCAGGTACCAATCGGGCTGCCAAGGTTGCCGGACGAACCGGCGAAGATCGGCCCCGAGGTGCCCTCCGGTTGGAAGTTGGCCAAGTACGCCGAAAGATCGATCGATGCCGAACCGGCCAACGCCTGGAAGTGGGTGTCGAACGTTTCAGGGAAGTTGAATCCCGGTCCCGTCGTATAAATGCTCAGGTCCGTCACCAGACCGGGCGTTACGTCATCCGACGCCCACGTGTCGTAAACGATTGGCATGCTCCAGGCGCGCAGGTTCCCGGCGAAGACTCCACCGACTTGCGTCGGCAAGGCCGGGTTGAAGAACAGGCCAAGGGTGATGCCATCGAAGGCCCGCTTTCCAAAGTCATCCTGAGTCGAGGGCAACGACGTGGCCGAGAAGACCACGTTGGCCGGATCCGAGATGTCGATCCCCAGATGGAATAACTGGGCTCGTGCAGCCCCCGCCACACACAGGGCAAGTCCGAGTAGTGATTTGTTCATGGTTATTGGGAGGAAACTCGAGGTGATGGTTGGTAAGCCGCACCCCCAGTTCTCCCGAGGGCTCAGCGGCGTCGCCTTGACCCTGCTAACCAACTCTTTTTTATAACTACTATCAAGTCTTTTTAGTAGATCCCACCCCACGTCTACCCCTCCCATTCGCATCCGGATGTCGCATATGCGACATCCCATTGTAATTCCTCACCGCCCAACAGGCCGCCGTTCCTCGCCCAGAAAAGACAAGGGCGCCGGCCTCACGGCCGACGCCCTCAATCCGCTGCCCCCTTCCGGGAGACCTGCCGGATTACATGTGCGACACGATGTTCTCGCCGAACTCGGAGCACTTGATCTGGTTGGCCCCGTCCATCAACCGGGCGAAATCGTACGTCACCCGCTTGCTGCCGATGGCTCCGTTCAGGCCCTTCAGGATCAGGTCTGCGACCTCGATCCAGCCCAGATGCCGGAACATCATCTCACCGGACAGGATCACCGAACCCGGGTTCACCATGTCCTTGTTCGCGTACTTCGGCGCCGTTCCGTGCGTCGCCTCAAAGATGGCGTGGCCCGTGATGTAGTTGATGTTGCCGCCCGGCGCGATGCCGATGCCGCCCACCTGCGCCGCCAGCGCGTCGGAAAGGTAGTCGCCGTTGAGGTTCAACGTCGCAATGACATCGAAGTCCTCCGGACGCGTGAGCACCTGCTGCAAAGCGATGTCCGCGATCGAATCCTTGATCAGGACCGCGCCCCCCGCCAAGGCCGCCTTCTGCTCCGCGTTTGCGGCGTCCTCACCCTGCTCCTTCTTGGTCTTCTCCCACTGAGCCCAGGTGTAGACCTTGTTCCCGAAGCGCTCCGTCGCGATGGCATAACCCCAGTCGCGGAACGCGCCCTCGGTGTACTTCATGATGTTGCCCTTGTGGACCAGGGTCACCGACTTGCGTCCGTTGCGGATCGCGTAGTCGATCGCGCTCTCGACCAGGCGGACCGTGCCAGACCAGCTCACGGGCTTGATGCCGACGCCGACCTTCACGGACGGATCGATGCCCGGCACACCGGCCCGGTTCCAGAACTCCTCGGCCTTGGCCTGGGTCCCAAACCGGATCTTGTTGAAGTCCTTCGGAAACTCCTTGGCGATGAAATCCAGCACCTTCTGCGCCTCCGGTGTCCCGGCGGCGAACTCGATGCCCGCGTAGATGTCCTCGGTGTTTTCCCGGAAGATCACCATGTCCACCTTCTCGGGCCGCTTCACCGGACTCGGAACGCCCGTGAAGTACTGCACCGGGCGAAGACAGACGTAGAGGTCCAGCATCTGGCGCAAGGCCACGTTCAACGAGCGGATGCCGCCGCCCACCGGAGTGGTCAACGGTCCCTTGATGCCGACAAGGAACTCCTTGAACGCATCCACCGTGTCGTCCGGAAGCCAGTTGTTGAACTTCTTGAACGACTCCTCGCCCGCGTAGACCTCCATCCAGGAGACCTTGCACTTGCCGCCCGTGGCCTTTTCCACCGCAGCGTCAAAAACCCGCTGGCTGGCAGCCCAGATGTCGGGTCCGGTGCCGTCACCACGGATGAAGGGGATGATGGGGTTCGCGGGAACCTGGAGCTTGCCGGAGGCGATCGAAATCTTCTCGCCCGCAGGCACGGAACAAGTGGTGTACGGCATGTTGCGCGGTAGTTGAATCAAAACGCCCGGCACGCGTTCACCGCGCCCGGACGCTCCCCAATGGTCTAGTCACCCCTCCGCCTCAGGGCAAGTACCCAGTTCATCTCCCCCAACCATTTCACCTTCCGTCGGCCATTGCGGACACTTTGAGGGACGGTCATCCTGCCACCCAACCTCGATCGTCCACACGCTCATGAATGCGATCCCCTGTCTCCTCCGCCCTCACCTCCTCCTCGCCGGATCCCTCCTCCTCGCGGCTTCCAGACCCGCCCTGTTCGCCCAGTCCGACGACTTCAACGACGGAAACGACACCGGTTGGAGCCGTTACACGCCTCTGGCCCCGTTTGGCGCGGGCGGAGCCTTCTCCTTCCCGGCCGGCGCCTACCGCATCACCGCTCCCGCCAGCCCCAACCCTGACCTCCTCGGCCCCGCCCGCACCGGCAGCCTTTACCCGGCTGCCACCTTCCGACGCGTCCAGGTGGAGGTCGACCTCTTCGGCTGGGACAACTCCCTCACCCAGTCCATTGGCGTCTTTGCCCGCGCCTCCGACCTCGGCCTCGGCACCACCACCGGCTACACCTACAACTACAACATCCTTTCCGGGTTCCATCAGATCAACATGGTCCTCAACGAGGCCGCGGCCCGCGTGGTCAATGAATCCGTCTACCGACTGAACCCGGACCACCGGTACCGCATGATCTTCACCGCGGTCGAAAACAAGTTCCTCGGCCGGATCTACTCCTCCACCAACAGCAGCGTCCCCGTCCATTCCCTGTTTGGCCTCGACGAGACCCATTCCTCCGGCCGCTCCGGCGTCTTCGTCTTCGCCATCGATCTCGCGTCCAGACTGGACGCCCGCTTTGACAACTACGTCACCCGCGTTCCCGGCACGATCCGAGCCACCCTGCTCGACTCCGCTCCCGCCGCCGGCGAGATCCGGGCCACCCCGATCCCGTCCGTGGTCGTCCGCCTCGCCAACATCGAAACCTCCATCCAACCCGACTCGATCCGCCTCACGGTCGACGGCCAGGAGGTGAGCTTTGAGTCGTTCGAACTGGACTCCATCCTGACGCTCACCCACACCCCCGGCGCGGAACTCGACCCAGCCCGACCTCATCAGGCTTCTGTCCGCTTCACGGATGACCAAGGCGAACAGACGTTCAACTGGACCTTCGGTACGCCGGCCGCCGTGTCCCCGAAACTGCTGGGCGCCGCCCGCATCCAGGATGCATTCCAGCCCGAGACCGGTGCCACGCTCGACCCCGTCGCGAAGCGGTTCACGGCTCCGCTCTCCAGCGAACAACGCTTCTATCGCGTCGAGGACGCCACCGCACGCACGCTCAAGTCCGTGTCCACCTCCGGCAACCAGGTCACGATCGCCTTCGAATAACCGGCCCATGCCGCTCCGCAAGCGTTCCTCAGGTTCCGATTCCGCCGCGGTCGCCGATTCCCGGTTCATGCGACGGGCCCTCGCGCTGGCCCGTCGCGCGCGGGGTGCTACCCGCCCCAACCCGATGGTCGGCGCCGTTCTCGTCCGCAACGGTCGGATCCTTGGCGAAGGCTGGCATCAACGCGCCGGCCAACCCCACGCCGAGATCGAGGCCCTTCGCGACGCCGATCGCCACGGTCGCAAGCCACGGGGTGCCACCCTCTACGTCACACTCGAACCCTGCTGCACCCACGGACGCACCCCGCCCTGCACCGAGGCCATCATCGCCGCCGGCATCCGCCGGGTGGTCGTTGCCGCCACCGATCCCAACCCGGCCCACGCTGGCCATGGATTCGACCTGCTCCGGGCGGCCGGAATCCGCGTTGAACACGGACTGCTCGCCCGAACGGCCACGGAACTCAACGCCGGGTTTAACCACTGGATCGTTCACCACACCCCACTCATCACCCTCAAGGCGGCATTCACCCTCGACGGCCGGATCGCCACGTCCACCGGCGAATCGAAGTGGATCACCAGCCCAGCTTCCCGCGCCCGCGTCCAGCAACTCCGGGCCGCCCACGATGCCATCCTCGTCGGCATCCAGACGATCCTGGCGGATGACCCGTCCCTCACCCTCCGGAAGGGCGCAACGGAACGCGCCCCGATCCGCCTCGTCCTCGACAGCCGCGCCCGCACGCCCCGGACCTCGCGGTTGGTCTCGGACGCCCACGCCGCTGCCACGATCATCGTTGCCAAGGCCTCCGCACCGGCACGACGCGTCGCTGCACTCCGCCGCTACGTCACCGTCTGGCTCGACCCAGGCCCCGGTCCGCGGATCGACCTTCACTGGCTCGTGGGTGAACTCGGCCGATTCCCCGTCACGAGCCTTCTCGTCGAGGGCGGCGGCGAAGTCCACGCTGCCTTCCTCGAAGCGCGCCTCGCGCATCGGACCGCCTTCTTCTACGGACCAAAGGTGATTGGCGGAACCGATGCCCCCCGCGGCGTGGCCGGCGAAGGCTTCCAATCCCTCGAAGACGCGCCGCGCCTCGTCGGGTTGCGCCACCGACGGTTTGGCGACGACCTCCTGGTGGAAGCCTGCATCGAGCAGGGCGAAGTCACCCCGGCGCGCCGTTCCTGAAAACCCGCCACCGGTTCCGGCTCACCAGCGGAACACCAACTGTTGTACGCGGCACTCCTGAAGCCCACTCACCCCCAGGCCCAGCAACCGCAACGGACGGTGCACCAACCGGTGCTGCGCCAGGAGCCAACATCCGAGTCGGTAGATGTCCCGGGCCTGGCCAATGGGTTCCTCCACCGAGATCTGCCGAGTCAACGTCGTGAAGTCCGTGTACCGGACCTTCACCTGCACCGTCAGCGCCGCCAACCGCCGCCGCTCCAAACGACCCGCGATATCGTCCGCCTGCTCCCGCAGGCACTGCCTCAAGACCGGCCGATCGTCCGTGTCCACCGAGAACGTGTTCTCCGCGCTCACGCTCTTGATCTCGTCCCCCAACTCCAGCGGACGGTCGTCCTCCCCCATCGAAAACGCCTTCAGCGTCGGTCCCCACGATCCCACCAACGCCCGCAGGTCCCCGGGATGATCCTGCAGGTCTCCGACGGTCTTCAGTCCTGCATCGACCAGGACCTTTTCCGTGACCGTCCCCACCCCATGCAATGCCCGCACCGGCAGGGGCCGAAGGAAGGCCACCCGCTCGCCGTCCCGGATCAACGTCAGCCCCGCCGGTTTTCGGAAATCGCTCCCCAGCTTCGCCAACAACTTGTTCGAAGCCACCCCGATGCTCGACGTCAACTGACGCTCCCGGACGATCCGTTCCTGCAAGGCCCTTGCCATCGGCACCGCCCGTTCGAGCGCGGCATCGCCGTCACCCGCCCCTTCACCACAGACCAACGAAAAATCCAGATAGGCCTCGTCGACGGAAACCTGCTGGATCGCTGCCCCCGTCTCCGCCACCAAGGCCATGATTGCCTTCGACTCATCCCGGTACCGATCCATCCGCGGCCGCAGAAACACACCGGATGGACACAACCGCGCTGCCGTCCGGCTCGGCATCGCCGATCGCACCCCGAACTTCCGTGCTTCGTAACTGGCGGCACAAACCACGCCCCGTTGATCACCGGCCGCCCCCACGATCACCGGCCGCCCCTTCAACTCCGGACGATCACGCTGCTCCACCGACGCGTAGAACGCGTCCATGTCGAGGTGCAGGATTACCCGGTGCATCGGGCCCAAGGCTGGCCCCGCCATCGCCCGCGATCAAGGGGTCGCGTTTCCCCGAACTCCCGCTAACCTCCCGCCCGGTGCAACTCCCTCACGAACGCGTGATCCTCTTCGACGGTGTCTGCCGATTCTGCAGCGCCACCGTCGCGTTCGTCTTCCGTCACGATCCCACCGCACGCTTCCACTTCCTTCCCATCCAGTCCCCGCTCGGAAGCCGCCTTTATCGCGAACACGGACTGGATCCAGACCATCCCGACACGATTGTCGTCGTCGACCATGGCAGGACGCTTGCCCGTTCGGACGCCGTCATCGCCATCGGCCGCGGCCTCGGTTTCCCCTGGTCCATCGCCGTGATCGGTCTGGCTTTGCCCCGTTCCTGGCGCGACTCGGCCTATGACTTCATCGCCGCCCGCCGCTACCGCTGGTTTGGCCGCAACGAATCCTGCCTGCTGCCCACGCCTGACCTCCGCGCCCGGTTCCTCGAATAGGCCGGGGCAAGTCCCAGGTTTTCAGCTTCAAGGTCCCCAAAAGGAGGGGTGGGGCGAGTGTCCTCACGAACCGCTCAGCGCCGTCCCCCGAGTCCCTCACCTCAAACGCTGCACGAGGATGAAGAACCGATTCCCTTCGTCGCTCACGGGCAGGTTGATCTCGAATGCTCCCCCCGGCAAACGGGTGGGCGGAATTCCGGTTCGCGTGAATCCATCCACACGCGGATCGCTCCACGACAGGAGGTCCGACGCCGCGTAGAGTTCGAATTCAAACCGGCCCGCATACGCCGCCGGAAAGGTCCACGCCACCTTCTGGAGTCCGCCGCCCGAAACGCTGATGTCGATGAACGGAGGACTCAGGTTCACCACGGCCAGGGCCTTGTAGACGTTGTCACCCGGGTCGGTGCCGTCGAGGTACTCCTGCAGGTTGCTGATGCCATCGCCGTCCAGGTCGCCCGACGGATCGCCATTGCCCGCCAGGAACACGCATTCCCACGCGTCCGGCAACAAGTCACCATCGACGTCCACCAGCGGCACTGGCGGCACGGACAACAGGTTCGCCTCGATCACTTGCAGGTCTTGTCCGGCGCAAGCCTCATCCAGATCCGAGAACGCCCGGACGCGCACCACCGCCCCAGCCACAAGTTCGAAGGAATCCGGGAACTTGAACGGCACGCCCGGCGCCGTGAACAGGTTGCGCGACTGGGATCCAACGAGCGTTTCCACCACCGTGCAGTCCCCGTCGAAGGTCGAAGGAGTCACCACCACATCCAACGTGGTCACCGGGCGGGGAGCGATCGCGTTCAGAAGCGCATCCGAAGCCGCCCTGGCCGCCACTCGTTCAGCGGGGGTCAACACCGTGGCCGCCACGTAATTCGAGTGGAGGACACCCGTCACGATGAACTGCCGCAGTGCATCCACCGGCAACGGATACCGCCCGGGAGCCGCGTTGTTGCTGAGGGAACTGATCCGGTAGAGGTCCGACGCGAGGCGCCGCAGTTGGAGGTTCGCCCCGTTCGGCAGCGCATTCGAAACCTGCCGGTGCATCGCCGTGAGGTTCCAGGCCGGCAATCCGCCCGGCCCGAAGTCCATCAACGATTCCACCTCGCCCGCCGTCAGGGCGGTCCGAAGGATGTCACCGGTCCGATGCGGGAACAGCGTGATGGCATTGCTCTCCCCCAACCCGGCCTTGCCTCGCGAAAGGAAGATCTGGTGCACCTTCCGCTCCATCAGCAGCGCGCCGAGCGTTTCCGAAACACCGAAACGCGTCGCTACCCGGGGTGTCGTCAAACTCTCCAGCGCCGCCTTGGCACCGACAATCCAGGCATTCGCCTGTCCCAGCAGGTCCCCGGCCGCAGGGGTGTAAACGTAGGCCGCCCGCTCCACCGCAGGAATCGGCAGCAGGGACAACAGTTCCCGCCCCACATTCCGGTCCACCCCGGCGCTGTTGAGCTCGAAGTGGGATTCCGTTGAAAGCGACAGGAGCGCCAAACCCACATTCGCCGGTGCATCGCGGAACCCAACACCGGGAGTCCCGAACGCACTGATCAGGGGCACTGTCCGACGACGTCCCAACAACGCTCCCGGCAGATCGCGCAGCGAGATGTCCTGATCCAACCGCAGCGCCACTTCGGCATTGCCGACACCGTCCCAACCGCGCGGCGTCACCACCAGATCGAAGCTCGTCTGCTCGTCGATACGGATCGCTGGCACGTCGTTCGTGGACTTCGGATTCGTCCCGGCAAACAACTCGTTCTTGTCCGTGAACCCGTCGCCGTCGCTGTCGTTGCCTCCGTTCGGATTCAGGCCATTGGCCAACTCCACGAAGTCCGGCACGCCATCGCCATCCGAGTCCTGCTCCGCCGGCGGATCCGGGAAGGTATAGCGCGCCCGGTGGATCCTCGAATGAGGCAACCCGGCGGGGTTGCTGTAGAACTCGACCGTGGTGTTCTGGAACAAGGTGAAGCTGGTTGCCCCGAATGAGGCGACCCACGTCGCGGTCGGCCCCGTCCGGTACAACACCTGCGTGGCGGGAACGGAAGGCGTGATCGTCACGACCGTCGCCCGGAGTTGAGGGCCGGGCGCTGGGGAGATCGAGACATCCCCGGACTCATCGCCGATCGCCGGCAGGAACGTCGCCACGGAGATCGAGGACGCGAACTGGTTCACCAACCCGAAATTTGCGGTCGCCGGCTTGGTGCCCAGTGGACGAGCCGAAGGCCCGGTCAATCCCTGGGCTGGAGTGCCCATGCGCTCCGCCGTCGCCGAGACATTCCCACCTCCGAGATTCACCGCCGTCACCCAGTCGGCCGCGTTCAACGACTTCACCAGGTTCGGCGTCGCCGAAACAAACGGCTCCTCCGTGAACAGGAAGACGTTCGCCGGAGTCCCCAGCGGATTGGGATCGGGAAGCGCACCCGACGTCTTCAAGACGTAGTTCGCCCCATCCTGCCGGTACTGCAGGAACTGGGACGACCGCCCCGAACCGGGCGCCCCGGTCAGCAAATGCACCTCGCCGTTGGACAATGGGAGCGCGCCCATCAACTGCTTCCCGGCAGGCGCCGTGATCGTCTGCACCAACGCCGGCGCTGTAACCCCGTTGAATGTATAAACCCCGGCCTCCGCCCCCCCGCGATAGATCACCAGCAACCGGTTCGACGACGCCGATTCCAGCACCACGACCTCGCCGATGCTCCGGCCCAGGCTGTAATTCGCCGCTGCCCCGAATCCAAAGATCCCGGCGACCGGCTCCGTCACCGCCCGAACCACCAGGTTCGAACCACCCCCGTCATACGACAGGAAGTGATGCAGCGGCCCGACTGCGAACTTCCCGAACACATACCGCGAACGGAATCCCGCCGCCGAGGCCACCGGCACGTTCGTCCCCGAGGCCATCGACCCGATCCGCAGGGTGTAGTCCAACCCCGTCCGCTCCAGCACGCCCAGCAGGTTTGGCCCGCCATTCTTCACCCGGACACCATTCAAACCCTGGAAAAGCGAATCGAGACCGAGGTTCTCGATCGTCGAGGCCGTTGTCCCATCCCAGCGCTGCACCGTTCGGCGCAGGCCCGGCGTCCCGCCATTCTTCGAACTGATCGTCACCAGGTCCGCGTGCCCCGTGTTGGCAGCTCCACCCACGTCGATCGCCAGCGTCTCCTCCGGTCCAATCCCCGGCGGATAGACCGAGGTCGGAACCACCACTGCCGCCGCGTTCGGCGCGTCCAGAAGGTTCAACCGGTTCCCCCAGGGCGATCCGATCACCAGTGCGTCACGACCCAGATTCAGCAACCGGCCCGCAGAGGCCGTGCTCGCCTCTTCGATGCCGCTGGCTCGCGCCGCTGCAAACGTGTGGACGCCTGCGGCAAGCTGGTACCCCACCCGGAACGCGCCGGTTTCACGGTCGACGATCACCACATCCTCGCGGCCGTCCCCGTCCAGGTCCGCTGCGAGGTGAAGCTCACCCGGGGTCTCGTAGGTGAAGGCTGCCGCCCGGGTTCCAAGCGCAGCCACCGCAATCCAGTTCAGCAATCGGTTCAGCTTCATGGCGTGACCTCCACCAGCGTAGTCGGAATGACGTTGATGACCTCACCCGCGTCGTCAAAGCGGACAAGCAGATAGGCGTAATTGGCCCCAAGGATCACCGGGGTCGTGTCGAGCAGCACCAGGCTGCGCTCCTTGTTGCCGGCAACCTGGCCCAACCCGGTGACGCGGATGAAGGGATCGTCCACCCGCGTGAACACCCCAATGTTCGAGACGTTGGTCGTGACCGCGGCGATGTCCTTCATCAGGGGCGACACCTGCACCAGGTCACCCGAGACCTGGGGCAGCGCCGGGCTGGCGACCTGGAATCGGTAAAGCACCGCCGGGAACAGCGAGTTCCCTTGCCCGTTGGTGTAGATGAAGGACTCCGGCTTCACGACGCCCTCTAACATCGAGATCGTCCCGCCTTCTCCCGTCTTGATCTCGCGCGCATCCGCCCGGCGTAGGTCCCCGATATTGATTCCCAGTCCATCGAAGTCCGACAGCTTCAGCCTCACCGGAGTCACACCGGGATGATGCAACGCCAGCGACGGCAACGGTCGCTGCGGCCACGGCACCTTCGGCCCCACCTCTTCCGGCGGTGGCTGCCACAGGAATGTTTCCGTGTTCGAAGTCTTGCCGGCGCCCCCGGCCTTCACCACGCCGGTGACCTTCACGTAATACCGTTTGCCCTGCACAACGGGCACCGTCAGCTGGAAGGACGCCCCATCCCCGAAGTTCGGCCCGATCAAGGGCGTCACGTACTCGCCGAAGTCCACCAGCTTCCACAGCGGGAAAGGCAGGTACGGATTCAACGGCTGAAGTCCGATGCCGGATGCCTGATTCGTCGAAAGCACGGCTCCCATCGAGTTGGGAGGACTCTCACCCAGGACCGCAACCTGCACCTTGAATCGCTCCAACCCAGCCGGAGAGCAAAACCAACGGATCACCATCCGCGGCGCCGCATCACCGCCAAGCGGCTCCAGTGCCGAGAGCAACGGCTTCGCGGTCGGCTGCGTCACCGTGATGCAGTCTCCGAGTTGCGTCATGGGGCTGCCGTTGCCGTGCTCGTCAAACAGCTGCCCGTAGTAACACAACACCGACGCATTCGCCGGCATGTCTTCATCCGGGATCTGCACCACCACATTCGTCACCGAATCATAGTTCGTCTGGCCCTGCTTGATCAGCGTCAATGGGCCGTAATCCACCCGGCGGTAAAGCCGGTACTCCCTGGTCTGCGGCGTCAACGGCAGCACCACGATGATTCCGTCCTCGGGAGGTGTCACCGGGTCCCCCACCGCTGCCGGCGGCTGCGGTTGGTGCACATCGCACCCTTTCCGTCCGACCGATCCAGCCACGGCTTGGGTGCGCTGGCATCGAGTCGTCGCCACGAACTCCACCCGCCGAACCCGGGTGCGCTCGGGCAAGCCTCCCACCCGCACGATGTCGATCACCGAAACATCGCCCTGAAAATCTCCGGAACGGGCGGACGCCACGAAGAGCGTGTTGCCGTCGAACTGCCGGCGCGGATAGCTCAGGCGCCGCGTCACCTCGGTCGCAGTCTCCGCGAAATACACGCGGCCGACGAAGTTGGAACTGCTGCCGCCATTGAACGAGAACCAGAAGTCGGCAAACGCGATGCCAGTGTCACGTCGGGTGCAGACGAGGTCGAAATCCACCATTTCCGGATCCACCTTGTCGTTCGGCGTCACATCGAACGCCTTGCCACCCACCAGGAGCGGATCGCAACACAGGATCGCCGGCCCTCCGCCGTTCGGCGCCGCCGGCCCTTCCCGGTCGCGCAACACGCCGAAAGCCGGAGCCGAATTCGCCGAGAGATTCCCGCCGCAGCTCGACAGGTCCACCGCACGGATCGTGTACCAGAAGGTCTTGTTCACGTCCGCCGGCACACCGGGAGCACCTGCCCCGGAATCAATGAACGTGTACGTCGGCTGCCCCGGGACATGCGGGATCAACGCACTGATCCGATTCAGCAATGGCTGGTTCGCGTTCTGCGGGATCTGCGCCGGCGCCGTCCACCGGTACACATAATAGCCCGAGATCCCGGAGTCATCGTTCGTGGAAGGCACCGGCCTCCACGTGACCTTGAGGTGCTGCTTCGGAGCCCCCCCTTGGAACACATAGTGATTCTCCACCGCCGGAATCCGGGGCGCATCCGGCGGCATCCGGTCGCAGATCGTCACCAACGTTCCCTGCGACACCACGCCGTCCCGACCCAGGAGATCCCGCGCCGTCACGTAGTAGAAGAACTGTTGCCCATCCTGGAACACATACGTGCCGCCCGAGAGCCCGCCGTCGTCGGCCACAAAGGCCACCCGGTTCGTGGGATTCAGTACCGAGTTCGGATTCGCCGCCGGGGAATCATCGAAATTCCGGCTCGCCAACACCGGCAACTGCGTGACCCGTCCGATCGCCGGATTGGTCTTCACCTGCGCCAGGAACTGCAACCGGTTCGGCGCCGCCACCAGGAACAACCCCGGGTTCGAATCCGCCACAAACTTCGGAACCCGGTACACGTTGAAGCCGTAGGAAAGCAGGGATAGCCGCCGCAACTCCGGCGAAGTCGCCCATCGCAATTTCACATTCAGGTGCCCCTTGCCCGACGGATCCTTCGATTCCACCGGACGCCCCGGCGCCGGCAGGATGATCGGGTTCCCCGACTCCACCGTCACGCGACCCAGCACGCCACGGTCCGCATTCGCCCCCAGGTCGAAGTCCCGGACCTCAAAGGTGTATTTGCCATTTCCGATCTGCTCCGCATGCCCGAAACCCAGGCACATCGCCACCGCCGGATGAAACCGCGCCAACTGGACGAGCTTCTGGTAGTGCTGCGGTTTATCCAGGGATCCCCGGATCACCACGCTCAACCGCTCCGCCAACGTCGGCGTCCCCGACGGGATCAGCGCCGCGAACAGGTTCGACACCCGTCCATCGAGCGCCGCGAGGTCCTCCCCGATGCTGCCCGCCCGCTGCAGCAACGCCGTGATGGCCAGCGGATCGGTCTGCAACGTCAGGATCGCCTGCCGTTCGTAAGGCGTCGCCGAGGTCGTGTCCCCCGACTTCACATAGACCGCCAGCTTCCGGTCCGCCAACAACCCGGAATCCGTGGGCTGCAACACAAGGTAGGCCCAGTTCCGGTTCGTCTGATCACGGGTAACTGTCCCCAGCGTGAACACCGTGTCCTCGAGGACCTGGCCCTGGACTCGCAAGGCAGGCGACGCAACCGCAAGCAACAGGGCGATCGCCAGTAAGAGTGGTTTCATCGGTTCAAATCTCCGGAAAATGGTTTCGGTTCGGGATGGGTTCATCGGCTTAGTAGGACACGTCCCATTCCCCGTTCTTGTAGGTCACGTCGACATGCGCGTCGGCGCAGATGCAGAACGGACAGGGTCCAAGGCAGCCTTCGAGGCGACCGCCCCCCTTCAACTGCAACCCGTCGGCGTTCTTGACGCCCACGAGCTTCAGCTCGCCTTCCAGCGATGCGAGGCACAGCACGGAGCCGTAACAGCCCAGCAGCATCTTGCCGACGTAGGTCGGGCCCTCAACGAAGTACCCGGCACCCAGGCCCACACCCGCGGAAATCTCGAAGAGGCACGTCGCCGGAATCCCCAGCAGCGCTTCGGAGATCGGGATCCACACCTCACCGTAAGCATACACCCCGGTGAACGGCGGTTTGCCGATGACCTCCTTCACGTCCGGATCCCAGAAGAACGGATCCAGCGTACAGGTCTTCCCAAAGTAGATTCCGCCCTTGGCCTTGTAGCTGTTGAACTCCAACGCACACGCCGCGCTGAAGTAGTTTTCATCGGCACCAAACGCCATCTGGGCCCCCAGGTAGGTGATCTTGAACGTCTGGAAACTCAACTCACCCGTCAGTTCGATCCCCGCCCCAACCCCCATGATCGCGAATCCCGGGACCGTCTTGAAACTGAACTTCGCCTCTACCGACGCCGTCAGGTCCGTCGAGATGAAGCTCAGGTCCACGTCCTTCGCGCCGATCCGGACCTCGGTCGCCTTCTCACCCTTCTCGATGCAGCCGTTTTCCTCGCTCTCCGAGTCCAACTCCCGGATCAGGACGTACGCATTGAACTCCATCTCGCTGGGCACCTTGAACTGCGCGTAGATGTCCAACCGCAACTCCTTCAGCGAGTCACCCACGATGTGCGCATACCCGTTGATCCGGCCCGCCCCCATCGTGCTGGAAACCGACCCGAGCAGCCCGTTGATCGAGTTGTCGATATCCGACAACGCGTCGCTCAACGTGTCCCGGATGATGGTGTTGACCTGCTGGAACACCGAGTCCACCGCCTCGTGCACGGCAGACTCCAGGTCGTAGAGCCGTTGCTTCAGGATCGATGTGAAGGCCGCTGGAATTGCGGAACCCACCAACCGGTCGCCCAACCGTTGCCGGACAAACTGCTTGAACGCCGCCGCATTCGCGGGCGTGAACGGATTGTCGACCCCCACCTCGAACTGGAACAGATACGCATCGATGTCCTGACAGGTCCTCGTCATGGCGTTCAACACCTCGTTGCTCGCCACCAGATCGGTCATCTTCGCCTTCAACTCGACGAGGAATTCCTGACCGTCACCCAGCGCCGTCCGCACCTGGGTGAACACGCCCCGCACGCTCGCGATCACATTCCGGATTTCGTCCAGCGTCGGGTCGGCCGCCTGGAGGAATTCATTCAGCTTGGGATCGATCGCTCCGCCCGCGATGTCCGCCGCCATGCCGGCCAACGACTGCGCCACCGGTGAATCCGTCGCCTGCGAAACCAACGTCTGCACCAACTGCTTCAACAGCTTCGTCACCAACTGCCGGTTCCCGTTCCCGGTCTCCGCCAGCAACCCTTCGATCTGCAGGAGCGCGGACTCCGCGTCCTGCAACCGGCCGTCGATCTGGCCCACCAGACCGTTCGGGTTCGTGAGATCCCCGAGCAATCCCGTCTCCAGCAGGCTCCTGAAGTTGTTCGGCAATCCGCCCGCCGTCCCGCAGTACTTCTTCAGGATGTCCCGAACCTCGGTGTTATCGATCGTGAACCGCTTCGTTCCCGGGTCGAACTTGCTGGAAAGTTCCTGGAAGAGGAGATCGATCGGTTGCTCCAGCAACGCATCCATCACCGGGTCCATCACGTCCTGGATCCCCGCCACCAACAGCGAGTTCAACGCATCGAATCCCTTGTCGATCACCTGCGCCTGCACCACGTCCTGGAAGGCGTCCTGCAAACCTCCCAACTGATCGAAGGCAAGGTTCGCGATGTTGATCTGCGGCACGCCCTCGTACTGGACCCCGAAGGCCAACTCCGCGTTCATCGCGCTCAGGTACTTCGGCTCGTAATGGGCCGAGATCACCACCAGATCGGTCTTCACCTGCTCGTACCCCGTGAACGCCCGCCCCGAGGACGACCACTTCAACGGCGCGTCCAGTTGCACGATGTCCAACCAGTTCCGGATGGCTCGCACGTGGTACTTGTCGCCCAGCGATTCCTTTCCTTCCTCGTACTCCACGACGTTCACGTCGCCCGGGAAACCCTTGTTGTCGGAATCAAACGTCTTGTCGTTGAAGAAGTCCTTGCCCGCGACCTGATAGCCCTTCGTCGGCCACCCCCCCATCATGTACAACGGCGCATTCGTCTGTTCCCGGTTGGCACTCGTGTGCACGTGCACCTGGAGGTCCTCGAAGAACGGGACATCCAGCTTCGCTGCAAAGTTCAGGAACCCAACACCCCGCGGATTCTGCGCCCGGTTGTCCCAGTTGCTCAGGTAGGCATCCGAGACCGGCACCACGTTGTACTTCTCGGCCTTCGGCCCCTTCAGCTTGAAGTTCGACGGCATCTTGAGCCGCGAATCAAACGGCAGGTCCAGCGGCCCATCCGGCGCCTCACAGTCCGCCCGGGTCACCAGGTTTCCCGAAGGATGGAAGCCCAGCACGCCATGCAGCGTCCCTTCCACATGCACCGCGAAGGCATCCACTGCCAGCGTCAGGACGCCCTTGCCCGGATCACACTGGCTCGAACCCTTCCGGTCGAACTGGATCGCCCGCGTGTAGAAATCCGCCGTCCAGTATTCCAACACCTTCGCCACCGACGCCTCCGCCGCCGGCACCTTCGCGTCCGTCAGCGCTCCCAGACAGTTGAACTTCAACTCCTCGAAGTTCTGCCGAAAGTTCGAAGGCCCCTTCACCAACAGGTAACCCTGCGTCCGCGACTCCTTGTTCTCCGTGTCGAGGAACGACAACCCGAAGTTGTCGAAGTTCACCGGGTATCCGTACAACTCGAACTCCTCCGGAAACTGCCCAAACACCGCCTCGTGGATTCCACTCACACCACCCGGGCGCACGTAGTACTTGCTCCGTCCCGTCAGCGGATAGGCCCCAGTCGACTTCCCCGCCAACACGCTCTGCGCCCTCTTGCCGCCGTCGGTCGACACCCGGAAGTTCATCCCGGCATAGTCCGCCGACCCCGTCGCATATCCTGCGTTCTTCGGCCGCTCCACCCGCGTCAGGATCTCGTTCGAAACCGTGAACCCGGTGAACAGGATCGTGCCAGGCTTCAGGAAGAGACTCGTGTTCGTCGCCCGATCCCCCCGCAGGAAGAATCCCGACATCAGGAAGCTCGCCTCGTCGAAGACGTCGGTCTGATGCGCGTATTTCTGGATCGAAGGCTCGGCGATCCAACCCCACGAAACACTCTTGGGCACGGTCAGCGATCCAATGCCGTGCAACCCGCCATCCGGCGTGAAGCGCATTTCATTGTTCACCGGCTTCAACACCAGATTGTCCACCCCGACGGTCGTGCCGCAGTCGATTTCCTGGCAGTCCCGCGCATAGGTCCCCAGCACCGCCGCTCCCGGCAAGAAGCTCCGGGTCGGGTCCACCTCGTCCCTCGCGACCTTCTGAACCCCACCCGCTGCCCACGCCAGGATCGAACCCTGCGGGAAATGGGGCAGCATCCCGCCCGGCTTGAACCCAAACTCCACCGTCATCAGCGCCGCACCCTTGTCGTTCGGTTCAACGATCACCTTCGGGCTGAGAACCCGGTCGACCGATTCATAGTAGCGCTCGTTGGAGGCCTTGATCTTCCCCGACGCCGCAGGCGACGCCGCCAACCGCACGTACTCGTCCCGGCGCACATACACAGCCTCGCCGCTCGGCGTCCACTCGAAGCGACCCAGGTTCACCAACCACTTGATGCCGGTCATCTTCATCCAGACCGGCTTGGTCTCCTCGACGGCCCACACTTCCGATGCAAACGAGGCCAACTCCGGATCTGCCAGGGGATGCAGGTCCTGCCCCAACCGGATGTTCTGGAAGAACGACGCGCCCAACGTGAGCTTGCCCGCCGTCCCGAACGCGTAACTGAACCCAGCGGGATGATACACCCCCACGTCCGCCACGGCTCCCAACGTGTCCAGCGTCACCACACCCCGGATCACCCGGATGTTCTGGATGTACTCCTCGTCCGGACTCGGCCCCGTCAGCGCAACAGACCCGGCCGCCAACCGCGCCGTTCCATCCGACGAAACCCGCACGCTCAGCGCCGTTCCATCCCCGTACGTGTGACCGGGCGATCCCGCCAGAAAGCCGCTCTGCCCATCCACCGCCACCGTCGTCGGCATCGTTCCCGCGCTGATCAAACCTTGCACCGGATTGTTGGCAATCGAGGTGTACCGAGTCTCGATCGCACCGAACAGCAACCGCCCGTTCAGGTGCAGCAACCGCTGATTGGCCAGGGGGATCGCGTTGCCTTCCAGCGGCAGGATCGAGGCGGGGGTCGGGAAATGCCCGATCGTCACCGTCAGCTTGTAGGTCTTGTTGATCGGATCCAACTGGGTCAACGGCGACAACTCGACGGTATGACTCAGGTTCCCGACCCACGGTGTCATCGGATTGCTGTTCACGTAGGTCCCAACCGGCTTCACCACCGTGACGAGGTTGTCCGCAAGCGGGATCACGGCGTCCGTCACCGCATCCCGCAATTCCAGTCCAAAGCTGAAGGTGACGTCATTGGTCACCGCCGAGAGGTTCCACCGGTCCCATCGGTACGCCTTGAAGTTCACCTGCGCCTGCAGGTTGCTCTTCGACCCGCCACCCGTGAGCAGGTAAGTCCGCGTCCACGCCCCGCTCTCCAGCACCGGAATCACGTTCACGTCCGAGTCCGCCGCCACCAGGGAAGGAAAATGGAAGTAACGCGCCCCCGTTGTCGTTGCCTCGTCCCCGGTCAGCCCCGGCCGGATCAAGCTTCCATTCGGCCGCCGCAGCAACTTCAGCTCAACCCGGTAATCCTGGTAGGGATCCAACCGTCCCGCCGGCGTCAGGCGCGAAACGCGGGCGACATCCGGGTTCAAGATGACTGGGCTCGTCCGGCTCACCACGATGGATTCGCTCAGCACCGTGTTGGTCCCTCCACCCACCAACAACGGCTGCGCCACCCCCAGCGGGTCCAGCAACCGGAACTGGTAGGTGTAGTCCCAGACGTCGTTCGTGCTCGGCTTCGACGGCGCGTATTTCACCACCGACAGCACGTCGATCGTGTCCCGCGTGTAACCCGCGAGCGCGTTCAACGAGTCCGACGCCAGCACATAGCCGGTATGGTTGGTGAGCGTCAGGCTCGTGATCGTGTCGATGACGTCGCCTCGAAGGCGGGTAACGGACGCGATCAGGAGGAACAACCAGGCCGCCAACTGGCGGGCCACTGGGCGCATTGGGTTCAGGCGGGTATGCATGGCCAAAACCGGATCCGCACGTTCTCTGAACCGGGAGATCCGACCCCTGGAGCTGAAGGGGTCCGATCCAACGATGAGAACGCCTCACCGGGAGTAATTGAACACCCTCTTTAGACTCGATCCCTGCCGACGCTACAAGTCTCCCCGGGGGGGCTGCCCTACACCTTTGGAGGTATCCCGCCGGCCTAGTGCAGGATCGCCAACGCGTGCGGTTCCCGGATCAGTCGCGCATCCAGGTCCAGGAACCAGTCCAACCGCCGATCCGTCTCCGCCTCGTCGATATGCCGCGCCATCAGGAGGTAGGTCGCATAGTGGTTGCCCTCGGACTCCACCAGGCTCCCGTAGAATGCCGCCAATTCCGGTTCGTCCGCCGCCAACGCCCTCGAAAGCAGCTGAAACTTCTCACAACTCCGCCCCTCGATCAGCGCACAGCACAGCAGATGATCAATGACCTGCTCCCGGTTGTTCCCGGTCCGCACCGCACCCATCATCCCCGAAATCCACGGACTCCGCACCGGCTGACCAAAGGCCACCCCACGCGCCTTGAGCAACTGCAACACCAACTCGAAATGCTGGAGTTCCTCGATCGCAATCGCGTTCAACTCATGCACCCGACCATACAATTGCCGGTACTTCTCCAACGTGATCGCGGTCGTCGCCGCCTTCCTCTCGAGGTGTGCGTGGTCCACCAGCACCGGTCCCAGATTGGACCGCACCTTCTCCACCCATCCCCCAGGAATTCCCTGCCGGAACAACAACATGACCCGACGACCCTGCCCAAGTCCCAGTCCAGTTCCCAGCCCCAGTTCCCAGCCACGGTCATCAGCACCTCACGCCTGGGGCCATGCCGACACTTCCCCCCGTTTGCATCCGCATGTCCCATATGCGACATCGGATTGCACACGCGCCCGTGCTCGGGCGCGTGACAGCCACCCCGGGGAACGATGGGGCGCCCACCGGTCGAGCTCTTCCTCGGGGTCGGGATCGGGGTCGACGGAGGCTGAGGCTCGATCCCGCTGCCGATTCCGACGCCGATGTGCCGGGTGGGAAACGGGCGGTTCCTTCGTGGCTCGCGAGGACACTCGTCCCACCGGATTCCGGGGCAGTGTCCAGACGCGCCCCTGTTCCACGCCGGTCGCCCAGAGCAAATCTCAACATCCCCGCACCAACCCACTGCCCTGATTCGAACAACTTCATCCCCTTGGCCCCGCGATCCCAAGCCGTCGGTGTTCTGGCACGGCTCCTGTTTGCACAGGCTTGTCAGTTGCCTGTTAGACCCGTCAACCCGGGCGCAACTGGAGACAGCTAGAGACTGGGAACATCGGATACGGAACGTGGGGTGCGGAGACTGTCGGCAACGGCGGTCTCCGCACTTGTTTTGCTCCCCTTCCGCAGCGCCCCCCCGTCACTCCCTTCCCGACTTCCGCCCGGTCGACAGCATCCGCACCCCTTCCCCGCTCGCCACCACCAGCGTCTCGTCGTCCGCGAAGCGCAGGGAGTAAACCGGGGAAGTTCCGATCGGCAGCAATCCCAACTCCCGCCGTGTCGCCAGATCCCAGATCACCACGGCCCCAGCCATCGATCCCGCCACCACCCGCGACCCGTCCCGTGACATCGCCACACTCAGGAAGCCGCCCGGCATCGTCGCCAGCACCGCCAACGGTTTCCTGCCCGGGTCCTTCGAGTCCAGCACCAGCACCCGTCCCTCCAGGGTTGTCGCCATCAGTTGATCTCCCTTGGGCGAGAATCCCACCGCCTGCACATTGGGAATCACGCGCTCCTTCGTGGAAGGATGCTCCACGCCCAGGTCCCACACCGCGAGACGCCCCTCCGACAACGCCGCCAACCGCTTTCCGTCCGGCGAGAACACCGCCGTCCGCGCCAGCGGCATCTCGAACCGGTGCTTCAACTCCAACGGCTCCACCCCGTAGACCCTCACCCCATTGGCCGTATCCGCCACCGCCAACTGGCTCCCCGCCGGGTCAAATACCAGATCCGCCGCACCGGAAAACCTCGGCACCGGAATCCAACCCACCTCCTCCACGGACGTCGTCCGTCCCTCCAACTCGAGCGACCTCACCCCGATCCGTCCCCCAACCCAATACCGGGCAGCCACCCCGTGGCTCGCCTTCGGCTGATGGACGAAGGCCGACGCCAGCGCATCCGAATCCGCAGGCAACTGCTGCAACACTTCGCCGGAAGGCAACGTCCAGATCTGCACCCCGGTCGCGCCCGCCACCATCGCGTGCGCTCCATCTGGCAGCAGGCTCGCACCGAAAGTCGACGGCGGAACATTCGTCAACGCCGTGATTCCCATTCCAGCCGAAGGTTTCCAGCGCTCGACCGCACGGTCCCCACCCGCCGTCACCACCTCGTCCCCGGACCAGGCCGCGTCCGCGGTGAACCCCTGCAACCCACGGATCCGGCCCACCTCACGACCGGACGGAAATTCACGCACCCAGCCCACCGGATCGCGACCGACCGAAACGACCCGGGATCCGTCCGGATGAAAGCGCAATGCCTGGACCGCCCCGGAATGGCCTTCCCACGTCGCCACGACCTCCCGGCTTTCGGCATCCCACACCCGTACCCGTCCATCCGAGCACCCGCTCAGCAACCACCGGCCATCCGGTGAAAACGCGAGGCAAAGCACCTCCGGTTCCGCCCCGACGCCCGTCTTCACAGCCGCTTCGAAACGACGGATCGAAAGGTCGGCCGGGCCGTCGGTCGGCACCCATGCCACCGCCTTGGGTCCATGCGAAACCACCAGCCACTGGTCATCCGGGCTCAGGGCTACCGCAGCCGGCTGGGCCTGCGCTGCCAGCGGCACCTCCCGCACCGCACCCGTGGGCACCGACAATGCCACCAGCAGATCCCTCCCCGTCAGCCACAGGGTCCGCCCGTCACCCGATACAACCCGCGGCCCCACCCACCCCGGCACCGCCCAGCTCCGGTTCGTTGCCCACGTCGCCGAATTCAGGATGTGGACCCAGGTGTTCGTCGCTCCCGGCAAACGATCGTTCAACGCCAGCCACCGGCCATCCGACGACATCACCAACCCCGATAACCCCGCCGGCCTCATCACCCGCCGACGCAACTCGCGTCCGGTCGGCAATTCCCATTCCACCAGCGCGCCCGCATTGTCCGCGGCGACCAACCGTCTCCCATCCGGATGCATCTGCAACCGTTGGACGTCCCCGTCCAACCGCCCGAGCACCCCGACCGAATCACTTCGCACCAAGCCATCCAGGAATCTCCATTCCCAGCCCCGCGGGTCAGCCTGCCCGGGCGCCGGCCGCTGCCGATCCAGGATCTCCCGGACCCGCACGGCGCGCCCATCGGCATTCGCTGCGAACGCCAACGCCATGTCGCCGGCATACAGGTTCCTCCGCGCTTCGGCCTCGGCAACCCGGGCCGAATCCCGGGCCACCCGCGCTTGGTTCGCCGTGGCTTCCAACCCGGCGATCCGATCCTGGTTCCTCCTCAGGAACACGGCGACCCCGAACGCCGCCGCCGCACCCAACAGCGGCCACCAAGGCTTCTTCAATCCCCACCTCAACCACCCACCCGCCACCGAAGCCTTCCTCGCCGCAATCGGCTCGTCCCTGAGGAAACGGTCGAGGTCCAGCACCACGTCACCCACCGCCGCATACCGGCGCGACGGACGCTTCTCCAGGCACTTCAGGCAGATCGCCTCCAGATCCGCCGGCACCCCGGTCCGCAGCATCCCCGGCCGCACGGGATCCAACTCCAGAACCGCCTTCAAGGTCTCCGCCACCGTCTCTCCCTGGAACGGCGGCCGGTCCGTCAACAGGTGGTAAAGGATCCCGCCCAACCCAAAAACGTCCGTCACCGCCCGCGGCTCGCCATACCGGTCCGACGCCTGCTCTGGGGCCAGGTAGTTCGGTGAACCCACTCCCGCCGACGCATCCGGCTGCGTCCGGAAATCCCTCCGCCGCGCCAACCCGAAATCCATCAACCGGAGCCGCCCTTCCGCATCCACCAGCACGTTCGCGGGCTTCAGGTCATGATGCCAGATCCCTTGGGAATGCGCATACTCCACCGCCCCGGCCAACTCCCGAACCAACCGCGCCACGCTCGCTGTATCCAGCACCCGCGACCTCGCCCAGGCCCCCAACTCCTCCCCGGGAATGTACTCCATCGAGAAGAACCACTGTCCCTGCTCCCGCCCCACCTCGTAGATCCGCACGATGTTCGGATGCGACAGGCTCGCCGCTGCCGCCGCTTCCGATTCCAGCGCCCGCTCGGAATCCGTCCCCGCCAAACCGCCCGCCCGGTGCACCATCTTCACGGCGCACAAGCGGTTCAAACCGGCCTGCCGGGCCTTGTAGATGATCCCCATGCCGCCGCGCGCCAACTCTTCCAGCAACTCGTACTGGCCAAAGGCGTGGGGCAACCGCGGTTCAAATACCGCGCCGGTTGTCGTCGTGCTGCTCACCTCCCCAAGGATGCCTCACCGGACTCGACCGCGTCGACGGCAGAGACGCCAACGGGCCCAATGACTTGAAGCGCCCAAATTCCTCGGTGCCGTTTTCTTCGCGTGCGCTTTTACGGCCCTGTTTCAACCCCGTGTTTCCGCCGTCCTTCAACTGCCTGCCGGTCCGTCCACACCCGCCTTGGCCGCATCCGTTCCCGGCAGCGCCAGGTAGACCAGCCCTCCCACCGCGCTCCACACGAGATTCGCGGTGTAGCCCAGCAACGCCAACGCGAGCGCCTCCCCATGCTTCACGCCGGGAAATGCCTCGATCGCCAGCAAGGACACGAACAGGTGCTCGCGAACTCCAATCCCGCTTGGCGTCACCGGAAGCGCCGCCACGCACACCACCGCCGGAACCACGAACCACAGCACCCGCAGGGGAACCTCCAACTTCAACCCGGAGGCCAACGCCACGAAAGTCCCCACGATCGCCAGGTTGATCACCAGCGACCAAGCGGCGGTCTTTGCCAGGTAACCCCGTTGCCGACCAAACAACCGGCAGGCCGCCAACGCACGCACGACGCTGTCGCCCCGCGGAAAACGCCTCAAGACCCGCGCCACCGGCGCCCCCGCGGCCAACAGATCCGAATAGAATCCGACCGCCACCATCACCAGCGCCACCAACGCCATCCCGGCCACCAGCAAAGCCACCAACTGGTACCGCCGGTATCCCAGGAACAACGGAACGCCCGGCGCAGCCTCCCACGCCATCGGAATCATCAACGCCGCGAACAACAGCAACGCCAGCGTCCCCAGCAGGCGATCCACCACCACCGTCAACGCAGCCTCCGCCCGCTTCTCGCGAGTCCACCGGGCCGCACACCAGGCCTTCACCACATCCCCTCCCGTGGAACCCAGCAGGAACGCGTTGAAGAAATGCGACACGAACGAAACGCGCGTCACCTCCGCCACGGAGAGTTTCAAACCCTGCACCAGCAACGCCTGTCGCCACCTCAACCCGCCCACCACCACCGGCACTCCACACAGGGCCAACGCCAGCACCAGATTCACCGCATCCAGACGCCGCACCGTCCGCCACAACTCCACCGGGCCTCGCGACCAAGCCATCTGCCGTTGATCCCACTTCGAAAGACTTTCCCAACGCTGACCGGACTCCGACAGGTGCAACTGCGCCTCGTTGCAGAAGATGATGTGCAGGATCACTCCCATCAGCACCACCGCCGCACCCAAGCGCGCCCAGGAAGCCAACCGACCCCGCCCCCGCCCCGCCCCATCCGAACTCACTCCGGCCCCCAGACGGACTTCATGAACTCAATCCCCTTGCGCACGTCGTCCACGGTCACCGCCGGATTCAACTCCAGCACCTTGATGTGCTCCGGTTTCACGAATGGCGCCAGCGCCTTGAAATTGATCATCCCGGATCCCGGCGGACAGTGGTCCATCCCCGGCGGAATGACGTCGTGCACGTGGAACCCCGCCAGACGCGGCGCCAGGGATTCCACATGCATCGCGTGCTGCGCGATCAAACCAAGGTTCTCCTTGATCTGCGCATGCCCGCAGTCGTGCCAGTACCGGACGTTCTCGGGCAATTCCTCCAGGAAGAACTGGATGTCATGGTCGAACGGGATCTCTTCGACCGCCTCCCGATTCTCGATCCCCAACAGCAACCCCTTCGATCCTGCCACCTCGGCCAACTCCCGGATCAGGTCGCCCGCATGCTGCATCGGCGCAGCCTTCCTCCGCTCCCGCTTGTCTTCGATCTCCGAAAGCACCTTCTGGTACTTCGGCGTATCCTTCAGACCCGCCTCCACCATCTTTTCCAGTTTCTCGGTGTAGTCCGGCGTGCCGAATAGCCCGCCCAGGTCCGCCGCACCCGTGTGGAGCACCACCAACTTCGCCCCCACACGCTCCGCCATCTCGAAGGTCTTCAGCGTGTGCTTGCGCGCACTGTCGCGCTCCCGACGGTCATCCGCACTGAACTTGAAGAGGTTCGGCGCCGCATGGGTCACGCCCATCGGCAGCGGACAGAAATTGTGGAGGGTCGAAATCCGGATCTCCCCAGCCGCCACCGCCTCCAGGATTCCCGGCACCAGACTCATCCGGATGCCATGGCTCAACTCCGCGTGCGTGAAACCCAACTCCCGGATCTCGCGAAGCATCTCCCGGCCTTCCGTATGCCGGTTCGAATTCCAACACGTCGATAACGAGTACATGGGGGGGGTTGGCGCTCGGATAACCTGTCCCTAACTCTCTGAATCGTCCTCTGCCTGCGACGCCCGGACAGATCGCGCCATCAGGAGGAAATCGGGTTCATCAAAAGACCTCCCCTCCCACCATCCGGCGGGAGAGGAGGTTTGGGCGTACCGGCCAGACGTCCTCAGACGTCCGCGTACCGGGCCGCCAGCATGGCGTTGAACTTCGCCACCTTCATCCGGCGACGACGCTTCTCGCTCGGCTTCTCGAAATGCCGGTGATTCCGGACCTCTTTCAACGTGCCTTCGCGATCCACCTTCTTCTTCAGGCGGCGCAACGCGCGATCCACGGGCTCGCCCTTCTTCAGTTTGACCTCGCTCACTTCAAAATTCACATCCTTTCCCAGAACCGGTACGGCACCGCAGCGCCATCTCCGGCCCCGTCCCAACCCTCAGGCAGGACGGATTCCCATCAACCTCGTTGACGGGACCGCTGGAAGTATCGGATTCCCGCCACGAAGCAAGGCGCGATTTCTCCAAACCCCAGTTTCCCAGACGATCCGCACGCAACCGGTGGGGCAAGACTCCCTCGAACCGCCCCGCCAACTCCTCCCTCGTCGCTTCAAACTTCAAACTTCCAACTTCGAACTTCCAACTTGAATCTTGAATCTTGAATCCCCGGGCTTCCCACTCTCCGCCCATGACTCTCCTTCGCCCGCTCGCCACCGGCTCCCTGGTCGTTTGCGCAGCCCTCCTTTCGTCCTGCGCCCTGGTTGGCCACGACGAAAAGGCTCCCCTCGGCGTGGGCGCCAAAGCCCCGGATTCCGCGCTCGTTCTCCTCGATGGCTCCCGCAAGTCGCTCGACGAAAACTGGACCTACTGGCAGGGCCCCGGCTTCGCCTCCTCCCTGCCCATCAAATGGAAGGCCGTCGAAGATCCCGTCGATCCCGGCTCCGCCATCATGACCGACGACCCTGCCGCGGCCGGAGGCAAGTACGGCGCCGCCGACATCGTTACCAAGAAGGCCTTCCGCGACTTCCGACTGCACGTCGAGTTCTACATCGCCAAACCCGGCGGCAACTCCGGCGTCTATCTCCAGAACCGCTACGAAATCCAGGTCCTGGACGGCGACAAGACCTCCCACGGCATGGGCGCCGTCATCAACGAGACCCCTTCCCCCTACCAAGCCTACAACGGCGTCGGGAAGTGGAACGCCTACGACATCACCTTCCGCGCTGCCCGATTCGAGAACGGCAAACGCTCCGAAAAAGCCCTGGTCTCGATGTACTTCAACGGTCAGTTGGTCCACACCAACGTCCCAATCAATCAGGTCTGGGGCGGACCTCGCTCCGGTATCGACGGTGGCAACGACGGCGGCAAGGGCATCACCGACGTCCCCGGCGGACTCAAGCTCCAGGCCGAGGGCCACGACGTCCGCTACCGGAACATCTGGATCCAGGAACTCGATCTCCGGAAGCCAGACACCCGCTTCTAGCCTCGGTCGTGTCGAGCGAAGCCCTCCAACGCAACCTGCGGGCCACCCTCACCGGCGTGGCCGTCAACCTCGTCCTGGGCGGCGGCAAGCTCGCCGCCGGTATCTACGGCCATTCCGACGCCCTCATCGCCGACGCCGTCGAATCCTTTGCCGACCTCCTTGGCGCACTGATCGTCTGGCGCGGAATCACCGTCGCCGCAAAACCACCCGACGCCGAACATCCCTACGGACATGGCAAGGCCGAACCCCTGGCCGCGGCGGGTATCGGCACCCTCCTCCTCTTCGCTGCCGTCGGCATCGGACTGCATTCCGCCCGCGAGTACCTCCAACCGCACCGCGGCCCCGAACCCTTCACCCTGGCGGTCCTCCTGGGCGTCGTCCTCATCAAGGAATCCCTCTTCCGCTGGGTCCTCCGGGAATCCCACGCCACGGAAAGCAGCGCCGTCGCCTCCGACGCCTTCCATCACCGCGCCGACGCCATCACCTCCCTCGCCGCCGCGATCGGCATCTCCGTTGCCCTCGTCGGCGGTGCCGCATGGGCCGGGGCCGACGACATCGCCGCCATCGTCGCCGCCGTCTTCATCGCCTGGAACGGTTGGCGCATCCTCCGCCCCGCGCTGGAGGAACTCATGGATACCCAGCCTTCCCCGGAGATCCTCGAGTGCATCCGAGCCGCCGCCGCCAGTGTCGCTGGCGTCGACCTCGTCCAGAAGGCCTTCGTCCGACGCATGGGCAACCGCCTCCTCGTCGACATGCACGTCCACGTGAACCCCATGTTCACGGTCGAGCACTCCCACCGTATCGCCCACCTCGTGAAGGATGCCGTCCGCGGCGAACTGCCGTCCGTCCTCGATGTCCTCGTCCACATCGAACCCACCGCCCAGACCAGCACCTCGCGGCCGACGGTCTCCTGAGCCCATCCATCCCCCTTTCGCCCAGGCACGCGATCGACCTCAAGGACGCGGCGGACCACCCGGAACTTCGGTCACGCCATTGCGGCCACGGACCCGGGCCAAAAGATGGCACCACCAGAAGTCTGGACGTTCGAACGCGTCATGCCCCCAATCCGCCCGCGCCTCGAGGGCTGGCAGGTCCGGCCGATGCACGGGCGAAAGCACGCGCGCCCATTCGCCATTCATCGCCTTCCACTGCTTGAACGGCGGATCCGTCATCCGGCACCGGATCCCGACCGGCACCGGATCCAGCACGACCCCTCCCACCATCAACCAGAGCGAAGCCAACAGCGGCGGTGCCCACAGGGCCCGGGACCACCACGCCCGCGGCCACGGGACCCAGGGCCAGGCCAATCCCAGGAAGGCCACCAGGTAAACCGCATACCGGGACCCAAAGCTCACCCCGGACGAAAACGGCAGGACGATCAGGAAGCCAACCCCGCCCGTCACCAGCACCCCCACCACCACCGCATCGCGTCGACTGTACCGCCACAACCCCACGATCCCCGCTGCGGCCACCAACACCGCGATCAGGTTGTAGGGCAAGATTCCCGAGGCGGCCCCACCCAGCGTCTCCCAGACCTGAAAATCTCCCTTGGACCGCGTCACCATCTCGATCCCGCGGATGCCGGGATGCTTCTCGATCCATGGACTTCCGAATCGCGCTGCGTTGTAGGCCAACCGAGCCAGGGCCGCCGGCAACATCCCTCCCATCAGGCCGCCCAGACTCCCCCATCGCCCCGTCCTGAAGGCGTCTAGCCCGGCCATCGCGACCAGCAACGGAACCACCGCATCCGACTGGCGACGACTGAGCATCGCCATCCCCAGCCAAAGCCCGGTGATCACCCCTCGGAAACGCCCTTCCGGGGCCGTCCAGTGAAACCAGGCTGCAAAAGTGGCCAACGCCATCAACGTGTCGCTGAAGGGCGCTTTCGAATACGGCCACAGCATCGTCCCCAACCCGAACAACCCAAGCCCCACCCCCACGCGGAATTCACTGGCCCCGGCCCTCCTCCACGACCACGCCAGATACGCCAGCAATAACCCCACCAAGGGCACATTGGCAAAACTCACGAAGAACTCTTCCCACATCTCCTGCGGCATCCGGGGCACCCCCCTCGCCACCGCACGTCCTGCCCCCACGTACGGCATCAGATACAAACTGTGTCCCAACCCATACTGGCTCGTCCGGATCCCATCCTTCCCCTTCGCACATACCGCACAGTCCGCCGGCAACTCCACGCTCCCGCGCAGCAAGGCCCGCGTCATTTCCAGGGTCACCGACGCATCCACATTTCCAACCCGACCCGACGCCGTCAGCCCATAGAGGAGCATCAAAACCCAGACAATCCCCGGCACCCGACGCACCCGCTCCGGACCCGCCCGGCCCCCGTGCGGTTCACCACCCACACGCTTGCAATGTGTATTCTCCGTCGACAACGTCTCCGAAGAGTCTGTCAATCGCTGCGCACTTCAAGGAGTTCCATTCATTCGCGTTGTTCTGGTCTTGTGCCCCAACCCGCTTCAGCGATTGCCCAGACCCACGACGCCGTCGCGCCCCATCCCAGGGCACGTCACACGGTGGCGCTCATCATGCCGGTCCACGGCCCGCTCCACCGCTCCCGCTCCGCCCTGGAGGCCGTCGCCGCCCTCGCCCCTCCACCCGATGAGTTCATCGTCATCGCCGATGTCCCCGTCACCGACCAGGACCTGAACGGACTGCCGGCGAACACGCGCATCACCCATGTCCCCTTCCGTTCCGGCCCGGCCCGCGCCCGCAATGCCGGCGCCGCCCTCGCAGATTCCCGGACGCTTCTCTTCGTCGACGCCGACGTCGTCATCCGTCCGGACACCATCGAACGCGTCCGCTCGCTCCTGGACGGCCAACCGGACGTTTCAGCCCTGTTCGGCTCCTACGACGACCGCCCTGCCGATCCCAGCTTCCTGTCCCAGTACCGCAACCTCCTCCACCACTTTGTCCACCAACAGGGCTGCGAACGGGCGTCCACCTTCTGGGCGGGCCTCGGGGCCATTCGTCGGGAGGCCTTTGAGGCAGTGGGCGGGTTCGATCCCCGGTTCTCCAAGCCATCCATCGAGGACATCGAACTGGGCTGCCGGATCGTCGGGACCGGTCGGAGCATCCGCCTCGTCAAGGATCTCCAGGCGACCCACCTCAAGCGTTGGACCGCGACCGGCATCCTCACCACGGACCTCCTCCAACGCGGCATTCCCTGGACGCGCCTGATCCTCTCGCGGCGTCAGGCCCCGAAGGACCTCAGCCTCGACCGCATCGCCCGGCTCAGCACCATCGCCGCGTTCACGATCATCGCATCCGCCATCCTGGCGCCGTGGTACCCGCTGGCGGGCTTCGTGACGCTCGGCGCCACCCTTTCGTTGATCCTGCTCAACCTCAGGTTCTATTCGTTTCTCACCCGCCAACGGGGACTCGGGTTCGCCCTCGGAACCATCCCTTGGCATGGCGTGTTCTATCTGGAATGCGGCCTCGCGGCTGCACTCGGCACCCTGCTTCATCTCCGGGACCTTTTGGCCCCGACCCGTTCCCCTGCTGCATGACCCATTCTCAACTCCCGGCTGGACTCGTCGTGATCGGCGGAGGCCCGGCCGGCCTTACCGCCGCCTTCGAATCCGCCCGCAACGGCATCCGCCCAGTCGTCCTTGAAGCCGGCGAACGCGTCGGCGGCATCGCGCGCACCGAGGTCCACAAGGGCTACCGCTTCGACATCGGCGGCCACCGGTTCTACACCAAGGTGCCCGAGGTCCAGAGCCTCTGGGAGGAAACCCTCGGCCCCGAACTCCGCCTGACCCCACGCCTCTCCCGCATCTTCTACAACCAGAAGTTCTACCAGTACCCGCTCGACGTCTGGGAAACCCTCCGCAACCTCGGCCCGATCCAGAGCTCCGCCGCCGTCCTCAGCTTCACCGGTGCGCGACTCCGACCCAACTCCCACGAGGAATCCTTCGAGGATTGGGTCACCAATCGCTTCGGCCGCCGTCTCTTCAATACCTTCTTCAAGACTTATACCGAGAAGGTCTGGGGCATTCCCTGCCACGAGATCCGCGCCGAATGGGCCGCCCAACGCATCAAGGACCTCTCCTTCGGCTCCGCTGTCCGCCAGGCCCTCTTCCCCAAACGCGAGGACGGTCCAAAGTCCCTCATCCGGGAATTCCACTACCCTCGCCTCGGACCCGGCATGATGTGGGAAATGCTCCAGGACCGCATCGGCTCCCTCGGCGGCTCCGTCCGCACCCGCGAGGAGGTCACCGAAGTCCATCACGACGGCCGAAAGGTCACCCACGTCGTCACCCGCTCCAGCAACCATCGGTCCACCGACATCCACGCCCCCCAGTTCATCAGCACCATGGCGCTCGATGACCTCATCGCCCGCCTGCGTCCCGCTCCGCCCGCCGAGATCGTCCAGGCCGCCGCCTCCCTCCGATACCGCGACTTCGTCCTCGTCGGCCTCGTCGTCCGCCGCACCGGCCTCTTCGCCGACAACTGGCTCTACATCCACTCCCCCAACGTCCGCGTTGGCCGCATCCAGAACTTCGGCAACTGGAGCCCCGACCTCGTCCCCGATCCCGGCACTTCCTCCATCGGCATGGAGTACTTCTGCAACCGCGGTGACAGCACCTGGACCCTGCCCGACGACGAGTTCGTCCACCTCGCGTCCAGGGAGGTCGAACAACTCGGCCTCGCCAAGGCTGCTGACGTCGCCTGGGGTGTCGTCATCCGCCAACCCAAGGCCTACCCGGTCTACGATACCGAGTACCGACGCCACCTCGACGTCCTGCGCAACTGGCTCCCGAAGCTCGCCAACTTCCAGACCATCGGCCGCAACGGTCAGCATCGGTACAACAACCAGGACCACTCCATGCTCACTGGCCTCGCCGCCGTCCATCGCATCATGGGCGAACCTGCCGATCCCTGGGAGGTCAACACCGAGCGCTCCTACTACGAAGAGCAACGCGTGAACCGAACCACCACCTGACGCCCGCCCGGGGACCAGGCACCCCCTCCCCAAAAACGGCCTCCACGGCTGGTCCCCCTCCATGACATCGCTGCCTCCGACAATCCCAGGCCGTCCCTGGCGATCCCTCGTCCGGATCCTCAGCCGGGAACGGACCCGCCTCACCGCCGGGATCACGATCTCGATCCTCCAGTGCGGAACGGCCCTCCCCATGATCTGGGTTGTCCGGCAGATCTTCGACCGATCCCCGACCCGCGCCCCCGCACTCAGCCTCCCCGTCGCCGGTGCCTGCGTCGTCGCCCTCGCTCTCCTGACCGCTGGCCTCGGCATCCTCGGCCAACTCCTCATCCAGCGCGGCATCAAGGCCTCCATCGCCCGCTTCCGAAAATCTCTCCTCGAACACATCTACAACCTCCCCAAGGCCTACCACGACGCCCGCGAACGCACCCGTCTCCACGACCTCGCCGTCCACGACACCGAACGACTCGAAGGCCTCCTCCTCGCCGTCGCCGGCCAGATGATCCCCAATGGCACCGTCGCCGCCATCCTCGCCACCGCACTCGCGATCCGTTCACCCGCACTGTTCCTCGTCCTCCTCGCCACACTGCCCTTCATCTACCTGTTCTCCCGCGCCTCCCTCCGCCGATGCCAGGACGCCGCCACCGGCACCCGACGCGCTCTCGGCGACTACGCCCACGCCCTCACCTCCAGCTTCCGAAACCTGGAACTGGTCTGGCTCCACCACGGCGGCCCACGCGAACTCGCCGCCCACGCGGAACGGATCGACACCCTCGCCACCCTCGGCGTCCAGTCCACCTGGCGCATCGTCATCCATCAACGCCTCCAGCAACTCTCCTACCTCGGCATCTCCGCCATCGTCCTCGTCATCGGGTCCCGCGCCGTCGACCGCGGCACCATCACTCCCGGGGATCTCCTCTCGTTCTACGCCCTCGCTGCACTCACGCTGAATTACGTCCGCGACGCCGGCCTGGGCGTCGGCGCCGTCGTCCTCGGCCGCGAACCGTGGTTGGCCCTCCACGCCTTCCTCTCCCAGTCCACACCGGTCCTCTACCCGGGCACCCGCCGGATCCCATTCGCCGGCAAGATCACCCTGCACAACCTGTCTTTCCGCTACGTCACGCCGGGCCGCGAACGCCAGGTCCTCGAACTCGTCTCGCTCTCGCTCGCCCCAGGCCAGTTCACCGCCCTCACCGGTGCCAATGGCTCCGGCAAGAGTACCCTCCTCCAGATCGTCCTGGGCCTCTACCGCCCGGACTCCGGCACGATTCGCGCCGATGACATCCCCTACGACGAACTCGACATCGCCGACCTGCGCCGCCAGATCGGCATCGTCGCCCAGGACCCTCCCCTCGTCACCGGTACCATCCGCGACAATATCGCCTACGCCCGCCCCAACGCCCCGCTCCACGAGGTCGAACAGGCCGCCCGTACCGCCCTCGCCCACACCTTCATTTCGCAACTCCCCGACGGATACGATACCGTGGTCGGCGAACATGGGATCCTGCTCTCCGGCGGACAACGCCAGCGCCTCGCTCTCGCCCGCGCCCTGCTCGTCCGATCTCCTCTCCTCATCCTCGACGAACCCACCAACCACGTGGACCAGGAAGGCGTCCGCGACCTGCTCCTCAGCCTCCGCTCGCTCCGACCCGCCCCGGCCATCCTCGTCATCACCCACGTCCCCGCCGTCCTCGCCCTCGCCGATCAGGCCTGGTCGCTCGCCAATGGGCATCTCTCCCCCACGCCCTCCCAACCCGCCTGATCGAGCCCTCCTTCCCCGGACTCCTCCCCGCCACCTTCACACGCAAACCCCTGCTCGACCTGCACCACGGCAACCCACGCAGACCCGGCGCGTCACTTCCCTTCCGCCGCTGGTTTCCCGGCCTTCTCCACGTACTGCGTCAACTGTTCGATCCCGTCCAACCGCACCCCATTGAGGAACACCGTCGGAACCGTCGTCACCCCGATCGCTCGCGCCTCGACCAAATCCCGCCGCACACCGGTCTCAAACCGATGTTCCTTCAGGTCCCGGGCAAACCGTTCCACGTCCAGCCCAAGTTCCCGGGCAATCGTCTCCAACGTGTCGCCTCCCGCCCGCTCCCGCTGGAACAGCGCATCATGCATCCCCAGGAAGCGCCCCTGCGCCCCGGCCGCCTGCACCGCCTCATGCGCCGGCCACGCCTCCACCTTCACGGGCGCATGCTTGAACACCCGTTGCAATTGCAGGTGCCGAGCCTCCGCCAACTGATCCAGCAACCGGTTCACCTTCCCGCAGGCGGGTTCGTGGAAATCCGAGAACACCACCGCCACCACCTCCGTCGGCACCGGCGCATTGCCTGGATCATGACCCGGGTGCGCCAGCATCCCCGTCCGAACCCACCCGCAAACGGACAACACCGCAACCCACGGAACCGCCCGCTTCATCCAGCGCGTCCACCTCATCGCCGCACCTCGAACGTCGGGGACTCACCCTGATACGCCTCCAACAACCCGCCCGCCTTGAGCGCAAACCCGCGATGAAGGATCCGATAGGTCCCCGGATCCGTGCCCGGCCCCGGCAACCAGTCGATCGTCACCTTCGACGCCGCCAACCCCACCCGCTCCCACCGGAAGGTCGTGTCCCAATCCGCATCCGTCCGAACCGTCTCCCACAGCGCTCCGGTCCAACGCTGCACCTCCAGGAACGTCGGAAGTTGATCCACCCGCCGCGCCGCCACCGTCCCGAACACGTTCTTCGGATGCCCACCCCAGAAACCCACCTGGACCCGCTGGCCAATCCCGTACACGCGCTCCCCGACCGGGCGCAGCCAGACCGGATCGATCACCAGATCCCCGAACGCCGCCAGCGGCCCGGTGCAAGCCTCCGGACTCGTCACCGGATTCAGGTTCCGCAACCATCCGTTGCACGACCAACACTCGTTTCGCCCAACGTCCAGGAACCACCCTGCCCCGCGCGCCTCGCACGCATACGGACCGTGCTTCGAAGCCGCCCCCAGCACTGCCGCGAACACGCGCTCGCACGCCGTCGACCCAGCCACCGTGAAAATGGTCCGGTTGAAGTTCGCCGGACAACTCCAGCACGCGCCCGTCAGCAAGTCCCAGAACTGCCCGGGCGGACACAGCCCGTTGAACCGCGTCGCCCCCGAGACCGCCGCCGGGATCACCTGCTCGCACGCGTTGCCCGCCGTCACCGCAAACACCGTCCGGTTGTACCCCCCAGGACAACTCCAGCAGCCTCCCGTGCCGATGTCCCAGAACTGGCCCGAAGGACACAGTCCGTTGAACTTGGTCGCGCCCGAATACGCCGCCGGCACCACCCGCTCGCAAGCGCCGGCCGGATCGTTCCACGCCCGGAACACGAACTTCGCGCTCCCCGACGGACAGCGGAAACACCGCCCGATGATGAAGTCGAAGACGTAACCGCTCGGACAATCCGTCCCGAAAAATCCCGTCCCGTTCGCGCTCTGCGCCACCACGAACTCGGAGTAGGCCGGACGCTCGCAAGCCGTCCCACCCTCCACACTGAAGATCGTCCGATTGTAACCCGACGGACAACTCCAGCAGTAACCCGTGGAAATGTCGAAGAACTGACCCGGGCCACAACCCGCATTCCCGTGCCGCGTCGCCCCCGCGAACACGGAACTCGCCGGCTTCTCGCAGGCATTTCCCCCAGTCACCGGGAAGATCGTCCGGTTGTACCCCGCAGGACACTGCCAGCAGTAACCCGTTCCCAGGTCAAAGAACTGGCCCGGACCGCACCCCGGTTGACCATGCTTGGTCGCACCACTGAACTCGGATCGCGCCGGTTGCTCGCATGCCGATCCACCCTCCACGCTGAAGACCGTCCGGTTGTAACCCGCCGGGCAACTCCAGCAATAGCCCGTCCCGATGTCCCAGAACTGTCCCGGCGGACACCCCGCCTTCCCCTTCAACTCCGCCGGCCCAGCCTGCGGCAAGGGCGGAAGGTCCAGGATCGGATCGATCGCCCGCAGCAAGATCACCGCAGGCTCGTGCGTCCGCGGCATCGCCACCGACGCCACCCCGCTCCCCTTCACCATCGCCGTCGCCATCTCCGAAAACTTGGTCTGGTAAGCCGCCAGCGTGAACGCCCCGAACTGCGTCGACGCCGACTCATAGCTCTGCACCGGCAACCCTCCCGCACTCCGCGTCTCGTGCAGGTACTCCTCGTACGTCGTCACATACCCGGAATAGTCGTTCGCCAACCCCGCCAGCACCGTCCGCGTCCCCGGCGGCAGGATTGCTTCCACCGTCTGCCGCAACCGGTAGCCCGCGATCCCCGTGAACTCCGCAGGCACCGCCAGGATCGCAAAGTTCCCGATCCGCAGGATCGACACCGGCAACGTCTGCGGCGTCCACGTCAACCCCTCGAGCGCCAGCGTCCCCGTCGTCAACAGCACTTCCTTCGGATAATGCCGCCGCTCGAACTCGTCCGTGATCGGATCCACCACGATCCCGTTCGCCACCCGGAACGCATCGATCAACTCCTGCGACATCGCCTCCCCATCCAGAGTCCCCCGCGCAAAGTCCACGCCCAGGGCCCCGATGAACGTCGACCACGGCGGCAAATCCTTGTCCCCGCCGAACCCAACCTCCGGTTGGTTGTACGGAAAGAGGCTCGGCGGATTCACCTCCACCGACGTCATGTCGACATACAGGTGCCGGTGATCCACCGGACCCGACACCCGCGTCGTTGCTCCCTGGTACAACGACATCGCCTTCTCGTACTGACGCCGCCCGATCGTCGTCGCGCGCTTCTCATCGTCCTTCCCATTCTCCGGCCACCCCCCCGGCTCGCTGTTCCGCAAGTTTGCCGTCAGGTCGCCCGGATTCGAGTTCGCGAACCCTGCGACAAATCCCGACGACGAAGCATACCGCCCATGCCCCGGATACAAGGCCCCCTTCGCCTGCTCGAAGAGGTAGGCCGCCTGTCCCTTGTTGTCCCCAGTCAAAAGGCGGTTCTGCTTCGAGAACGAAACGCCATGCACCGGGAACCAGTTGAACATCGCGATCTCACGCCGGTTGGAATGCTCGAACCGCAGGCAGAACATCGTCGTGTCACGGTTGTCCTTCCCAAACGGATTGCTGAGCGCCGGATTCGCCACCTCGGGATTCTGCAGGAATCCCTCCGCCTGCCGGTTCTCGTTCGCGTTCTCGAGCTTCCCTTCGGTCATCAGGATCCGACCCGGCGCCAGGTTCCGGTGCGCCTTCTTGATCGCCATGTAGATCCCGTGCACCAACGCATCCTGCGTCTGCCACGCAAACCCACCGATCGTCGCGTTGTACAGCACATGATGCGAATGACCACCCGCCCCGCCGTGCGTGTGCGTCGCGCTCAACACGATGTTCGCATACGAATAGAACTTCTTCAGCTCGTCGTCCGCTTGCAACCGGTCGTGCACGCCCTGCGTGATCGAGTGGAAGACCTGCCCCGCGTCCACCACCACGAACACCACCCGCGGCGCCCCATCCCCACGACCCGCCGCAATGAACGCCCGGGCCCACTGGCGATCATGAATGCCTTCCGATCGCTGATCCCCTTCCGCATAACCCATCATGCCACCGTCCGCCGCCGGCCCCGTCACGTCGTGGATCCCGCGACCCACCAGATACGGATACAATGCGAGGTTCGACTCGTCCCTCAGGTAGTCCTCCAGCCGCGTCCGTCCCGTCTGCGCCGACACCTGCAACGCATCCTTCGGATCCAGCGGATTGTATCCCGGCCGTCCCGCTTCATACAGGTCGTCGATCCCATCCCCGTCCGCGTCCCCCGGCGAATCATTCGACACTCGCGTCACCCGATAATACCCGGTCTCCGCCGGCGGCTTCGCATCCTCCAGGACTCCCGTCCCCGGAACTCCCACCGCCACACCCACCACCGTCTGCGCCCCCGTCCGCAGGTCCACCCGCTGGAGCAGGTGATGCACCCCACCGCTCGACTCATGACGGATCGCCACCCGTCCACCCTTGGCCTCAATGCCCGTGATCCGGAACCCCTGCGTCAACCCGTGCTCCGCCCACCCGAATACCAGTCCCAACGCCAACGCCAACGTCATCACCCGGCACCCGCGAAAAGCCCGACTTCTGAGTCCCCACATGCTGCGCAGCGTCGCGAATCTTCACTCCCTCCCGCAAGACCGTTCTGGGCCGATGGGGCAAGGTGGGGTGGGGCGAGAAGTTTTCAGTTTCAAGTTTGAAGCCGGAGCCGGCCTTGAAACTTGAATCTTGAAACTTGGGACTCCGACTCACCTCCCCGGCAACCCCTTCGGCCGCTGGAAGTCCGCCGCCTTCCCGCAGCACGCATGCTCATCCATGTGCCGTGCCAGGTTCTCCAATGTCGGCTCCCCACGGAACACGGTTCCGTTCATCACCACCGTCCCTCCCAGCACACCCCGCTCCAGCGCCTCCGCCGTGTCCGCCTCGATCCTCCCGCGATGTCGATGTTCCGCCATGGACTGCGCGATCTTCGCCGGATCCATCCCCAACCCCCGCGCCAGTTCCGCCATCCGCTCCGCCCCAGGCACGCCCTCGTCCCACGCCAACACCCCGCACCATTCCCAGAAGCGACCCTGCTCCGCCGCCGCCAGCGCGGATTCCTGCAACACCATCGACGCCGCCCCATTCGTCCGCACCACACTCCGGAACTCGACCCGCACCGCTGGCCGTTCCCGCGCAAACTCCCGCACCTGCTCGAGCAACCGCCCGCTCGCCTTCTCCGCCAGATCCACGAACACCTCGACGTACACCGCCCCGTCCTTCGGCCCCAGGCTCGTGCTTTCCGGATCCAACCCCGACACCCCACCCACCCCCGCCCCAGCTCCCGCCTCGGCCCCCAGCCCCAGCGCCTCCCGCGCATAACCCTTCAGGGTCTCGATCGATTGCCGCCCCACCACCCGACGACCATGGATGAACGTGGTCGGCGTCGCCTGGATTCCCAGCCGCTGGCCTTCCTCCCCATCCCGCTCGATCCAATCCGCCACTTCCCCTTCCGCCCATCGACGCGCCAGTCGGTTCGTCTCCAACCCCAGTGCCCTCGCCCGCTCCAGCAGGTCTTCCACCCCTTCCAACGGACGGCTCATGATCGAATGGTGAAGCTCCCAGAATTTCCCCTGCTCCACCGCCGCCATCCCCGCCAGATGCGGCAGCAACGCTTCCGCCTCGCGCCCCAACGGGTAGTTCTTGAACACCCGACGCACCTTCCCCGGGAACGCCACCTCCAATTCGGACAAGGTCCGCGAATGGATCCGACAGAACCCGCACCGGAAATCCGTGAACTCGATGATCGTCACCGGCGCCGCCGCCGGCCCGCGCGACGGCGCGCCACGGAGGTCGAGTTCCAGCAACTCCACCTTCATCTCCGACCACGTCGGGGGCGGCTTCGGAGGCGGCGTCCGCAACGCCTTGCGGATCGCCTCGCCGCCTTCCATGCGCGCGCCATTCGCAAACAGCACCGGCGTCGTCTGCACTCCCAGTCCCCGCGCTTCCGCCAGGTCCCGCATCACCACGCGACGATGCACGCGATTGTCCATCGCCGACTCGAATGCCGCCACGTCGAGCCCCACTTCACCGGCCAACCGGACCAACCCGCTCCCTCGCACTCCCGGATCCCGGAAGAGCGCCGACTGCATCTCCCGGAACTTCCCCGCCGCCCGGGCCGCCTCCAACGCCTCGTGCACCCCGATCCGCTCAACCACCGCCGGAGCGTGCTTCACCGAAATTTCCAGGCGCAGCCCGCGCGCCTTCGCAAAGGACTCCAACTCCTGTTCCAGCCCGGCACAGTCCGGATTCCCCACATCCAAGAACAGAACCGCCGCCAATTCCCGGGTCGCCCCGGCGGACTCCGAGACCTCCGCGCCGCACAAGCGTCCCAGGGCACACACGACCAGCAACCACGCGGTCAGCGTCGCTCCAACCCACCCACCACCCGCCCAGCGTCGTTCGATGTTCATGCGTTCGTTCCTTCCCTACCCCGACCACGGCAGCCCGTGCGCCTTCCAGGAAACCTGCGGCCCCGACGCCGACCACTCCGACGTCAGATACCCGCCGTCTTTCAGCAACTGGATCCCCGTCGGCGACGGACACAGCGTCACCCGAAACTCGCGCCAGCATCCCGCTTCATTCAAGGCCGCCGTGTATCGCCGGATGGAATGTCCCGCCCACGAAACCTTCGGCACCCCCGCCAGCACCCGCCCCACACGCAGCACCCACCGCGTGTGCAGATGCCCGATCACCGTCCCACCCATCCCAGGCAACGCCGCCGCCACCCCCGGCAACCCACGCAGGAACGGCAACGCCGTCGGATCATGACAGAACAACAACGTCCGCATCCCCGCATCCGTCGCTTCCCGGAACAACCGATCGATGTCCTCCAGATGCCGCACATGATTCTCCTGCCACCACCCCACCTCCTCCTCCGGCGTCTCCGGACGAAACACCGGCCACGCCGCCAGCGTCGACGTCACCCCGATCCATCGCCATCCCGGAAAGTCCTCGTGCCACAACCGCGGAATACCCAGGTCCGATTCACACCGCTCCAGACTCCGCCGCCGCACCCCGCCCGAGTCCCCGATGAAACTCTTCTTCCCAATGTCATGGTCGCCCATCGTGCAGCGCAATCGTCCCCCATAGGCCCGACGCAGGATCCCGATCGCTTCCGACGCACTTTCGAAAGCCCCTTCCTCACTCACCCCGACAAAACCCGTATCCAGCGTGAAGTCCCCATTGGCCACCACCCACGCCGGATCCGGCACCCGACGCACGATCGCCTCCAGCAGGTGATTGTGCGCCATCGGATCATCCATCCACACGTACCGCCGATACCCCCGCTGAAAAGTCCGCAGGAACGGATTCGCCACTGCCCGCGAATCAAACCCACGCCGACCCTGCTCCATCGCCCCCGCCCGATGGACATCACTCAGGACCAGCAAAACACCCATGCCCAACCAAGGCTGCGGGAGGGCCCGGGAGGCAAGTTTCAAGTTGGGGAGTTTCAAGTGTTCAAGATTCAAGTTTCAAGCCCTCCACCCCCAACCGTAGACGACGAGGTCACGAGGCGTGCCCCATCCTCTCCTCAATTCCTAGGAACCCAGGGTGGGGTGAGACTCCGTCGAGCCATTCCCCTCATTCCCACCCTCCACTTCTCCCCCCGCCCCATCGTACTCGTACCCGTCCTCAGCCCAAAGGGCGGTACTCGTACTCGACTCCAACAACACCATCTCAATCTCCCCCATGGGCCATCCTTGAAACTTGAATCTGAAAACTTCGAACTCCTGCGAAAACTTCGAACTTCCCCAAACTCCACCCTTGAACCCGACCCCATCCGCCGTTAGACATGCCGCGCGTTCCGGAAGCGGGTGTAGTTCAATGGTAGAACGCGGGCCTCCCATGCCTGAGGCGAGGGTTCGATTCCCTTCACCCGCTCCATTCAGTATCAGGAGCTTACGCAGTCGCTGTCATACGAGTGTCATACGACAGCCGCCAGAAATCGCCGATTCGCGGGCGTTTTCAGCCCCCAAACATCACCGGTGGTTCGTTTCTTCGAACCGAGTTCCCTTCCAGCACTCCCTCTCGCTTCATTCCCATTGAGCGATCCATCGCCAGCACTCCGCTGGCTGCCGTAGTCGAAACCGGAAACGAAAACGAAAACGGACAATTTTGACCCCATTGCCTCCCTCGGGCGTCAAAGGTAGGCAAGCATAGCCATCCTCAAACTGCCCAGGACGTCCCTCAAGGCCAGTTTACCAAGAATTCCATTTCGAACGGCCCTCACAAACTGCGCCGTCAACTGGACTATGGCGGATACAGCAGTGCGATGAGTCCGGGTGGAAAGTCGTCCACCGACGCCGGGAACTCGTACCGGGTCCCTGTTTCCGGATCCCGGTACCGAACCCTTCGCGTGGCCATGGCACCATCAATCCCCACAAACTCATCGGTTGGATTCGAATGCCACACACCGTTGCCTCCCTCTGC
>CAIMMI010000242.1 GCA_903842505.1 uncultured Verrucomicrobiota bacterium | reverse complement strand
TCAGGGCCGGAACTGGAGGGCGTAGAGGTCGGTGTCCTTCAGGGTGAAATGGAGCCGGATCTCGCGTCCGGCGAGGGAGGCGACCGAGGTGCCGGACTTCCAGCTGACGATGCGTTCGACTTCGTCGCCGGCTTGTTCGAGAGCGTCGGCGCGGGTGTAGCCGGGGATGGGCTTGCCGTCGGTGTCTTGGATTTCAACGAAGACGCCGCCGGCGGCGCCAGTGGAGAGGTTCAGGACCAGTTCGCCAAAGGTCATGGGGACGGCCGGGGTCCAGTCGGTGAAGTGGGTCGACGTGCTGCGGCTGATGGTTCGGAACCCGGCGAACTCGCCCTTCGACCAGGTGCGGAAGTAGGCGATGTAGCAGTTCTCGGTGGCCGACCAGAACGCGACGTTCTGCGAATCGAAGGCGCCGTTGCGGATCAGGGGCGTCTCCTGGAGTTGAGTGTCAGGATTCAAGCGGGGCCCGCCTCGTTACCTCGTCGGCTACATCATGCCGGGTAGCTGCCGACGTGAGGAGGCAGAGCTTGTAGGCTGGGTGCCCTCACCCGGCGTGGATCGTGAACCGCCGCGTGGGGCACGCGGCCTACAGCCTACGACCTTGTAGGCCCGGGTGCCCTCACCCGGCGTGGATCGTGAACCGCCGCGTGGGGGCACGCAGCCTACAGAACGGAGTTTCTGGAATCTGGGAACTCCACCCAGCCCGCCTCGTTACCTCGTCGGCTACACTGTTTGAAAACTCCGCGCCATCCGCTGGCGCCAGGCTTCGTAGAAGAAGACGGCGGAGGCGTTGCCGACGTTGAGGGAGTCGACGCCGGATTGCATGGGGATGACGACCTGTTCGTCGCACGCGGCGAGGACCTCGGGTCGGATGCCTTCGCCTTCGGAGCCGAGGACGATGCAGCAATCCTGGTCGAGCCGCGCGTCGGGGAGGAGGCGTTGGTTGGTGTGGGGATGGGCGGCGAGGCAGCGCACACCGTTCTGGCGGAGTTGGTGAAGGGTGACGGTGAGCGACGGGCTCAGGAGGTAAGGCATGCGGAACAGCGTTCCCATGCAGGTGCGGACGGATCGGCGGAGGTACGGGTGGGCCGAGGTCTCGCCGACGATGAGGGCTTGCACGCCCATGGCGGCGGCGTTGCGGAGGACGAGGCCGACGTTGACCGAGTTGGAGACGGCGTCGACGGCGGCGAACAGGCGTGGACGCGGGAGGTCGAGCAGTTCCTGGAGCGTGGCCGGACGCGGGACGTAGCCGAGTCCAAGGACGCCCTGGAACAGCTTGAAGCCCGTCAGTTGGGTGAGGAGGTCGCGTTCGGCGATGAACAGGTCGATCTCCTCGGGTCGGGCCCGGAGCATGGGTTCGTACTCGGCCTGCCATTCCGGCGGCAGGAGCATCGAGACGACGCGGATGGGGGATTCGAGCATGCGTCGGACGACCTTCTCGCCTTCGGCGACGAAGCGGCCTTCGCCGACCGGGTCGACCTGATACCGCATGTTGCGGTAGGGCGTGAGCTGGGGATCGTCGAAGTCAGTAACGGTGTGGATGCGGAACACGGCTCAGGAAGAAGGGGTGGACGTCGCGGAAGGCTGGGCAGAGGCGGACTGGGCGAGTCCGTCACGGAACAGGGTCCAACAGCGATACCCGGTGAGTGCCACCGTGACCGCCCACAGGAAGGGACTGCGGACGATGTAGCTGACGAGCCAGTCGAGGAGGTCGATCCGGCCGAGTTGGTATCGGAGGGTGGGCTGGGACATCTCAGGCGCGCTTGAGCTTGGGGCCCTTCGGGGTGTCTTCGACGATCCAGCCCTGGGCCTTGATCTCGGCGCGGAGGGCGTCGGATTTCGCGAAATCCTTCGCCTTCTTGGCCGCGACGCGGGCTTCGGCGAGGGCGACGATTTCGGCGGGGGCTTCGTCGGTGGCCTTGGCACCGAGGCCGAGGACGTGGTCGACGCGTTCCCAGGCGGCGAGTTCGGCGGCAGCGCGGGTGGCGTCGAGTTCGTTGGCGGCGAGAGCGCGGTTCTGTTCGCGGACCCAGTCGAAGACGGTGGCCCAGCCGCGGGAGATGTTGAGGTCGTCGTCCATGGCGTCGGTGAACGCCTGGAGCAGGCCCGGTGCTGGAGCCGCGGTGGTACCGGCGGCGCGTTCGCGGAGCTTGCCGACGCATTCGTCGATCCGCGCGAGCGCGGTGCGGGAGCCGTCGAGACCGGCGAGGGTGAAGTTGAAGGTCTCGCGGTAGTGGGCCGACAGCAGGAGCGAGCGGATCTCGCGTCCGGAGAAGCCGCGTCCGACGAGGTCGCGGACGGTGTAGAAGTTGCCGAGGGACTTGGACATCTTGCGGCCCTCGACGAGGAGGTGGGCGCCGTGGAGCCAGTACTTCACGAAGGGCCGGGCCTTGCCGGCGATGTCGCCGTGCAGGCCGCCGGAGCCTTCGCTCTGGGCGATTTCGTCCTCGTGATGCGGGAAGGCGAGGTCTTCGCCGCCGAGGTGGAGGTCGAAGGAATCGCCGAGCAGGGCCATGCTCATCGCGGAACACTCGATGTGCCAGCCGGGGCGGCCGTCGCCCCAGGGGCTGGGCCACGAGACGGCGCCGTCCTCGGGGACGCGGGCCTTCCAGAGGGCGAAGTCGGCGACGTTGTCCTTGTCGTATTCGTCGGACGCGACGCGCTCGGTCTGGCGTTGGTCGTCGAGGTTGAGATTCACGAGCTGGCCGTAGTGACAGGCGCAGCCGGGCCAGCGTTCGGATTTCCGGTAGCGATCGATGCTGAAATAGACCGAGCCATCGGCGGCGCGGTAGGCGATGCCCCGTTCCATGAGCCGGCTGATCAACTGGATCATGCCGTCGATGTGGCCGGTGGCGCGGGGCAGGTGGTGGGGCGGGAGGCAGTGGAGGGACGCGAGATCGGCGAGGAAGGCGTCGGTGTATTGGCCGGTGAACTCGGCGAGGGAGAGGCCGGTCTCGTGGACGCGGCGGATGATCTTGTCCTCCACGTCGGTGATGTTCATGACGTGGTTCACGGAGAAACCACGGAACTCGAGGTAGCGGCGGACGAGGTCGGAGAAGACGAAGGTGCGGAAGTTCCCGATGTGACCGAAGTCGTAGACGGTGGGCCCGCAGCAGTAGAGCCCCACGTGGGGTGGGGTGAGCGGAGCGAACTCCTCGACGGCACGCGTGAGGGTGTTGTGGAACTTCAGGCCCATATCAGTGGGCCGACTGTAGCGACCGGGAGGGGAGGGGGAAACACCGACGTTGGGAGTTACAGCGGAGGGGGCGGTTTACAACGGAGAAGCAGAGAAGCGGAGAAGGGCTTTGGGGGGTGCGGGTCCAAGGCGGGCGGAGATCACGGGGCGGATGGGGTGTCGGCGTGATGTTCGTGGGGACGCAGGGAGGACAGGTTGCGGTGGGAGGGGCGTGTTTCAATCGCCCGCGGTGATGGTCCACATGCCCTGGGGGTTGTTGGTGGTGCCGCGGCCGATGGTTTCGGTGATCTTGTGGATGGCGACGTGGCCGTCGTGGAAGAGGTAGTTGAAGCGTTCGCCGTGGAGGCCGTAGGCGGCCTTGCCGTAGCCGTATTGGGACTTGGAGATCTGGAAGCAGTCGCCGGTGAAGCCGCCGGGATTGCCGGGGCCCTCGGTGGGGCCGGCACAGAAGGAAGGCCAGTCGTTGCCAGCGATGTTGCGGCCGTTGGGTTGCTCGCAGAGGAGCAGGGTGTCGGAGGGCGAGGTGATGATGCTGTTCTTGTAGCCCACGGGTTCGTCGGGCGGCATGGAGCCATTGTTGTTGGCGATGTAGATGCCGACGCCGTGCAGGGGAGTCGGGAGCGATCCCGGGCTCGCGATGTTGGCGCCGTTCATCGCATACGTGCGGCGCTGACCGAACTGGGCGTAGTTGATGGTGATCTTGTTCCGGTCGGCGGGGCACTGGAGGATCTTGGGGCAGCCCTTGCCGTCGGTGATGCCGAGCATGAGGTCGGCCTTGGTGCTCTTTCCGCCGATGTACTTGTGGAGCATGTCATCCCAGGTCCACTGGTACTGGTAGTCGCCGGTGCGGTAGACGGCGGGCGGGTTCTGGTCGTTGTTGTCGACGAGGAACAGGTTGAAGGCGACGCCGATCTGCTTCATCTGCGAGGTGCACTTGAGGCGTTCCGCGCGGGCCTTGGCCTTGCCAAGCGTGGGCAGGAGCATCCCCGCGAGGATCGCGATGATGGCGATGACGACGAGGAGTTCGATGAGGGTGAAGGCGGTGGACGAATGGATGGGTCGGGGCGAAGGGGAGGCTTTCATTCAGGAAAACTCGGTTGGATGGGCAGATCTCGCAGATTCCGCAGATGGTAGGGGTGGGCTGTTACTTGAGGACGACGCGGGCTTCCTTGGGATCGATGGCGAATCGCTTGCTGCCGGGCGCAGTGGGCTTGGCGCCGAGGTAGCCGGCGGTGACGAGTTCGTCGATGGAGGTGGGAAGGCGCTTCTTCTCGAAGCTGAACTTGCGCAGGGCCTGCGTCATTTCCTCGAGGATGGCCGAGACGTCGGCTTCGGCAATGGCAGGGCCATCGGGGACGGCGGGGGTGGTGGGGGCGCCGATGGTGGTTCTGGTGGCGGTAACGTTCGATGGCTCAGCGGCGGGTGCTTCCTGGTCCTTGCTGCAGGAGGCGAGGAACGGGATGAGGCAGAGCGCTGCCAGTTGGAACGAGCGGGACATGTGGGGACGCAAGCGGAAGGAGGTGGGCGAGTCAAGGGCAGGGAAGGAGCCGCAAGTTTTCAGATTCAAGTTTCAAGAGGGACACGCTGCCGGGGGAGAGAGGATGAAAGGATGGACGGGATGAGGGCGGAAGGGAGACCGGCGTTCTGACGTCCGCTGCTACGGGTAGCAGACGACGTGAGGAGGCTGGGATGGGGAGTTCCCAGTTTCCAGTTCTGGGATCTGGAATCTGGCGACTGGGAACTGCCTTGGGCCCCGCCTCGTCACCTCGTCGGCTACGGATCAGCCGAAGTCGTGGGAGGGGGAGGTGGCGAGGCGGAAGTCGATCCAGTCGAACTTCTCGGCCTTCACGTGGACGGTGCCGTTGCGGGCTTCGGCGACGCCTTCGATGAGGAGGAAGGGTTCGGAGATGATAAGGAGCCGGTTGGCTTCGAACAGGGGCGGGGAGACGATGATGTTCGAGATGCCGGTTTCGTCCTCGAGGCTGAGGAAGCAGACGCCCTTGGCGGTGCCGGGACGTTGGCGGCAGATGACCTGTCCGGCGACGCGGAGACGGGTGCGGTTGCGGACCTGGAGGAGATCGGCGGCAGTCCAGACATCGGGAAGCTTGGGGCGGAGGAGTCCCATGGGATGTTCGCCGGTGGACAGGCGCAGGCCGGAATAGTCGGCTCGGAGCCTTTCGAGGGGATCCATGGGCTTGAGGGGAACGGGATCCGGGGTCTGGGCGGGCGCGCGTCCGGAGTTGA
>CAIMMI010000241.1 GCA_903842505.1 uncultured Verrucomicrobiota bacterium | reverse complement strand
TGAGTTCTGGCGCGCCCGGAACTGTTGCGGCTTGAGTCACCACCGACGATGGTGCCGCCGCCCATCGGGCGTAAAGCGTTACATTCTCGGCGAACTTGTAGTCGGCACCATCCCCGTACGCCTTGTCCCCGTTCAACGTGGTGGACCACCCGTCGAACACGAACCCCGTCTTAGTGAACTCATTCGCCTTGAGCGGCGTCAACGTATTTGCGGTCTGGTCACCCATGGTGTTTTCCCCGCCGTTCGCGTTGACGGAAGTTGTCAACCCTGCTGAGACAGTTCGGGGGTGAGTTTCAGGTATTCGTGGCGTTCTCCTCTTCGGGTTTGTTGATCCACGTCGTGGTGGGCAGTTGTGGCGGGGTGGGTGGCTTTGACACGAATCGTTCGGGGTGCGATTGGAAGGCTGCGTCCAAGGTCGCGGCCCGTTGCTGGCGGACTTCTTCTGCGGTGCCGTAGTGGACGCTGGCTGGGGTATGCCAACCGATCCCGGAGTGACGGTGGTCCATGTTGTACCAGGCGAAAAAGTGCTGGCAGAACTCCCTTCCTTGCTCGATGGTGTCGAACGACTTGGGGAAGTCGGGCCGGTACTTCATCGTCTTGAACTGCGACTCGGAGAACGGATTGTCGTTCGGCACGTGCGGGCGGGAGTGGCTCTTGGTGACGCCGAGGTCGGCCAGCAGGAACGCGACCGGCTTGGATGCCATCGACGAGCCCCGGTCTGCGTGCAAGGTGAGCTGGTCCGGATCGATGGAGTGCTTGGTCACCGTGTCGTCGATGAGCAGCTGTGCCAGGGTCGCCCGCTCATTCGGGGCGAGCATCCAGCCGACGACGTAGCGCGAGTAAATGTCGAGGATTACGTAGAGATAGAAGTACGTCCACTTCGCCGGGCCATGCAGCTTAGTAATATCCCACGACCACACGCGGTTCGGTCCGTGGGCGACGAGTTCGGGCTTGACCGATGCCGGGTGGACCGAGTGGGCGCGCCGTTCCCGGACCTGGCCCACGGAGTGGAGAAGGCGATACATCGTGGAGACCGACGCGAGATAGATGCCCTCGTCGAGCAAGGTCGCGTACACCTCAGCAGGCGCGGAATCGATGAACCGGTCACTGTGCAGGACGCCCAGGACTGCGGCCCTCTCATCCTCGCGCAGCGCCCGTGGCTGTGGCTTGGGCACGCTGGCCGGCGCCGGCGGCGGCGGCGGGTTCTTGGCCCGGTAGTGCGACGCGCGGGACCGTCCGACGAGCTCGCAGGCACGGGCCCGCGACACGCCTGCCTGCGTGACCAGTTCCTCGATCGCGACGTCCATCAACTGCTCGCTCCGTCCTGACGGACCGCACTCTTGGACAGTTCGCCCAAGAGTGCGAAGAGTTTTGCTTGAACGTCATTGATCCTCCGGCTGTCCGCCAGGTCGTCCTGCAGCCTCGTGACCTGCGCCTTCAACCGCGCGATCTCCTTCACCGTCGGGTCGCCGGCAAGGGGCCCCGGACGACGGTCGACGAGCCCCGCGTCACCTGCTCGGGCAGCCTGCGCCTGCCACTTGCGGATCAACGTGGCGTACAGCCCTTCCCGGCGCAAGAACCCCGCCCGCTCGGCCTTCGGCAAGGCCTCGAACTCGGCGAGAATCCGAGCCTTGTAGGACGGAGCAAACGTACGGGCCTGCGCTCGGGGAGCAACCTCAGGATCAGGGATATCTGCCATGACGACAGCATGCCCGGCCTGCGAAACATCGGCGTTCATCAACATGAAACAAACCTCTTCCACGCCCTCTGAAAACAACGGATTAGACGATCACGACTGTCTCAGCAGAGGTTGACACAGAGGGAGCCCGAGGAATCGGACAACACGAATCTGCATAGCCGCAAGAATAGGGGAAGAACATGAACCGCGATCGCGGCTGAATTTCGGACGTCGAGCGGTGAGTGTCGCTGTTCTCCGCGTGCTTGGGACTGCGGGATAGCGATGGCTGCCCGCTGTCATTGCTTTCACTGCTTGTCGCAGCCTTGGGGGATTTCCACCCTGCCTCGGTGCGCTCCTCGCCGCCCTCATCCCCCGCAGCGTCGCGTCGCCACGGAATGCCCTGATTCCCGGATGGTACGACGACCCGGAATCGCCCTTCAAGCTCCGATACTGGGACGGCGGCGCTTGGACCGAGAAGACCACCGACAGACCTGACCCTTGACCAACACTCCGCTACGGGCCTGGCCTCCCTTCCAGTGAGGATGCGATTCGGCCAGTCGCCTTCCAGCCGGACACGACGGCGGGGTCAGATACATGTATGTCCGATATTCTGAAATGCGAATCGCGAGACGACTGGCCCCGGGCTCTGCGCCCAGTTGGGTCTTAAAAAGAGGATTGAGATGCTTCGGACCTAGGCAGCGGGAATCCGCGATGGGTGCGCGTCACTGGCTTGTGATGCGTGAGGGACCGCTGGAGGGTTCGGCGGGGTCGTCGTGGTCGCGGAGCCCAGCCTCTGTTCATCCACCGTTCACGAATGGTTCAGCGATCATTCACGTGCCGACTTCACTGCGGGGAGAGTGAGCGGCCGCGCCACCTGGTCTGGTAGCCGAGTTGTCGACGCATGGCCGGGCTGCCGATGCCCTCGGTCGCGTTCTTGAAAAGTCTCGTCCAGACATCGAGGCTCCGCGCATCCATCCGGGAGGAGGCGATGTCGGATGCATCGAAGGTGTCGGTGCGAACGCCTCTGGCCCGTGTTCCACAGGAACAGGTGCCTGTCCCCGTGTGCAGGGCAAGAGGGCCAGGCACCAACTGCTCCACAGCCGGCGTCAGTCTCTGTCACGACACCTCGCGGATTACCGCGGCCAAACTCATGGCCCGACTCG
>CAIMMI010000240.1 GCA_903842505.1 uncultured Verrucomicrobiota bacterium | reverse complement strand
CCGACGATCACATCGCTCTGATGCCGTCTGGCAATGTCGGGATTGGAACCACCTGGCCCTTGGTCCCGCTGGATGTGCGCGCGACCAGGGTTCGAAACGCCTCAGACTTTGGCGACGCTGACTGGATGAACTACAACCAAGGTCAGGCAAACACTTATAACGGCAACAGCTATACCGGGAGTAATTTTAGGTTTTCCTCGCAAAATGTCAGCATCCGTTCCGAGGGCTATGTCGAAATGCTGGGAGCTGTTTTGTACTCCGACCAGCGCATCAAGGAGATCGTTTCCCGGAAAGATCCCCAAGATGCCTTGAAGCTGATCAATCGGTTGGTGCTCACCGATTATCGGATGGTCGACAAGGTTCGGGAAGGGGCGGGTCTGAAGACGGGACTGATCGCGCAGGAGGTTGCCAAGGTCCTTCCTGAAGCGGTCCACTCCCGCACCAACTTCATCCCGGACATCTACGCAAAGGCTTCGGTTGTGACGTATCAGACGAACGATCAGACCCTGCACGTCACCTTGACCAAGCCCCATGGATTTACCCCGGGCAACCGGGTTCGGCTTTTTGACGACCAGGGGATTTTGGAGACGAAAATTGTGGCCATCTCGGATCAGAACCAGTTCACGGTGTCTTCGACCCGCCCGACGTCGAGCCTCTTTGTTTACGGCCGACAGGTGGATGACTTTCTTGCCGTGGATTACGACCGGCTTTTCACCCTCGGTCTGGGCGCGATCCAAGCGCTTTCCAAGACGGTTGACCAACAGGCTGAAGCCCTGCGCCAGAGCCAGGCCCGCGTGGCCGAGTTGGAGCAGAAGGTCTCCCGCCTTGCTGGCATGGAGAGTGAGTTGACCGAGGTTCGCAAACTGCTCGTGCGTCTGACTGCGCCCCGCAATGGCGACCGGGCCTCGTTACCGATCAACCCGGCAGAGGGCCCTTCCGCGTTGGGTCGCTGACCTCTCACGTCGAGCGTCAACGGCCCGTGGACCGTCTCCTAGCCCTATGATTTCGCCCTGCAAACCCATGAAATGGTTCCTACGGTCCCTCCTCAGCGTCCTGGCGTTGGGGGGAATCACCGGTGTCGCCGATGTGGCGCAGATTGACCAGGATGCGGTCCTCTACTCCACCAACTACCAGCAGGGTGTCAATCTGAGTTCCCTGCGTGGCGTTCCGGGAAAGGTGACCAGCGCCACCCCGCCCGCCACCGACGGCCGCGCACCGGTTGGCGGCACGGCGTACCAGTTTCAGGGCATCGTCACCTATGGGGCCGTTGTCATTCCCAAGGCGAATGCCACGTTGCAACCCGGTCAATCGTTCGAGCGGAACGCCGCAGCTGGCAATCTCGATCTGCCCCGGGGCACCCGTGGCGGTGGCGGTGGCGAGATTACCGTGGTGCTGCGGGCGTCGCAGGTTGGTGGGGCGACTTTTTCGCAGCCGTTCGCCTTGGGTTTCGGATCGGTCATCACCCCCCCCGCGACGGACGAAAACGGGGTTCTGCTGAGAACCAGCCCCAGCCAGTACTGGGAGGACCAGCCGTACACGAACTCCAGCTCGGCACCGCCGTTGTATTACTTCAGTCCCAATGCCCGACAGGTGTTTGCCACGGTGCCCGGACCGGTTCAGGTCACGTGGAGAAGGCGTGAGCCCGGCGTCACTGGCAGCAACACCAACAAGGTCACCATTGGTGGTCTTGATTATGCGCTGACCAATGCGGTGTACGTCGTGTCGGGCTCCCCGGTAAAGACGCCCCGCAAGATTTTCTGGACCCAGAAATCCTTTGCCGCCACCGGCAAGCCCATTGCCGTTTCCCCCTCGCTGGTGGGGGCCGTTTATTTCGCGTACAACCCGGCATTCCCCGCCACCGTCGCCACCGAGTATGGCGACGGTTCTACCGGTCCCGGTTATCCGGAGTTGCGCACCCTGTGGTACGATTCCACCCAGGGTTTGATTCTGGCCTACAACGCCGAGGGGCGGGCTTTCATGGAATTGCTCGGCGACGTTCAGCCATCCGGGGCACGTGAGTTTCTCGGATATGAAATCGTCGATGTCATCCGGCAGCCCGTCTCCCAGGCCGTCATCGCCGAACTTGGCGAACGTCTTTCTGCCTATGGCGCGTCCGGATCGGATGCGAAGCTGATTCCCTCCCCGCTCCAGTCCACGCTCCGCGGTCCTTTCCTTTACCAGGACGCCTCGGGGAAAAGTGGTCGCATTGAATATTACGCCGCCGCCGAAACCCACAATGCCAACGACGTCCTGGTCCACTGGCTTGAAACGGGCGTTGCCGGCCTTCAGTGGCCGTTTCTTTACAACCGCTATCAGCAGATCTGGCCGGAGGATCCCGCGCGATACAGTCATTACCTTCGGCCGCCCGTCGCCACCCCGGAAAACGCCGTGGAAACCGCCGTCCAGCTCTCTTCCAAGAACGTGCCCACGATCCAGTATCAGGATCCATTGGACTATCCCCGGGGGTTCCTCAACGCGAAGTCGCAATTTTATACCTTCCTCGACGCGGCACAGCCCCAGCATCGCACCCTGCTGCGCTTCAGTTCCGGCAGCACGGTGGCCTTTGAGCGGGTGATGTCGACCCTGAGCACCAACCTGTTCCGCGGGACGGATTCCTCGGTCGTCGACATCCGGGGTGACCTGCCCCGGTCCGGGCGTGGTTCCTTCCTCAGACTCGACGGCGCCGGCTGGGGTCAACTTCCACCCGGCGTTTATTTCGACGGTGGCAGTTACACGATCGAATGTTGGGTCAACACTCCGATCCAAAGCGCTCCATGGGAGAGGTTGATGGATTTTGGAAATGGTCCCTGGCAGCAGAACGTTGTCTTCGAGCTCTCCAACGGCAATTCAGGCCAACCCGGCGTCGATCACCACACGGGTGCCGGGTCCTCTGGTTTACTCGTTCCCGTCCTGATGCCCACCAATCAGTGGGTGCATCTGGCGGCGGTCTTTGACAGCGGCAGTTCGAACCTGACGTTTTATCTCAATGACGTGGTTGTGGGATCGGCTTCCCAATTCCATGCGCCGGACAATGTCCTTCGGAAATTCAATTATATCGGTAAATCCGAATGGGACGGTGATGCCGTCACGACGGCCTCATTGGATGGTTTCCGCATTTGGTCGACCGCCCGGACCTCCGAAGAGTTGGCCGCGGGCATGCAGGCGGGCACCTATCCGGCCGGGACCTCCGGTCTTGTCGCCCAGTTCACCTTTGATGAGGGCGGTTCCGTCGCCTATGACAGCAGTGGCAATGGTCATCATATGACCCTCTATGGGACCGCCATCTCCAGTTCGAGCAACATTCCCCTTGCTGGCGCTCCGCGGTACCTTTACCAGACCGCCTACGTTGGCAACCGGATCAGCCCACCCCCCGGAGAGTTGGGAAGCACGGGTGATTATCTGGCGGGTTACATCCTTCAGAGCAGTGGGACGTCGTTTCATCCCGGAGCCTATATCGACCCCTTCGCCGCCGGGTTCACGAGTGCGAACGCGGGTGCGATCATCCCAGTGAATGCCATTCCGGGGGCGAACCTGCTCGAGGTTTGGTGGTTTCGAAGAAATGCGACCAATACGATCAAGAATCCCCTCAATGGATTTGACCCGATTTATTGGCCGTCGGTGATTGGACGATACAATCTTGCGTGGCCCGACTCGACGGCCCAGCAGATTGTTTTGGCGGCCAATGCGGGCAGCGGCGGTCTTCCGAGCTTGCAAGCCAAGGGAAGTATTTATACCCAGAACGACCCGGCCCAAGTGGGCTACAATCCCAACGAGGAGCACGCGCTCATGATCGGCGGCCAGGCCTATGCACTTCGCGACGACTTGAATGTCACCGGCGGTTCCGGCTTTTCATCGATGCCGTATGTCCTGCTCGACTACATCGAACAGGATGGGCGGCCTGCCATGCGGGCCTTCAAGGTCCTGCGCGAGAACCCTGCCGCGGGACAGTTCTTTGATTATGTCGTTGAAGCGGGTCGGCAGGTCCAGGCTCCCATGCCGCTGCCCATCCTCCCCCCACCGTTGCAGGTGATCTCGGACGGCAGCGGGAGTTCGCAGCTCACCTACACGACGAACTACAACTTCGAAGTCCAGTCCACCGACGGTGATTTGCCCGCGGGTTGGTCGGCATCGGAGGCTTCAGGACCTTTCGGCAAATATCCCAGTTTCACCTACCGGGATCGCAAGAACGGGTTTTGGGTGGTGCGCGGCCTGCACTTGGGTCTGCCTGCCTTGGCTGCCGGCACCTACTCGACGGCCAACACGTCGAATGATGGCTTCAATGCCAGCGTCACGGGCGGAGGCCCGGTGGGCTCACTTTCCACCAACTACATCCACACCTCCCGGCGCATCGATTCCCTCATCGCCTCGGTCTCTGTCCAGACGCCCCTGCCCAAGGGCATTACGTTCGGACCGCTGGCCAATGGACTCGCCCTCTATGGGATCTGGGACTCGGCTTCCAGCGGACCCTACTTGTTGAACATTGCGGACGGCGATGGTTCGCAGGTGCAGGTTAGGTTCTCGTTCAACGGCAACAAGAACGCGCAGGATCCTCTGACCCTCAACGGGTTCACTGGACGGCCTCCGCAGTTGGCCCAGACCGCGGCGCGCACGAATTCGTTCGCGATGAATTTTTACTACAAGACGCAGGACGGGTTCGCCTGGCCCAGTCGTGCGTCGCCGCCGCCTACGGGTTCCATCGTCCCCTATCTTCGTCCCTTGGCGGACGGGGCTTTTCAGGGTTCCGGGGATGCCCCCAGTTCTCCCGCACTTTCCATCATCTACCGCCCCATCTGGCCCGGAACTGTCCCCGCCGTGGCCTTTGGCGAAACCCTCACGTTGCCCAGTCACGGGCGCCCCGCGATTCGCGGCCAGTCCAGCGTTTCCGTCCTGTACCAACAGTCCATTGCCCTTGCGACCGCGAATCGTGGCAGTTATCCGGCGGTGACCCTCCACGATCCCACGCGCCAGAAGACCTTCCTGCTGTCTGCTGATCCCGCCGCGGGATTGAGTCAACTGCCCGCAGGGGTCGTTGCGGAGGAGTATCAGGGAAAGACCTATTTTCCGAGTCTGCCGCCTCACCTTGCCAGCCGTTTTTACTTTGACCCTAGCCTTGGGACGGCCGGCGGACTGGTGTTCAAAGGTGAGTTCCACGATGAACTCGTCGGCGAAAAGTTTCTGCAACTCAACATCCTTGCGGACGCGGATCTGCAAATCGTGGAGAGCCTCTGTCCGGCGAGCGACCCCGACTCGGACGAATGGAAGGCGGCGATCGAGAGCCTTTCGACCACGGTCGAAACCTTCCACGAAAACCCTCAGGTTCCAGGCCAGTACGTGGTCAACAGCGATCAAACTGTCACCCGGGGTGTGGGCGAGTTGGTTGCGGTAACCGACAGCAATACGGCTGTGGACAGTTACGCGCTCAGCGCTGCGGGTCCGGGGCAGGGGTATGTGACGTTGATCACCGGTGACGGCAGTGCCTTCACCCCGGCAAGCCAACCCGTTTCCGTTTACATCCTGCGAGTCACTGGCTCGTTGTACGCCGGCGAGGTCAAGGTCATTCCGGACGCCAATCCTCTCAGCGAGCTGATCACCTTCGAGCACACGGCGGATCTGGCGGGTCGGACTGCGGACTATGAGTACGAATGGAAGATTTCCCCGCCGGTGGATGGATTCCCTCCTGCGTCGGACGTCGTCATGAGCCGGTATCAGGCGTTGACCAACGGGACCAACATCAAGCACTACACCCTGGGCAACAGTGGCGTCGCCGTCCTTGCTGACAATTGGGTCGTGCTGCGTTACCGGGCCATGAATCCATCGCACCCGCTGTACAACCAGTGGTCTGCCTGGACGTCCCCGCAATTTGCGGCGGGCTATGTCAAGCGGGTGCTGGCGGGCGTCAACCCCTTCAATCAACGCACCTCCGACCTCAACAACAATGCAGTCAATACCGGTGCCAGCATGCTGACCCAGGCGGGCAGACGCTACGAGGGCGATATTGCTCTCAATCAGGACACCCTCAACAACTACGGACTGATTGAAATCTATGAGACGGTCCTGAGCCGTGCCCGCAATCTCAGCATCAATGCCGGCATCAACTACGGTCCGGCCAATGACTCACTCCTCCTCGCCGCCGGCTACTTGAGTGACCTGTACAAGATTCTCGGGGACGAAGCTTTTGCGGACGCGGACAATCCGACCATTGGCATCGGCACCAAGGACAACACGTACGGTGACATCGCCACCTCGCTCTTTTCGTTCCAAGGACAGGTGGCCACGCTCGCGGACGAGGAACTGGCCTTGCTCGCAGGCCGCGATGACGTTGGCATGCCCGGCGTCCAGACCGCTCCAGTCTACAATCGACTGGTTTGGAACTACACGGGGGGCATCAACACCGGTCAGGCGATCTACGGGCTCAACTACAACGTCCTAGATCAGAACTTCGATGGTGCCGTGGATGCCGCCGATGCGGCGAACCTGTATCCGCAGGGGCATGGCGACGCTTACGGGCACTATCTCACCGCGTTGAAGGGTTACCATTCGCTGTTGATGAATCCGAACTTCGACTGGGTACCCCGCGTCCAGTCGGTCAGCGTCCTGGGCATGCCAGTGACGGTGGGGTACATGGATGAGCGTAAGTTCGCCGCTGCGGCTGCTGCCGTGGCGAGGACTGGACGCCAGATCTTCGACCTCAACTGGCGCAAGGCTTATGTTCCCGGGCAGGACGGCGGTTGGGGAGCCTTCGCCAATACCCGTCTGTCTACCCGGACCGTTTCGGATGCCGGGGTGTCCACCAACGTGGTCCGGCAATGGGGCGTCGATCAATGGGCGTCGCGCACGGGTCAGGGAGCCCTGATCAACTGGGTGGTTGGCAACGCCATCCTGCCCGATGTCGACCCCGATCCGAGTCATGAAGGGATCCAAAAGGTGGATCGGACGACTGTCCCTGAATTGGCCGAGCTTGTTTCCACGGCCGCCGATCTCCAGGCCGCCATGGACAACGCCGAGGGGCGTCTTTCTCCGCTGGGGGTCACTCAGGGCAGCGTGGCCTTCGACCTGAATCCGGCCCTCGTCGTGGGCTCCAATCCCCAGACCCATTTCGAACAAGTCTATGAACGGACCAAGCTCGCCCTGAACAACGCCGTCGCGGCCTTTGATGATGCCAAGGACATCACCCGCCTCATGCGTTCGGAGGCCGATTCCCTCGCCGACATCCAAGCCCAACTTTCCCAGCAGGAGTTGACCTTCACCAATGCATTGATCGAGGTCTTTGGAACACCCTATCCCGACGACAGGGGCCCAGGCCGGACCTATAAACAGGACTATGCCGGGCCGGACTTGTACCATTACATGTATGTGGAGACTCCGGAGCTGATCTTTCCGGGCATCATCGATCCTACCGCCACCAACACGTATCTGCTCGACGTCCAGGGCTTTCCGAGCAGCTGGGTGTCCGGGATCCAGACCAAGCGCCAGAGTTTTGACTTCATCAAACTCGCTGTGGATGAAAACGGTGAGGATCAGCGGGGTTCGACCGACTATGTTGAGTACACCTTGAATCCTCACGGCTATTTTGCAAAACCGGCTTCGTGGACCAGCAAGCGACAAAGTCCGGGGCAGCTTCAGCAGGCGATTTCCGAGGTGATCAGCGCCCGGGCAAGCCTGTTGGAAGCATTGGACAATGCATCCGGTGCCAAGGGCTCGCTGGATGGGATGATCCGAACCTACAAGGCTGGGCTGACTGCCACCGACAGGATCGAAAAGCTGAGCCATGATCTGGCCATTTCCGAGCAGGTTACGGCCAACATTGAGAGGGCGAGTCAGCTCTTCAAGGATGTACAGGACGTCATTTCGGAGGCGGAATCTGACGCTGCGGCGGTGGTGAAGGAGGCCTTGCCCCTGACCTTTATCGCTGGACTGGCCGACGGTGGCGATTTGACGTCGGTGGCGCGGGCGGCAGTCAAGGCATCCTCCGCACCCGTAGAAGCCGCGATCGACGCTGCTGAGATTGCCCGTTTGGCGGTCACCCAGGCGATCCGCGCGGCCAACGATGCTGCGGCGACCGGTGTCCAATTCGAGCAGATCGATCCGACGCAGCAAACCGAGGATCGCCGATCCGCCTTGAACGATCTTGAAGGGGCGCTTGGGGATCTTCAGGGGGCGAATTATGCGATCAACCAGGCCCTTCAGCGCTACGACGACGCGCAGCGCAAGGTCACCGCCCTGATCGCCAAGGGTGGTCAAATCCAGCAGGTCCGTGAGGTGGCTCGCAAGCGTGCCGCCGCCGTCATTCAGGATTTCAGTTCGCGCGATGCGGCTTTCCGGTTGTTCCGCAACGAGAAGCTTGAACGGTACAAGACCCTGTTTGACCTGGCTTCTCGCTACGCCTTGTTGGCCGCGAATGCCTATGACTATGAAACGGGTCTGCTTGGCACCGACCAAGGACGTTCCTTCGTCTCCCGGATCATCAACAGCCGCGCTCTGGGTATCGTTCGCAATGGAGAGCCCCAATTCGCGGGTGGGAGGAGCGGGGACCCTGGGATCTCCAGTGCCCTCGCTGAGATGAAGACCGATTTCGACGTGCTCAAGGGTCGTCTAGGGTTCAACTCTCCCGACGTTTACACCACCCTGGCATCGATTCGGACGGGGAACCTCCGCATCCTGCCCGACACCAACGGCATCCCGAATTGGCAGGATTATCTCCAGCGCAACACGGTCGATAACATCCTGACCGACTCCGATGTCAGCCGCTATTGCCAGCAGGTTGATCAGGGCAACCGGCTCCCGGTGCCCGGCATCATCCTGACTTTCAGCACGACAATCACCCCCGGTCAGAACCTGTTTGGCCAAACCCTCGCTGCCGGGGATCCCTCGTTTCACCGGAGTCATTTTGCCACCAAGATCAACTCCGTGGGCGTGGCCTTGGAAGGCTATCGGGGCATGAGTCTTCCGGGATTGAATGGGACGACGGATCCGAATTTTTCGTTCCTTGATCCCCTTGCGCTTGCCGCCAACCCGTACATCTACCTGATCCCCGTCGGGGTCGACACCATGCGGAGCCCGCCACTTGGGGATGCGAGTCAGTTGCGCCAGTGGAAGGTCGATGACATCGCGATTCCCCTGCCGTTCAACATCGGTGGCTCGGGTTTTTCGACCAAGCCGTTCTACAACTCATCGGATTCCCTGATGGAGCCCTTGTTCACCCTCCGCAAGCACCAGGCCTTCCGTCCGGTGGATTCCGTCGCAGTGTTTTCGGGTAATCCCTATTCCGGCACCTCACTGCAATTTTCGCAGTTCACCAGCCGGCGCCTCATCGGTCGGTCGGTCTGGAACAGCCAGTGGAAACTGGTCATTCCTGCGGACTCGCTGCTCGCCGATCCGAAGGAGGGGTTGAGCCGCTTCATCCAGACCGTCACCGACATCAAGCTCTACTTCACCACGTATTCCTACTCCGGGAATTGACCTCCAGCGCACCCGACATGAAGCCAACACCCTGCCCAGCGCCTGACGTTCACGCGGTGAGACTCCCGTGCAATACCCGTCCTCGCCGGAGGCTCACCCCGGTCCGGTGGGCTTTTTCTTTGGCGGCTGCGCGGATGCGCGTGCGGCTTGCACCTGGATCGTTCCGGCCAGGTCGAGGGTTGTTTTGGATGGTCTGCGGATTGTTCCTTGTCGGCTCCGCCGGTCGGCTCGCCTCGTACCCACCCGCTCCATTCCATATCTTCTACGGGATGTTGCGGGATCAATACGGCACCCCGATCAACAGTTCTGATGCGCAGGTTCTGCTGGTGACTTCAGGCGACATCACGGTGAAGACCGCGGTGAATCCGGGGATCGAGGCCGGGGCGAACTATCGGCTGGAGGTTCCGATGGATGCCGGGCTTCTGGCCGTCCCCTATCAACCTACGGCACTGCGACCCACCGTCCCCTACCGGATCAAGGTGGTCATTGGCGGCGTCACCTATCTGCCGATTGAAATGCAGGGCAACTCGGCGCATCTCGGCCAACCGGGACGCCGCACGCACCTCAATCTGAATCTCGGTGTGGACAGCAACAGCGACGGTTTGCCGGACGCGTGGCAACGGCTGGTCAACTCCGACCTGTCGAAGGTCCGACCCGGAGACAGCGCGGGCAATGGCATGACGTATCTGGAGACGTACATCACCGGTACCTATGCCGTGGACCCCAAGATGAGTTTTACCCTGAACATCGTCGGCTACGAGGAGGGTGCCCCGGTGCTGGAGTTCACTGCCATCAACGGACGGAGTTACCACTTGAGCAGTTCCAGCGATCTCAAGACGTGGACACCCACTGCGTTCAAGGTGACGTCCGAGGGCGAAAGCGCCCCCGAGCGACTCGTCTATCCGGCGGCCGCCATCGAGAGGGTCCGACTGCGAGCAGTCACGTCGGGTGCATCGGTGCCAGCGGCTTATTTCCGTCTGATGGTTGAGTGAACGACGCTCCTCATGGCCATCTTCGCCAGTTTGTCCGTCTGCGTGTCCAACTCCCGAACAGCTTGGTGCCGTATCGGAGTGTTCGGGCTGTTGATGGCTGCGGCGTGCCTCGGTTGGTTCATTTGTTCGACGGGTATGGATTCCCGGGGACTGCCGACCGTCCATCGTCAACATTTGGAAAATCGCGAGGGTCAGTGGTTCCAGACCGGCGACCTGCGCGCATTCACGGGTTGGATGGTGGATACCTACCCGGACGGAGCCGTGAGGCTTCGATCATCCCTGGTGGATGGCCGGTTGCATGGAATCTCCGAAGGCTGGGGCACCAATGGTGTTCGGGAGTTGCGTGAGTCTTTCAAACAGGGCTTGGCCGATGGAGTCCGCACGACTTGGTATCCCAACGGTCAGCAACGGTCCGACGGGACTCTGGTCGCTGGACTGCAACAGGGAGAATTCCGGCAATGGCATGACGCTGGATGCATGGCCGCGCGCATCGAGTTCAAGGACGGCCAGCCTCATGGACTTTCCCAAGCTTGGTATCCGAGTGGCTGCCTCAAAGCGGAGGCCTTCATGACCCGAGGACAAGTTGCAGTCAGGCACTTTTATCAGGACGGCGAGCGGCGAGTGTCCGCCCTTCTTGCGGAAGCGTCCAACCCATGACTTTCCTTTTTTCCCCCATGAGCCCAACTCCAACCACGGTTCAATTTCGGTCAGGCTCCGCCGTTTTGCGCCTGTTTTCCCTGCTTCTGGCTTTGATCAGTCTTGCCGGCCTGCCGGCTGGGATGCAGGCCCAGGCCCCTGTGAATGACGCATTCGCCACCCGGCAGTTTATTACGGGCAGCACGAACACCCTCGCCGCGAGCAATCAGAACGCTACCGCCGAAGCTGGGGAGTCGAGCCATGCGGGTAACGCGGCCGGAGCCTCCTTGTGGTGGACTTGGGTCGCTCCGGACAGTGGTCCGGTGCGCCTGGACACGGCTGGCAGTTCCATTGATACCGTCTTGGCGGTCTATACTGGCAGTTCCTTGGCAGGCTTGAGTGTGGTGGCCGCGAACGATGATGCTCCCAATGTTGCGACCAGCGCGGTGGTGTTTTCCGCCGTCCGGGGAACTGCCTATCAAATTGCAGTCGACGGCTTCGAATCCGCCCAAGGCTTGATTCGACTTACCGTTCGCCTGACTGCCACACCCAGTGCTCCGACCATCACCCAGCAACCGGCCAGTGCAACGACCTTTGACGGCCACAGCACCAATCTGATTTTCTCGGTTACTGCGACCGGGAGCCTTCCTCAGACGTTTCAGTGGCAGAAGGATGGCATTCCTCTCGTTTCCGGTGGCTCGGACCGGTACTCGATCCTGAATCCCCGGCTCGCGGATGCCGGCGCGTACCGCGTGATTGTTGCCAACGCCTATGGATCGATCACCAGTTCCATCGCCAACCTTCAGGTCGTGATCCCGTCGGACAACGACGACTTCGACCGTGCGTCGGTTCTGACCGGCCAGCATGTCCATGTTTCTGGAAACAATTTTCTCGCCACACGCGAACCAGGTGAGCCGCTGCCCGCGGGTCTTCCCTGTGGTGCCTCGCTCTGGTGGTCTTGGACCGCTCCTTCGAATGGTCTTGTCCGTCTCGACACCGTCGGCAGCATCACGGGCGCAGGCGTTCAACTCGACACGGTCCTGGGCGTCTATACCGGTGCCTCTGTGGGATCCCTTACCAGCCTTGCATCGAACAACGACAGGATCGCTACCCAGTTCCGTACGAGCGGCCTTAGTTTCCGGGCGAAGAAGGGAGTCGTCTATCGTTTCGTCGTTGCGGGGCTGCAGGTGGGTGACGGGAGGCCGGCAGTGGGTGTGGTGAACCTCAGCCTGCTCCAATTGACGGACAACGATGGGTTCTTCAATGCCCTGACGTTTCCTGCGAATTCAACCGAGGTCCGGGACAACAATGCGGGCGCGTCCATCGAACCCGGTGAACCCCGGCATGCGGGCCAGTCCGGAGGACACTCGGTCTGGTGGACGTGGGTACCCCCCGCGGATGGGACCTTTACCCTCGACACGGTGGGCAGCAGTTTTGACACGGTGCTGGCCATCTATACAGGATCCGATATTGGAGGTCTGACACTTGTGGGCGAAGACGGAGATCGCGGTGTCGCGGGGCCATCCCAGGTCAAGTTTTTCGCGGTGGCGGGAACTCCCTATTATTTTCTCGTCGACGGTGCCACAGGCACCCAGGGCGTTGCATCCGGTGACATCGTCCTGAACCTGAAACCTTCACTGACTTCGAATGACGACTTCGTCGATCGCTTTCACTTGGCCGGTCAAACGAATCAAGCGATGGCCTCGAACCTGGGAGCCGGGAAAGAGGCGGGCGAGCCGAATCATGGTGGCAACGCTGGAGGCAAGTCGTTGTGGTGGACCTGGACAGCGCGTCTCACGGGACCCGCGCTGGTCACTACTCGTGGCAGCAGTTTTGACACCCTTCTAGCCGTTTACACCGGTTCCTCCATCTCGACCTTGCAGCTCGTCGGGCAAAACGATGACGCCGATCCCAACGACCCCGGCGCTGGAGCCGCGGTATCGTTCCATGCTATTGCGGGGCGGACGTACCAGATCGCGGTCGATGGTTTTCGCATGGCCAATGGCACCGTTGGGGTGGGCAATCTCATCCTCACACTTTCCCAACCCAGCCCCTTGATTGCGGGATCCAACGATGGCTTCGCTCAACGCCATACCCTGAGCGGATCAGACGACACCGCCATTGGTCTGAACACCTTGGCGACTGTTGAGGCGGGTGAGCCGATCCACGCCGGCAACCAAGGGGGCAAATCACTCTGGTGGACCTGGGTGGCACCGGCATCGACTGCTGTCACGATTCACACGCTGGGCAGCAGCTTCGACACCCTGCTGGCCGTCTACACCGGCACCGATGTGAAGTCCCTCCAAAAAGTCGCCTCGGACGTCCGCAGCGCCGGGGGAGGGCGCAGCATCGTGACCTTCGAGGCCGTTTTCGGGACGAGTTATCAGATCGCGGTCGACGGCTTTAACAACGGAACGGGCGCGTTGTCCGGAGACGTGACTGTCAAACTTCACCAACATCCTCCGAGCGCGCTGATTGCGAACAATGAGTTTGCCCATGCGACCCCGATTTCTGAGCCGTTTCTCTCGGTTCGCGGATCCAACGTGGCTGCCGATCGCCAAGAGGGTGAGCCCGCCCACAACTCCACCTCCTCTGGGCATTCGGTCTGGTGGTCCTGGCAGGCCTTGGTCAGCGCTCCTGTCACCATTTCAACCACCGGGAGCCAGTTCGATACATTGCTGAGCGTCTATTCGGGATCCACGCTTTCCACGCTGACTCTGGTCGCCGAGAATGACGACCCAACCCCAGGCGATCTCCAGGCGAGCGTGACTTTTGAGGCAAAGGCCGGAACCGTTTATCGGATTGCGATCGATGGGTATGACCAACAAATTGGGAACGTCGCCCTCTCCGTCCTCCCGGTTCTCGCAGCCCCTGCGCCCCCCCGGATTACGCAAAATCCAAAGGACAAGACCCGATTCATCGGCGGTGGCGGCGGTGGAAGCACCTTCACCTTCACGTCGCTCGCTGTTGGAACGGCGCCGCTGACGTATCAGTGGCAGCGCAACGGCACCAATATTCCGGGCGGAACGGCCAACACTTACACGCTCACCAACTCGACGTCGGCCGATGCGGGATATTATCAGGTGGTGATCAGCAATTCTGTTGGAACTGTAACGACGGTTCCGGCCCTGTTTACTTGGATCGACTTGCCGTTCAACGATCAGTTCGGTGACCGCATCCTGATTCCTCCGGGTGCCCGATCTGTCCGCAGCTCGATCTTGGGAGCGACCAAGGAGCCGGGCGAGCCAAACCATGGCGGTGATGTGGGTGGTCGCTCGGTCTGGTGGAAGTGGGTTGCGCCCTCCAATGGTCCTGTGGAGTTCCACACCATCGGCAGCGACTTTGACACCCTGCTTGCCGTTTACACCGACAATGCCCCGGATCGACTGGCCCTCATTGCCGAGACCGATGATTTGGTCCTCGATGAAATTTACTCCAGCCGCGTTGTTTTCAATGCCGTTGCAGGAACCGAGTATCAAATTGCCGTCGATGGTGCCAAAACGGACGGCACCGCCTCCAGCGTGCTCCTGACCCTCAATCAGCCGCCGTCCCAGCCATCTCTGGCATCGGTACCGGATCAAACAACCACGCAAAACGTCGGGGTTCATTTCCAAGTGGGCGTCACGTCTCCTCTGAGACCCGTATCGGATCTGACTTTTACGGCGACTGCGGCGGATGCTTTGCTGATCCCTTCCGTGGTGACCACCAATACCGGTACGGGCCTCGGCGTGGCCCTAAGTTTCGGAAGGGATTTGATCGGTACCACTGCAGTCACGCTGACCGTCAGCGACGGCTTCTCCACTGTTTCCAGTCGCTTTGGTGTCACGGTCCATCCGGATTTCCGACTCCGGAGCACGGCGAATCAGGACGGCAGCATTTCAATTTGGCTCTCATTGAAAAGACTCGTGCCGTTCCATCTTGAGGGTGCGGAGGATCTGACCGTCGGGAACTGGCAGCGGATGGATGGACTGTCGGTGACGAACCCGTCGGCTGGTGAGTTCGAATGGCAGATCCCCAGCAAGGCGATGGCAAACTCAGGTTATTTCAGGGTGGTTTTTGACTGATGAGAATCGCTTTCCGAAGCGTGGCGATGCAGGCATGGGCATAGGGGTGGACTTGGACACGTTCCATGGAGTTTCCAGCGACCGGACGGTTGCCGAGCGGCCTCGGTTTCCTCGTTCGACTTATGCCCAACGGTGTTGGGTGGTTCGAACGAAATGTCAGGCCATTTCTTCGATAATCATGGGGAGGCACGTTCTGGAATGGACCGGCGTTGCCTCGGGCAAGCTCGGGGATTTCAGGGAGTTCGTCAGTAACCGTCCGGCCGACAGATCGAGAGGGTGCCCCTGGAAGCGGAGCTTTTTCCCCCTGGGGAGACGCCCAAAGAGAATGAGAGTCGGTGGCGGGCGTTCATCGAAGCGCGGGATTCCGTATTGTCGATCTTGGCGCCAGCGCTCCCACTGCGACACCTATTGGAGAACGGGCGACGGATCGCTCGTCGACTCGAAGACACCCAACGCAGGCGAGCTCGACAACTGGTTGCCAT
>CAIMMI010000239.1 GCA_903842505.1 uncultured Verrucomicrobiota bacterium | reverse complement strand
CATCCATCCCGCCCATCCTGCCATCCTGTCTCCGGCACCCCTCATCCCTGCCGCCCATCCTGCCATCCTGTCTCCGGCACCCCTCATCCATCCCGCCCATCCTGCCATCCTGTCTCCGGCACCCCTCATCCCTGCCGCCCATCCCCCGCCCAAACAAGACGTTGACCGTCCCATCCGCTCCCGTCTTCCTTTCCAGAACGTGTCACCCTCGTCCGCCATGCAAACCTCGACCCTCCCCGTTCCCGTGCCCGCGGCTTCTTCTCATCCGATCCCCCAGGAAGCCTTCAATTGGTACGACGAGTACGCCCACGGGATCATCGATCGCCGCACCTTCATGGCGCGCCTCGGCACGCTCACGACCGCGGGCCTGACCCTGTCGATGCTTCTGGGCACCCTGATGCCCGAGTACGCCCAGGCCGAACAGGTCTCGTTCACCGATCCCGACATCAAGGCCCGCTACGTCAACTTCCCGTCGCCCCAAGGGCACGGCGAGGGACGCGGCTATCTCGTCACCCCGACCAAGCCCACGGGCAAGGTCGGCCTCGTCCTCGTGGTCCACGAGAACCGCGGATTGAACCCCTACGTCGCCGACGTGGCCCGCCGGGTCGCCAAGGCCGGCTTCATCGCCTTCGCGCCGGACGCCCTCCATCCCAAGGGCGGCTATCCCGGCAACGACGACGACGGCCGCGCGCTCCAGTCCTCACTCGACCGCGTCAAGATCGAGCAGGACTTCATCGCGGCGGCGAAGTTCCTCAAGGCCCAGGAAGGCGGGAACGGGAAGGTCGGCGTCGTCGGATTCTGCTTCGGCGGTTACATCGTGAACATGCTGGCCGCGGCGGTGCCCGACGTGGTCAACGCGGGTGTTCCCTTCTACGGAACGCCGGCGGCGAAGGAGATCCGCAAGAACATCAAGGCCCCGCTCCTCATCCAACTCGCGGAACTGGACGAACGGGTCAACGCGGCCTGGCCCGACTACGAGAAGGACCTCAAGGCCGCGGGCGTCGACTACACCATGCACCTTTATCCGAAGTGCAATCACGGCTTCCATAACGACTCCACCGGTCGCTACGACGCCGACAACGCCCGGCTCGCCTGGGACCGGACGCTCGCGTTCTTCCGGAAGCATCTGGCCAGCGCCTAGGGCCCCGCCGCAAACGAGGCGGCGAAGCAAGTAGGTGGAACACCCCATGGCGTCGGCGCACGCCCGGCGTCCATCCTCGGCCCGTTGAGGCCCGTGGACTCCCACCCATCCAGCGTCGGAGTCCATGGGTCGTCCGAAAGGCGTTTGACTCATGAAATCCGAGATGCAGGACCCGGAGGCGGACACCGGAAACAGCACGGGAACCGGCAGCGCGACCGAAGCTATCCGTCAGGAACTCGCCTCGCAGAGGGACCTGTATCGGCAACTGGCTGCTGACTTCGAGAACTTCAAACGGCGCAGTCGCGAGGAGGCGGACACCCGCGCCTCGATCCAGAAGGACGCCTTCATCCACGAACTGCTGCCCGTCATCGACAACATTGAGCGCGCCTTGGCTTCCGGTCGGTCCACCGGCGCGGAGGGGCTGTATTGCGGGGTGGAGATGACATTGAAACAACTCCTCCACCTGCTGGCGAAGCACGGCCTCGTGGGCCGGGAAATCGTTGGCGAACCATTCGACCCGCACCAGCACGAGGCGATCGCCCAGGGCTACGACCCGGCCCAACCGCATCATGCCATCCTGGAGGTCGCGCAACGCGGGTACCATCGCGGAACGAAACCCTTCCGGCCGGCGAAGGTGATCGTCAATGACCTGATGCCGCCTCAGCCCTCACGCCATGTCCGTTGAATTCAAGGACTACTACCGAGTCCTCGGCGTCACGGCCAAAGCCACCGACGAGGAAATCAAGAAGGCGTTCCGTGCGCTTGCGCGGAAATACCATCCGGACGTCGCCAAGGACAAGAAGTCGGCCGAGGACAAGTTCAAGGAGATCAACGAAGCCAATGAGGTCCTGAGCGATCCCGAGAGCCGTCGGAAGTACGACCAACTGGGGGCCGATTGGAAGACGGGAGCGGCGTCGCGTCCCGCGCCCGCGCAGGGCGGCGGCCGTTCCTACGGACCTGGGATGGGCAGCCAGGAAGAAGAGGTTCAATTCGAGGGCACGGGCTTCAGCGATTTCTTCGAGCACTTTTTCGGTGGCCGCGCCCGCGCGGGCCGTGGGGCTTCCCCTTTTGGATCGCACGAAACCACCAACGGTCACGCCGAACCCTCCGTGGCGCTGCGCGGTCAGGATATCCAGGGCGACATTCTCATCACGCTCGACGAAGCGCTCGGAGGTGCCATGCGCACCATTTCGGTTCGTCGGACCAACGCGATCAGCGGCGAGGAGGAGACCGAAACCTATCAGGTCCGCATCCCGGCCGGTGTCCAGGCAGGCCAGTCCATCCGCGTCGCGGGCAAGGGCGGCGAGGGACAGAATGGCGGAAGTGCCGGCAGCATCTACCTGCGCGTCCGATACGCCCAGCACCCGGACTGGCAGGCGGACGGACCTGACCTGTTGGGGCGACTGGATCTGACCCCGTGGGAAGCCGTCCTCGGCGCGACGGTCCCGGTCCGGACCTTGGATGCCACCGTATCGGTCAAGGTTCCCGCCGGCACCCAGCAAGGACAGAAGCTGCGCGTCCGCGGCAAGGGACTGCCGGCCGGCACCGGCAAGCGCGGCGATGTGTACGTCACCATTGCCATCCACGTCCCGCCTCACATCGGCAAGGAGGAGGAACTCCTGTGGAAACAGTTGGCGACCACGTCCCGCTTTGACCCTCGGAAGGCCCTGTGACGAACAACCCGCCCGCTGAAAAACCTTCCGGATCCAACGTCTGGGGACGCCGGATCGCCTACTCCGCCTTCTTCGACTCCTCCGGCTTCGGCTTCCCTTCCGCCGCATCGCTCCGGGCCTGCGCCCCTTTCCGGATCTCGGATCGGACTTCCGAAAGACGCTCCGGCCAGACGAACTTCGGCGCCGCCGCCGGGACATAGCCTTCAAGATGCCCGTGCAGGCGGGTCGTCGGCTTCGTGTACTTGAGCTCGGTGTCGCCGAAGACTTCCCGGCACAACGCGGCAAGTCCGGGATCGTACTCGATCAACTGCGACCGCAGGTGAACGTGGTTGTGGTCATGGTCGTTGACCCGGTTGTCGTCGAACCACGACTGCACCCCCTCCGCAAAGTACTCGTGGTGGTTCACGGACGCGTACTTCCCCTTCCACAGTCCTGCCTTCATCGCCGCATCGTACGCCACCTTCACCCGACCATCGAAGGTCGGGTCGACGTTCACCATCCCGCGCAGGTGGATGTTATGGGCGAACTCATGGATCAGGATGTTTTCCGCCGCATAGGGATCCCCGGCGTAGGCCAGCAGGTTCTCCTCCCCACAGGAACAGAACGGATCCTCCGCCGAACCACCCGTTCCCCGGGCACGCGCATCCCACCACGCCTTCGGCGTCATGTGTGCCCACTCCGGCAGGTCGGTCGTGAACTCGTTGTGCGCGATGAGGCACAACCGGGATCCGCTGCGGATCATCGCCGCCCGGACATCGGGCCGCTTCGCGAGCATCAGGTTGACGAGGTACGCCGCCTCCCGAAGTGCGTAGTCATTGACCCGTTCCGAGGCCACGATGGGATAGCCTTCGGCCTCCACATACTTGGTGTAGAAGGCGGGAATCTTCTGCCCGGCCGGGGGCGCCTTCACCGGCAACAGAGCCGTGGACGCCCGTTTCGCTGTTGAATGGATGCCGGCTTCAACACCTGGGGCCTGTCCGAGGACCGCCATCGAGAGGCCCGGTATCAGGAGCGTGGCGAGGAGGACTGCGGAGAGTTTCATGTCTCGCTTACCTTGCGGGTTCCTGCCGGGTGACAATGGGCACGTATCCAATCTTCAGGCCCTTCGGAGGCGTGACGACAATACCCGGATCCAGCTCCGCCAATTTTCCGAACGCGGGCGGCGCCAGGTACTCGCGGTCTTTCGTCCAGTTCCGGTGGAGCTTCTCCACCCGCACCTGCATGGCTTCACGCTCGGCCTTCGTCAGGTCGGCGTGCAGCAAGGCGGGTTGATCGGCGAATCGGTACCAGTAGTACGTCACCACACTGCCGTCGCCCAGGCGGGCCTGGAACGGACCCGCAACCGGCCCGGGCTTTTTCCACGGAGTCTCCGCTCCGTCGGGCGTCTCATAGGGATCGCTGGGCTTGGCGTCCGGCCGATCGAACCGGATCTCCGCCAACCCCGTTTCCTGGGGAACCTCGCTGGCCGACACCGGGATCCACTCGAACTTGTTGGTCCTGGTCACCAACCGGAAGTACTCCGGCAACGTGTTCAGCGTTCCCGCCCGGACCTTCGTCCGCGTCACGAAGTTGGTGTTCCAGCGATAGCCGAACGTGTTCTTGTCCGCCGCCATCGGCGTCGCAAACGAGGTCCACGCCAGCGGCGTCCGCTTCTCCTTGGTCGCCCCATCCGGGTAGATCCTCCAGGTAGCCCCGCCCCGCCCGGTGAATTCGTGCAGCACCGAACCTTCGGCGTGGATCGCACCACGGGCCGCAGGCCCGCCTTCGAACCACGCCTTCACACCATCCCACAGCGCGCTCTTGTTGTACGACGTGATCCGGTGCACGACGGCCGACTCGCCATCGCGTCCGGCCGGGAAGCGCGTCGGGGCAACCCGCGCGTACGTCTCACCCTTCGCATCCGTCGCCTGCGCACTCGGAATGTGCTGCGTCTCCATCTGCAGCGCGCGATTCGGATTCGAAGGCCGACTGTCGAGGAGAAGCCCGCTGAACCGCGGATCCTCCACACCCCCACGCGACCAGAAGTACGGCGTGAAGAACGCGACCGGCCCTTTGAAGTTCCCCGTGTTGAGGAACAGGGTCCAACACTGGTCGCCGGTCGGCACGTGGGTTCCAGCCGTGGTCGCCTTGGGCTGCGCCAGCGGCAACGGAAGGTAGCCGTACCCGAACCATTCACCGCACGTGCCCTGCTTGAGGTTCAATCCGTCCGGCGGCCACAGCACCCACGGACTGAGTTGGGCAATGCCGTACTTGCCGCTCGGCTTGTTCCAGTCGCGCCCCTTCCCGGCCCCGGGTCCGTTGGCCCATTCGCTGAAATTCGGAGCCACGCCACCCATGATGAACTTGGGCGTCTCGGTCGCGAACCGCGTGTCCCGCCACCACCCGAGTCCACCCTCGATGTCCGAGTACAGCTTGAAGTCCGGCTTCGCATCCAACTGCGCGAACATCCACGTGCCGAACAACCCGGTCTGGAAGCGCGACCCCGGATAGGTCTTCACCAGCGGCCACGCCGCTACATACATCGAGAAACCCGCGTTGAAGGTCTCCGGCACCTTCTCGTTCGGAACCAGTAGGTACCCCGCCATCTCGCCGCGCTCGATCCGCTCCGCCGCCGACACCGCACCAACCGCCAACCCCGCAACCAGCAAGGTTGCCCACCTCCGCGCAGCCTGCCGTCCCTGAGACTTGACGCTCATGTGGGAACGGTGCACCCGAACCAGTCCATCCGCGAGATCATTGCCGCCTTACCCGCCAAGACGGGCGCATCCGGAAACTGCCCCCGGAAAGCCGGTCGAACCCGACCGCTCTCGTGTAGGCTGGGTGCCCTCACCCGGCGGCGATGGCAATGCGCCGCGTGGGGAACCCTCGCCCCGCCCGGAACGAAGTCCGGAGGCATGACGTTCAATCCCGTCCGTTGACGACCGGCCAAGTGAAAGGAAACCTCCGCGCCAGAATGGATTCCACCGAACAGTCGACCGATGTCCTCGTCGTGGGCGCTGGCATGGCGGGCCTGATCGCCGCCAGCGAACTCCTTCGGGCCGGTCGCTCCGTCACGGTGGTCGACAAGGGACGCGGTGTGGGCGGAAGGCTCGCCAGTCGCCGGATCGAAGGCGCGACGTTCGACCATGGTGCGCAGGGTTTCACCACCGGTGATTCGCGATGTTCCCCCGTCGGGTTGCAGAAGCGGTTGGGTGGCGCAGTTGCCCACTGGATGCCGGATCCGGCCATGCGAACCGAAGGACTCGTCCATTGGCGTGGCGTGCCCTGCATGTCCGGGGTGGCGAAACATCTCGCCCTCGGAATCCACGTCCAGCTCGAGACGGGCCTCGTCACGCTGCGCACAGATGCGCACCGCTGGATCGCCACCACCCTCAACGGAAGAACGATCGCCGCCCAGGCCGTGATCCTGACGCCCCCGGTGCCGCAGTCGCTCGCCCTGCTGGATGCCAGCGGTGTTGCCCTGCCACCGGCACTCCGCCACCGACTCAACGCCATCGAATACGATCGATGCCTGACGGTGATGGCCCGGCTGGAGGGACCCTCGCGTATCCCGCCACCCGGTGGTCTGACCCTGACATCAGGTCCCCTCACCTCGATCACGGACAATCAGCTGAAGGGAATCTCTGGCGAATCCGCCGTCACCTTGCACGCCACGCCAGAATTCAGCCTCGAGCATTGGGATCGTGACCGCACGGAGAGCGCACACCTCCTGCTCGCCGCGGCCGCGGACTGGCTCGGAGCCGGCGTCCGGAGCTTTCAGGTTCATGGATGGCGCTTCAGCCGCCCGCGCGTCCTCGACCCGGAACCCTGCTTGCTCGCCAGCACACTTCCCCCCCTCGCCCTCGCAGGCGATGGCTTCGGGGGATTCGGAGTCGAGGGTGCCGCCTTCTCGGGAATGACAGCAGCAACGGCGATCCTCGGATGCACCGCTGCCGCCCCGCGCGCCGTTTGAGAAACCCGGGGCCCAACTCACGCCGAAGGCGGAAACACCCACAGCGCGGGTCGACCCACGTTGCAGTGCACGGCGCGGCCCAGCAGCGTCAACCCAGCCACGGACTGGTAGAGGTTGCCTCGGGCAAGGTTTCCCAAGCCCACCCCGGTTCGGGATTCCCCGAGAGCCCGCAACCGCAACTCGGCCGAAGGAATCGGATAGAAGATGTTCTGCAGCGCAGCTCGCGGGTTGCCGTCCTCGCCGGTGATGCCCGGAAAGAGTCGGATCCATCCGGACGGATCCAATCCGGCATCCGCCGCCGCCCGGTCCGCTGCCTGCACGGTGCCCCGACTCAGGACCGGAAGGATGAGCAGGCTGACGAAGGTCCACAGCGTCATCCAGCAAGCCAGACCGACCAGCGCATGGCCCGTCGGCAGGTCGCCCCAAGCCATCACGATCTCTCCGATCCACACGCCAAGCAGGTTCCACATCAAAAGCAGGAGAAACGCACGGCCAGGCAACCCTTGGCGGACCTGCCAGCGCCGACGGAAGATCTCCGCCGCAAGTTCCGCCCGAGGTACTCGATGGATCCACCCTTCCGGCAACAGAATCCCCGCACCTCGGCCAAAACCGATCATGCCGCCGGTGAACGCCGGATCCCTCACCTCGGTGACCAAGACCCGTTCCCCACCTTCCAGCGCCGCCGTCCGAATTGTTCCCCCACAAACGCCCCGATGAATCCACCGCCGCCCCACCGCCAGCAACACGCTCGATACCGCAACACCCACACAGAAGCCGCCCGTCCAACGAAGGCTCAGCAGGGCCACGGTGCCCGCCGCTGCGAGCACCACCGAGTGCACGATCACGCCCCTGAACCACACGCGAAGGAATTCCATCGGACTCGGGCGCGGCATCGGCATCAACCACCAACCACCCACTCCATCAAAGATCGCCTGCACCGCGATGCTGACCAGGGCGAAAACCGGAAGGACCCGGCTCGTGGAAACACCTCGCCCCCATGCCAACCAGCCAAGGACAGCCGTCGCCGCCAAAACCCAGAATCCCACGTTCGTGATCCCAAGACCCAGCCGACGCCGGGCAAGGGCAACCTGATCCGTCGTCATCGATGCCACTCCCCATGCCCCGACGCCTCAAGCCGGGCAGGCGCGGCACACGGCAACCACACGCCGCCGGCAACAGTGCAAGAAGACCCCGCAGAATTCCCCATGCAGGCATTCTCCCCCACATCCCCTGAATCGCAACCAGACGGGTTGTACCCCGAATTTCAACGCGTGCCGATTCGCGCGATTCAGCAACCAGGTCCATCCTGCTGCAAATGGCGGTTGGATCCACAGACTGCACCGATTCCACAGATTGGAAGCCGGTTGAGAGTGGTTGTCGTTTCACCCTGCGGCTGACATGGAAACAACGAAGCGGTGCGGCTCCTCGTTCCAGTCCATCTTTGAAATCCGTGAAATCGGTGGATGACCCAACTGCGGTTTTCAGGCTCATGGCACCCGAGACGGTGCACACCCCAACCAGTTCCCCGGAACCAGAGCGTTCTCCATGAAGAAATCGAATCTCCCCACCAAGATCTGCGTTGCCTGCTCCCGCCCCTTCGCCTGGCGCAAGAAATGGGAACGGGACTGGGACCAGGTCCTGTACTGTTCCGACGCCTGCCGACGCGGCGTCCACCCGCTCGCCAAACGATCCAAAGGCGCGTGACCGCACCGCTCACCGCCCCCTGAGGTCACTGATCAAAATGCTCCGGTCCACTGCGCAATCGACTCTCCGATGAAACACCTGCTCCTTCTCCTCGTCCTGCTGACGGGACCGATGGCGCTGCTCCTTGGGGCCGAATCCAAGTCGCAGCCAAAGCCCAACGTCATCCTCATCCTCGCGGATGATCTGGGCGTCGGAAACGTCGGCTGCTACGGCTCAGACCACGCCAAGACGCCAAACATCGACAAACTGGCCGCCTCGGGAACGCGCTACACACACGCTTTCACGGCGGCGCTTTGCGGGCCGTCCCGCGCAATGATCCTGTCGGGGCGCTATGCCTTCCGGAATGGTTCCTCGAGTCAGGATGCCTGCCGGGTCATGCCGATCGCGGAACTCCAACTCGGCCACACCTTCAAAGCCGCCGGCTACGCCACGTCCGCCATCGGCAAGTGGGGCCAGCTTCCCGGCGAACCGAACGAGGCCGGATTCGACGACTACCTGCGCTTCAATGGTAGCGGTCTCTACCGGAACAAGAAGGCGGGGAAGTCCGATCCTTACCGCGTGAACGGAAAAGATCTGAAACTCGGGGACAACCAATACATGCCCGACTTGATGCACGACCAGGCCATCGGGTTCATCCGGAAGCACCAGACCAAGCCCTTCTTCCTCTACTACCCGCTCGTCCATGTCCACGCGGAGATTCAGCCCACGCCCGACAGTGCGCCCGACAGCAAGGATCTCTTCGCCGACAATCTTCTCTACATGGACAAGCTCGTCGGCAAACTCATCGCCGAACTCGACACGCTCAAGCTGCGCGAGAACACGCTCATCCTCTTCATGGGCGACAACGGCACCGCCAAATTGCACGACAAGCTGTCCACGATCGGCGGACGCCACCTGTCCGGCTCGAAAGGCTCCATGCTCGAATGCGGGGGCCTCGTGCCATTCATCGCCAACTGGCCCGGCAAAGTCCCGTCCGGCAAGGTCTCTGGCGATCTGATCGACTCCACCGATTTGCTGCCCACTTTCGCCGAACTTGCCGGTTCCACATTGCCCACCAACACCATCTTTGACGGTCACAGCATCGCCCCGCAACTGCGTGGTGAGTCCGGTACGAAGCGGAAGTGGATCTATAATCAACTCGCCGCCATGTGGTATGTCCGCGAAGCCGGATGGAAACTGAACGAGAAGGGCGAACTGTACGACATGACCGATGCGCCCTTTACCGAGAAACGGGTCGACGCGTCCACCGATACCGAAACCAGCAAAGCCGCTCGCACGCGCCTCGCCTCAGTCCTCGCCGAACTCAATCCCGCCGGCGGCATCCCGGACACGGGCGACGGCACCGGTCGCCATGCGAACCGCGATCGAAAGAAGAAGTCCTCCAAAGAGTGATCCCATTCCATGAAACGAGCCTTTCAACTGATCGCCTGCCTGCTGTCCGCCGGCCTGCTGCACGCTGCCAACCGGCCGAACATCCTCTTCATCGCAGTCGATGACCTTCGGCCCGAGTTCGGTGCGTATGGATTCGACTCCATCCGCAGCCCCAACCTCGATCGACTCGCCAAATCGGGAATCACCTTCCGGCGAGCCTATTGCCAGCAGGCGGTCTGCTCGCCTTCGCGTTCGAGCCTGATGACCGGCACCCGACCCGACACAACCCGGGTATGGGATCTCGAGACCCACTTTCGCGCCGCGCTGCCCAGCGTCATCACGCTCGGCCAACACTTCAAAAACAACGGCTACTTCGTCCAGGGCATGGGCAAGATCTATCACGGAAGCCTCGACGACGCGCCCTCCTGGTCGGTGCCGTGGCAGACACCCAAGGCCCAACCCTACGCGCTCCCGGAGAACCTCGCCCTCCATCAGCGAGCAACTCCCGCCGCCGATCCGGACGGCGAGCCGAAACCGAAGGGCAAGAAGCTCAAGAAGCAGGCAACCGCAAAGAACCTGCGAGGCCCGGCTTTCGAAGGGGCGGATGTTCCAGACAACACCTTTCAGGACGGCAAGGTCGCCGATTTGGCCGTCTCCACCCTGCGCGATCTGGGCACGAAACCCACACCGTTCTTCCTCGCCGTGGGATTCACCAAACCACACCTGCCCTTTGTCTCGCCGAAGAAATACTGGAACCTATACGACCCTGCGAAAATCCAACTCGCCCCGAACCCGTTTCATCCGAAGGACGCACCGGACTACGCAATTCTTCCCGGCGGTGAACTGCGCAACTATCACGCGATCCCGGAAGGATCGATTCCCAACGATCTCGCCCGGCAACTCAAGCACGGCTACTACGCCGCGATCAGCTACATGGATGCTCAGGTCGGCAAGGTTCTGGACGAACTCGACCGCCTCGACCTCCGCAAGAACACGATCGTCATCTTATGGGGTGACCACGGTTGGAAACTCGGCGAGCACGACGCGTGGTGTAAACATTCCAACACCGAGAACGACGTCAACGCCCCGCTCCTGCTCTCGGTGCCAGGCATGAAGCACGCCGGCGCACGGACCGATTCCCTCGTGGAGTTCGTGGATATCTACCCGACACTCTCCGATCTCGCGGGCCTCCCCCTGCCCGCCCATCTCGAAGGCACGAGCTTCAAACCGTTGCTCGACGATCCAAAGCGCCCATGGAAATCCGCCGCCTTCAGCCAGTATCCGCGCGCCTCTGGCAAGTCGGGCGTCGGCCCACTGATGGGTTACTCGATGCGAACGGACCGCTATCGCTTCACCGTCTGGGTCAGCCGCAAGGACCAGACTCAGGTCGATGCCATCGAACTCTACGACCATCAGAACGATCCCCAGGAGAACACCAACATCGCCAAGGTTCCGACCAACGCGGTGCTGGTGGAAACGTTGACCGCTCAATGGCGCAAGGGCTGGCAGGGCGCAAAGCCCTAACCCGGATCAGTTCTGCAACGAAACCTTCCCCGTGACCGTTCCCACAAAGACGAAGCCATTCCCGGCCATTCCAAAAATGAAGTAAGGCTCCGTCATCCCGGGGTACACCGGACGCCTCAACGTCACGCTCCGGTAATCGGGCCCGAAACCCGCCCGGCGCATCAACGATACCGCCTCCTCCAGAGTCTCCGTCACGGGCCACGGCAAATCCGAGGAACCCATCCACGGCATCGCGCGGAAATCGATCTGCGGGTCCCCGAACGGATCCGTTTGCGTCGCCACCACCGT
>CAIMMI010000238.1 GCA_903842505.1 uncultured Verrucomicrobiota bacterium | reverse complement strand
GGGCGAACCAACGCCCATGCGTTCGCGGCGGTGGCGCCCTTCCTGCGAAGTGAGGTTTCGGGGATCCGTCGTGCGGCCTTCGAGGCGGCGATCCGGATCCACGAGCCGGACGCGGAATTGTGGGTTCGCGTGCGGGAGTCGCTGCAGGATCCGGTTCGGCAGGATCTGGCGCTGGCGGTGGTGCCGCGATTCGGAGCGCAGGCGTGGGAGGTCTTGCCCCGGCTTCGGGAGATCGCGTCGGATCCGAGTGAGGCGCGTGGGATGGCGAAGTTGCGGCGGTTGGCCAAGGAGGCGATCGAGGCGGTGGAGGCGGGTGCGGCGGGGCCCTGAAGGGAGTTCCGAGTTTTTCAGACGCCAGAACCGCCTCCTCACGTCGTCGGCTACCCTCCAGACCGTAGAAGATGAGGTGACGAGGTTGGGCCAAGGCCAGTTCCCAGATTCCAATTCCGAGTTCGATGCGCCGGAGGCGTTTGAGCCGATAGCCCCGGGTTGGCGCGGGAGCGCCTACCCGGGGATTGGTTGGTTGGAAGAGACGCACCCCGGAGGTGGTGCGAAGACCTCTCCCGTCTGCAACCCCTCCAGGGTTGTTGGCTCATTCCGCGGGTTTCCCGGGGTACGCTTCGCGACCCCGTATCGGCTGCAACGCCTCCGGCGTAAGGGCAGGCGCACCACGCACCGAGTGAAAAGGCGCGGAGGCGGCTCGTGAGGACACTCGCCCCACCGATCAGGGCTTGAAGGCGATGCGCGTGACGGCGTCGTTGGTGGTGGCCTGGAACCAGCCGCCGTACTCGATCATGTAGAGGGCGCCGTCGGGTCCGAGGCGCAGGGTCACCGGGCCGCCAGGAAGGTTCTGGGCGAAGGACTGGGAGGCGGCGGGGCGTTGGGTGGCAGGATCGATGGGGGCGAAGCGGACCGACTTGCGGTTGTAGTCGGAGTAGAAGAGGCCGCCGTGGAAGTTCGTGGGGAAGGCGGAGCCGGATTTCGGTGCGCGGTAGATCAGGCCGCCGGTGCAGGAACCGCCCTGGCCGCGCAGGTAGGAGAACCAGGGTGTCTCGAATCCTTCGACACGGTTGGTGCGGGTCAGGGTGTCCATGCCGTCGGCGAAGATGCGGGGCCAGCCGTTGTTCGCACCGGGCTTGAGGCGGAGGACCTTTTCGTGGTCGTCCTTTTCGTCGCCGCCGTTCTCGGAGAGGAGGACCCAGCCGGTGACGGGATCGAAGCTGAAGGCCCAGGCCTGGCGATGGCCGCGGGTGTAGACCTCGGGGCGGGCACCGGGTTGGCCGACGAAGGGATTGCCGGGCGGGATCGAGCCGTCGAAGCCGATGCGGAGGACCTTGCCGCGGAGGTCGCCGGTGGATTGGGCGCGGTTCTTGGGGTCGTTGTAGTACTGCTTGAGCTCCCAGATCTTGTTGTTGTCGCCGGAGGAGATGTAGAGGGCGCGTTCGGTGGGATGGGCGAGGAGGCCGCCGCCGACGTGCTGCGCGCCTTCGTCGCCGGTCCATTCGAGGAGCACCTTGGCGGACGCGAGATCGAGGCTGGAGGAGGCGCCGTTGCCGGTGACGTTCAGGCGCACGACGCGGCTGAGGTACTCGCCCTGGGGATGTTGCTTGGCGTGGTGGAAGAGGAAGAGGTGCGGCGTGCTGGGGAAGTCCGGGTGGAAGGCGATGCCATGGAGGCCGCGATCGCCGGCGACATCGGATTCGAGGGTGCCGACCTTGTGCTTCTGTCGGGACGCGGTGTCGAGTCGCCAGACTTCGCCGGCGCGGGCGGTGATCCAGGCGGCGCCATCGGGGGCGAAGGCGAGATCCATGGGCTCGGGGATCTCGGGTCCGGCGAGGATTTCGCGGGTGAAGTTGGGCGGGAGCTTGGCGTCCGCGAGGGCGTGGGTGGATCCGGCGACGAGGAGCAGGGAGAGCAACGGCGACAGGATGCAGCGCATTGATGGGAAAGGTGGGCGAGGGAGTTGGAAGATTACAGTTTCAAGTTTCAAGCCCGCCGGCGGCTACCGGGCTGCCGGGCTTCAAACTTGAATCTTGAACCTTGAAACTCCGCCCCTCAGGCGCTGGCGCGGGAGTAGCGGCGGAGGGAGAGGCGCCAGACCCACTCGGAGACGGCGAAGCAGGCAAGGCTGAGGCCGATGAGGAGGAAAGGGTGGGTCGGGGAATGG
>CAIMMI010000237.1 GCA_903842505.1 uncultured Verrucomicrobiota bacterium | reverse complement strand
CCGCACGGTGCTGTTCACGCGGTTGTGCAAGTTTGACGGGCAGAAGGTGGGAATCCTGACCGCGCGGGATTTCCATCAGGTGGCGGGCCGGGCGGGTCGTAAGGGATACGACAACGTGGGCTGGGTCGTGGCGCAGGCGCCCGAGCATGTGGTGGAGAACCTCAAGCTGGAGGAGAAGGCGGCCCGCGACGGCAAGAAGGTCGTGAAGAAGAAGGCCCCGGAGAAGAACTTCGTCAGCTGGGACCGCAACACCTACACCCGTCTGATCGGCGCGCCACCGGAGCGGCTCCAGTCGCGGTTCCAGGTGAGCCACAGCATGCTTTTGAACGTGCTGTCGCGGCCGACCGACGGATGCCGCGCGATGCAGTCCTTGATCCGGCGTTGCCATGAATCGCCGTCGGTGAAGAAAGGACTCCGCAACCGGGCGTGGCAGCTGTTCCGGTCCCTGGTCGATCGCAAGATCGTGGAGTTCCTGCCGCGGACGCCCGAGGGCGCGCATGTGCGGGTGAACGTCGCCTTGCCCGATGACTTCTCGCTGAACCAGGTCTTGTCCCTGTACCTGCTGGACACGCTCCAGCTGCTCGACCGCGAGGCGCCCGACTACGCGCTCGACGTCATCACACTGGTGGAGTCGATCCTCGAGGATCCCGACCTCATCCTCCGGCGCCAGCTGGACAAGGTGAAGGACCAGAAGATGGCCGAGTGGAAGGCCAGCGGGATGGAGTACAACGAACGGATGGACGAGCTGGAGAAGCTCGAGTACCCGAAGCCGAAGCGCGAGTTCGTGTACGACACCTTCAATGCGTTCTCCGAGAAGCATCCGTGGGTCGGGAAGGAGAACATCCGGCCGAAGTCGATCGCCCGGGAGATGTTCGAGTCGTACCGGTCGTTCTCGGACTACATCAAGATCTACGAACTGCACCGGGTCGAGGGCCTGTTGTTGAGGCACCTGATGGGTGTTTGGAAGGTGCTGCGCCAGACGGTGCCGCCGGAGGCCAAGACCGAGTCGGTGCAGGAGATGGAGGAATACCTAGGCACGATGCTCCGGCAGATCGACTCCAGCCTGCTCGATGAGTGGGAGAAGATGCGGAATCCGGATCATCGCCCGGCGGCGGTGCAGGCCGAGGTTCGACCGCCTGGGGCCGAGGAAGCCGCGAAGGATGTCACGCGGGACGAGGCGGCGTTCACGGCGGCAATCCGGGCAAAGGTCTTCGTCTTCCTTCGGGCATTGGCCAACGACGATTTCCCGGAGGCAATTGCGGCGCTCTCGACGCCGGCTCGGCCCGAGGGTGATCCATGGACTCCGGAGTTGCTCCGGGTGGCCGTGGAACCCTTCTACGCCGACCACCAGTGGATCTGCATGGATCCGGAGGCGCGCAACCGTCGGCACACGCATGTCGTGAAGTCGGAGGACCGCAAGTCGTGGACGTTGGAACAGATCTGGGTGGATCCCGAGCAGAAGAACGACTGGAGCGCGGTGTTTGGTATCGATCTGGACGCGTCGCGGGCTGCCTCGGCTCCGGTCCTCGCTTTGGTTCGCGTGGGGACGGTTGGCAGGTAGTGGGGGGGAGTTGCCAGATTCCAGATTCCTGCTGTGGGAAATCCCGCCTCGTGACCTCGGCGGCTACACTGCGACCGTAGCAGCCGACGTGAGGAGGCTGGGGCAGAAGGGAGATTCCAGTGATTCCCTCTGAAGGCCGGGTGCCCTTACCCGGCGGAGGCCATCACTTCGCCTCGTGGGGGCGCGCGGCCTACAGCTTGAGAGCTGCCAGTTCGGCTGGTGGAAGCCCCGCCTCGTGACCTCGGCGGCTACGGCAGGCGACTGGGAGCGCCGAAAGCGTAGAGCTTCGAGGCGGTACGCAGGTACAGGGTTGAGCCCACGACCGCCGGGGAAGCCTGCACGGCTTCGGCGAGGTCGTTGCGGGAAACCATCTCGAACCTCGGGCCCGCCTTCACGACGGTGACGACGCCTGGTTGGGACGCCACGTACAGGTGGCCCGCTGCGAGCGTCGGACTCGCGTAGTAATCACCCACCGCTGAGAGGCGTACTTCCTGATAGGCCGGCTTGCCGGTAACGGCGTCGATGCAGGTCAGGAAGCCTCCGTTCTTCACGAGGTAAAGGTGACTGCCGTCATGCACCGGCGACGCCACGTACGGCAGGCCTCGCTTGAATCGCCATCGCACGCCTTCGGTCTTCACGGATCCATCCGCACCCGCCTCCAACGCCCACGCCTGATTCTCGACCCGTGCGAAGATCGACGCCATGGACTCCCACTCCGTCCGGTCGACGAAGCCGTCGCGGTTGCCGTCGAGGTGCTTCTTCCGTTGCTGGGCGGCTCCGGCGGGAAGTTCGGCGTGCGACAGCCGACCGTCGTGGTCCTTGTCGTTCTCGGTGAGGATGGCGTCGAAGGCTCCGAGTTCGATCCGGTCTGTCGCGCGGTCGCCGCCCGTCGTCCAGCTCGCGGCAAACAGGGTGTTGCCGGAGACGACGGGCGTCGTGCAGGTGATCCGGGCCAGTCCGTCCACCCGCCAGCGCTCGCGACCGGTTGCCGGATCCAGGCCGGTCATGAAGATCGTGCCCGGCACGACAAGGTCCGTCCGACCGTGATGCGACCAAAGGATCGGAGTGCCGAATCCGCGGCGCATCTCGGGGCGATCCACGCGCCACGCCTCCTTGCCGTCTTCTGTCCGCAGCGCCACGAGGTAAGAGCCTGCGTCCTGATCGAGCAGTTGGATAACGAGGTCACCGGCGACAACCGGCGAGGAACTGGCCCCGTACTCGGTCTCGGTGACGGGCAGGGCTTGGCGCCACAGCTCGCGTCCATCGAACGAATAGGCCGCGAGTCCGAACGATCCGAAGTGGACGAACAGGCGGGAGGCATCGGTTGCGACGGTGGCGGAGGCTGGGCTGCCGAGCGAGCGGTGGACCTCTTCGACCTTTGAGGGCGGCAGGCTTCGTCGCCAGAGTTCATGTCCGGTGGATGGATCGAGGGCGAGGGTCCAGAGTTGGCCCTGATCGAAGGCCGTGAGGAAAAGGCGACCGTCGCGGAGCACCGGCGACGAGTTTCCGGGTGGAACCGACACCTGCCAGAGGACGTTGGAGGACGGCCCGAAGGACAGGGGCGGGCGGGCATCCGTTGGGGCGACGCCCTGCGACCCGGGCCCGCGGAACTGCGGCCAGTCCGAGGCGAGCAGTTTCATTGCGACCAGCGTGGTCAGGCCGGCGAGGAGCAAGGGAAGGCACCGGGGAATCATGTGTCCACCAGAGAACCATTCTTGTCCGACGGCGACAATGGTGTGGGTCGGAGTGCAGGGCATCCTGGGGATGGCCGCAGGTTGAACGGGGTGCCGACGTCCGGTGCGTCTGGGAGGTGCGGCGCGGAGGTCAACGACCGGAGGGCGTGATCAGCGGGCTGTCTCAGGATGCGTTCCCCACTGGATGGGAACCGGGTTGCCACAGGCATTGGCCAAAGTATGATGGAACGATCCCGGCGAGCCTCGGTAGTGCGGTGATTCTTGTATTGCAGGCCCGGGATGAAGGGTCGGTTCTCGAAATGACGCTGGATTTCAATGCTTACGCGGTCGTGCTCCTGGTATCCGGGGTGCTCCTGCTGTGGTTTGCGCTGTTCCTGTTCGACCGGGTGCAGGCGTCGGTGCAGAGCTTCGCCTGGCTGTCGGCATTTACGGCGGTCTGGTCGATTGCCTACGCCTTCGAACTGGCGAGCGGGACGATGGAGGCAATGCTGTTCTGGGTTCGGATCGAGTATGTGGGAATTGCGTTTGTCCCGGCGGCCTGGTTCGTGTTTGTGGTTCGATTTGTGGGGCGTGACGAGTGGCTGACCCTGAAAAACCGGCTGCTGGTCTTTGGATTCCAGGGCCTGACGCTTCTCAGTGTGTGGACCAATCCCTGGCACCATCTTTACTATCAGTCGGTGTCGGTGGACACGAGCGGACCGTTCCCGCTTCTCGTGATCGAGCGGGGGCCTTGGTACCTGGCGCACATGGCCTTCATCTATGTGCTGTTCGGGACAGGGATGTACATCCTGCTGCAGCGGTTTCGCAGGGCGGATGTCGTCTACCGACGGCAAAACCTCGCCGTGCTGATCGGCGCGTTGATTCCTTGGTCGAGCAACCTGATTTACGAGTTGGGGTTCAGGATTCACCGCCAGATCGACCTGACCCCGTATGCGTTTCTGGTCGGAGCGTTTGTCCTGGGTTTTGCGCTGTTCCGCTTCCAGTTGTTCGATGTGGTGCCGATGGCCCGGGAACGGGTGATCGAAGGCATCCGGGAAGGCATGCTGGTGCTCGACCGCGACCAGAGGGCGGTGGACCTGAATGCGACGATGCGGATGTTCCTGGGAGCGGTTGGCAAGGGATGTATCGGGTTGCCGGTGTCGACCCTGTTTCCGGGGCAGGAGGAATTGGCTGCGCGTGTGGGGCAGGAACGGCCCGACAAGTTGGAGTTGGAGTTGCCAGGAGAGGCGTCCGCTGGGGCGCGGGCGTTGGAGGTTTCCATTACACCCCTGCATGACCCTCACCAGCGTCGGTGCGGGACGTTGCTCACATTCTGGGACATCACTGAACGTCGGCAGGCGGCTCGGCGGTTGGAGGCCCAGGCAGAAGAACTCCGCGAGTTGAGTCATCTGAAGACCCGGATCCTGTCGATCATAGCGCACGACCTGCGCAGTCCACTGGCCGAATTGACGGGCATGCTTGAGATCACGAACTCAGGGATGCTGTCGGAGGAGGAATTCAGGCGGATGCTCCCGTTGATCGGACGCAGCGTGGATGATGCTTCGACGCTGTTGGACAACCTGCTGCACTGGTCGAAGAGCCAGTTGGAGGGGGATGTGATGCGGAGCGAGCGGTTCGATCTTCAGGAGGTCACGAGTCAGAATCTCCGGTTCTTCGCCCGAAAGGCGGAGAACAAAGGGGTGACGCTGGAGGATCGGGTCCAGGCTGGGGTCTGGGTCGATGCCGACAAGAACATGATCTCGATGGTGGTGCGCAACCTCATCAGCAACGCGGTAAAGTTCTGCAAGGCGGGCAACCGCATCACGGTGGAGGTCACGCGAGGACCGAAGGAGCATGTGCTGACGGTGTCGGATACCGGCGTGGGAATGAAGGAGGAGGTCCTGCAGAAGCTCTTCGGTCTGGAAATCGTCAGTCGGCGTGGGACGGGCGGCGAAGCGGGGACGGGATTGGGGCTGAAGCTCTGCCGGGATTTCGTGGAGAAGCACGGCGGGAGCATTCAGGCCGAGAGCCGGTGGGGAGAGGGAAGCCGGTTCCGCGTGGTGCTTCCTGGGGTTGCAGAAGATTAGGGGTTGAGTCTGCGAGGACGGTTCACCACCGAGTTTGGCGCTCCGGTTTTGAGCCTCGGGCTTTAAAATCCGTGTTGCCCCGCCGGTTGACGGTTGGGCGGACGGCTTCACTGTGGGGCCATGCTTCGACTGGAGGAATTGGCGGCGCTGGCGACGAGCCATGGGGACGCACTGAAGGCCCGGGTATCCGCGTTTGAATTGTGCGGCCGGATGTTCGACGGAAACGCTCGGCCGTCCCTGATGGGCGTGATCAACCTGTCGGCGGACTCGTGGTATCGGGAGAGCGTCTCGCTTTCAGCCGAGGCGGCCATCCGTAAGGGGCACGTGCTGGCGGCGCAGGGCGCGGCGATCCTGGATATCGGAGCAGAATCCTCGCTGGCGCACGCGGAACGCGTCGATGAAGCGGCGCAGAACAGCCGTCTGTTGCCGGTGGTGAAGGCTCTGGCTGGGGCGGGGCACATCGTGTCGGTGGAGACCTATCATCCCACCGTGACGCGGGCGTGCTTCGAGGCTGGGGCGCGGGTGTTGAACCTGACCGGAACCCAGCGGACGCCGGAGATGTTCCGGATGGTCGCGGAACACGAGGGCGCGGTGATCCTCTGCCATGTCCAGGGCGCGAATGTCCGGGAGGTGGCCGACTTCGATTTCGGGGGGGATGCCACGGGGATGTTGTACGAGTACTTCGCGCGGCAGACGGAGGTCGCCGTCGCGAATGGGGTGAAGAAGATCTGGATCGATCCCGGACTCGGGTTCTACTACCGCAACCTGCAGGACTCATCGGTGCGCATCCGGCACCAGATGGGGGTTTTCCTGAACACGTTCCGTTTGCGGACGCTTGGATTCCCGACCTGTCACGCGCTGCCGCATGCCTTCGAGTGCTTCGAGGACGAGGTGCGTTGTGCGGAACCGTTCTTCGCCGTACTGGCGGCACTGGGACGGACCGACCTGTTCCGGACCCACGAGGTTCCGAGGACGCGCGCGGTGCTGGAGGCCCTGGCGTTGTGGCGGTAACTCAGGAGGGTTCGTCGGGAAGGATGCGAGGAGGTGGAGCCTTCACGAAGCTGGCCTCGCGCAGATAGACCGCGGCGAGGCCTTCCGGTGGGATGGCTGGCGTCCCGAAGGCCAGAAGGGCGGCCTGCGCGGCGGTTGGGAACAGTCGGGTGGCGCCGGTGAGGTGGGCGTCGGGGCTGACCACGGGTCGGCCCGCAGCGATCCAGGCGTCGAGTTCCACTCGGGAAACCAGCCGGAGTTCGTTGGTGAGGTCGCCGTGTTGGGCCTCAACGACGGCCCATTCGCCGCGTTGCGCATCGGTTGCCAGGATCACCGGAGCCGGGGTGTGTTGGGCAGCGAGCGCGGCCAGCGTGAGGAAGCTGTTCACGGGGGAGATCGGCGTCCCACGGGCGAGGTGCCAGCCTTGCATGGTCGCGATGGAACGACGGATTCCGGTGTAGCTTCCCGGGCCAATGCCGAGGGCGAGATGGTTCACGTCGGCTGCGGATAACCCGGCGCTACGGAGAGCGTCCTGGATGAGGTTCGGAGCCGAAGTGGCGCGTCCGGCGAGGACGTGGGATTCCGCGAGCACGACGCCGTCGCGGGCCACGGCGGCCGAGCGGCGTTCACTGGCAAACTCGAGGCAGAGGATCGTTGTCATTCGTCATGGGTGATCTCGCGCCGGTGCTCGTCGACACAGCGGAAATGGATGTGGCGGATGTGACCACCTGGCGCTGGGTTCCAACGTTCGATCCACTCGGCGAGGGTGATGCCATCGGGTGATTCGAGATATTCGTCGAGACCCGCTGCGCGGATATCGTCGGGGGAGTTCAATCGGTAGAGATCCAGATGGAACACGGGGTGGCGGCCGCCCGGGTATTCGTGGAGCAGAGCGAAGGTCGGGGAGTGGACGCGCCGGGTGGAGCCGACGCCGCGGGCGAAGCCGCGGACGAAAGCGGTCTTGCCGGCACCGAGGTCGCCGGTCAATCCGAAGACCGACCCGGCCTGAGCCTGGCGGCCGAGGATTTCACCGAGTTGTTCGGTTTCCTCCGGGGACTGGGTGACGACGGTGGGCATGCAGGGCTGAGGTGTTCCTCAGGATTCGCCGCGGAAGTGCTCGTATCCGGCGGGTGGCATCTGGCGGATGCCGGTCTTGTCTCGGAGTTGGACATTGGGTCCTGGCGTCACGCGACCAATGCAACTGATGCGTGTGGTGGGAAAGCGTTCGCGCCAACCGTCCATGATTCGGACGGCGTCGGAGGCGGCAACGGTGAACAGCAGTTCGAAGTCCTCGCCGTCCGTGAGCGCGGCGAGGAGGGCCGGCTTGGCAAGATCGCCTTCCCGGGCGCGGAGGCGGGCGATGCGGGAAATGGGGAGGGCGGTGGAATGAATTTCGGCTCCGAGTCCGCCACTGGCAGCGAGAAGATGGCGGAGGTCGCCGGCGAGCCCGTCGCTGAGGTCGATGAGGGCGTGGACGAGGCCGGTGGTGGCGAGCCAGCCGCCCTGATCGCAGCGGGGCTCAAAGTTGAGGTGACGACCTGCGATGGATCCACCGAGTTCGCCGGAGACCAGGATGGCATCGCCGACCCGGGCACCAGAACGCAGGATGGCCTGGTTGCGAGCGACGCGTCCGAGGAGGGCAACGGAGATCAGGGCCTGGCCGGGATTGGTGGTGGTTTCCCCGCCGACGATCGCCACCTGATGCAGGGCCGCGGTGCGGCACAGGCCTCGGTAGACGCCCTCGGACCACGCGGCGTCACGGCCGGGCGGCAGTGCCAGAGTGACCACGGCCGCAGTGGCACGCCCCCCCATGGCTGCGATGTCGCTGAGGCATCGGGCAATGGCCTTGTGGCCGACCTGCTCCGGATCGGCGTCCGGGGTGAAATGGACGCCCTCGACCACGGCATCGGTCTTGAAGAGTGTGTGGGCCGTCGGATCACCCAGGTCCAGGACCGCGCAATCATCTCCGGCGCCATGGACGACGAAGTCGTTCGCAGGGAGCAGGGGCTTCAGGCGGTTGATCAACTCGAACTCGTGCATGTGCGGGTTGAGGATGGGGCAAGCCGGCGACGAAATACAGCCACGGAGATGGACAGAGTCCGCTGGCATCGGGCCGGTGGGATCTGCTCTCTTTTCAGTCGTGCAATCGCGTTCGCGTATCCTGGGGGTTTACTGGCTGCCTGTGGTGATCTGGATGGGGATGATCTTCTGGGGATCGACGGATGCCTTGTCAGCGGCCCGGACGTCGCGATTTCTGGGGCCGTTCCTGCGGTGGTTGGTGCCTGGAATCCGGCCGGAGACCGAGCAGGCAGTCCGGGCGGTGATCCGGAAGGGAGGGCACGTGAGCGAATACGCCGTATTGGCGGTGCTGCTGGCGCGGGCCATCCGGATTGGGCGGGAGACTGGATCCCGCCGGCGATGGATCGTCGGGGCGTGGGCTGCGGCGACGGTCTACGCGATGACCGACGAGTTTCACCAATCGTTCCATGCCAGTCGGCAGGGGTCGTGGATCGACGTCGGGATTGATTCGGTCGGGGCGACGCTGGGCGTGCTCTTGTTCGTGAAGGGGGTGGAGCTCATCGAGCGACGACGTCGGCCCCGATGATCGGCCACTGGCTTCAAGCCCTCGGACCGTATCCAAGGTTCGTCAGGATCCGAGTTGTCGAGAGGGCGCGGTTCAGCGTGTAGAAGTGGACGCCGGGGGCGCCATTGCGGACCAGGTCCTCGATCTGGTGGGTGCAGTACTCGATCCCGTAGTCCGTGACGGCGGCATCGTCGTCGCCGAGGGATTCGAGTCGGTTGAGGAACTGGGGCGGGAGCTTGGCACCGCAGAGTTCGACGAATTTCTTGGTCTGGTTCCGCGCCACCACGGGAAGGAGGCCGGCGATGATCGGGACGTCCAGTTTCTCGACCTGGGTGAGGTAGTCGCGGAAGGCGTAGTAGTCCGCGTTGTCGTAGAAAAGCTGGGTGACGACGAAGTCCGCGCCAGCTCGGATCTTGTTGGCGAGGTGCTTCCAGTCGGCGATGCGGCCTTCCTTCTGGGCGATGTGTCCTTCGGGGAATCCGGCGGTGCCAATGGTGATGCCGCCCCGCTGGCGCAGATAGGCAACGAGTTCGCTGGAGAATTCGAAGCCACCCTCGGTCTTGACAAACTCACCGGTGCCGCCCGGCGGGTCGCCACGGAGGGCGAGGATGTTGCGGATGCCGCGGTTTGCGGCGTCGTCCACGACCGAGGCGATCTCGGCTTGGGTCGCGTTGACGCACGTCAGGTGCATCATGGTCGTGAGCTGGTGCTCGCGCTGGATGCGATCGACGATGCCGAGGGTCTTGTCGCGGGTGCTGCCACCGGCGCCATAGGTCACGGAGCAGTAACCGACGGGAAGGCGAACGAGGGCGGGGATCGTCTCGGTGAAGAGCTTGCGTTCGCCTTCATCGGTCTTCGGGGGGAAGAATTCGATGGAGAACGAGGGGCGGCCGGCCTCGGCGTCAGCAACGTGGATGTCGTGGATCGATCGAATCACGGTCTGCGGAGAGTGGGACGGTCTGGGCGGGGGTGCAAGTGCGCGCATGGTTTGGGTTTGGTTCATTGGGATCATGGGGTGATTTCATGGGGTTCTGGGTGGCCTTGAGGGCGAATTCGGTTGGCGTCCCGGCGGGATAGCGTGGTTCATTGGGGTCGGTCTGCGGACTGAATCTGCAGACGATGGAGACTCATCTAATCATGGCCACATCGCCGCTGACACTGACCGAGCTGACGGAGCTGACCTCTGGACTGAACCGCCTCGCCCGCAATCTCTGGTGGAGCTGGGATCAGGATGCGCAGGATGTCTTCCACGATCTCTCACCCCGGGGGTGGCAGAACCTCTACCACAACGCGGTTGCGATCCTTCACGAGTTGTCGGAGTACGAACTTCGGATGCGACTGAACGACCCGGCCTTCGCGGAGAAGGTGCGCAAGGTCCTGTCGAAGTTTGAGGCCTACCTGAATCAACCGGACACCTGGGCGGCCGGAGCAGCGACCGGGTTGAAGGAACGCCCTGTGGCCTACTTCAGCGCTGAGTTCGCGTTTCACGAGACCTTGCCGATCGCTGCGGGCGGTCTGGGGGCGCTGGCGGGGGACCATGCGAAATCGGCGAGCGATTTGGGGCTGCCGTTTGTCGGGATCAGCCTGTTCTACCGGGAAGGCTATTTCCAGCAGGCCGTCAACCACGAGAACTGGCAGACCGAGTACTACACGCTGCTCAATCCGAAGAACCTCCCGCTGGAGCCGGTGCTGAACGCCCGGGGTGAGCCTTTGGTGTGTTCGGTCCGGTTGGCGGCGAGCACGGTCTTCTTTCACGCGTGGCGGGTGAACATCGGGCGTGTTCCGGTCTACCTGCTCGACACGAATCGCCCGGAGAACGAGCCGCACTTCCGGGACCTGACGCTGCGGGTCTACGGAGGTGACAGCACGACGCGTGTGCTGCAGGAGATCGTCTTGGGCGTTGGCGGTGTCCGGTTGCTGAGGGCGCTCGGCTACACGCCCTCGACGTTCCACATGAACGAAGGCCACGCGGCCTTCCTGACCCTGGAATTGATCCGGGAGAAGCTGGCTGCCGGCCACACGCTGCAAGCGGCGGCCGAAGCCACGACCCGCGAATGTCTCTTCACGACCCACACGCCGGTGGAGGCCGGGCATGACCGCTTCAGCAGCGAGTTGATGTCGTACGCGGCGCATGCGTTCACGGTGGACCTGAAGGTTTCGCACGAGGAGTTGATGGACCTGGGCAGGGTTCGCGCTGGCGACCTGTCGGAGTCCTTCTGCATGACGGTGCTGGCGCTCCGGTACAGTCGGGCGGCCAACGGCGTCTCTGAGTTGCACGGGTTGGTGAGTCGGGAGATGTGGCAGCACTTCTACGGATCGAAGACGGTCGAGGAAGTGCCGATCGGGCACGTGACCAACGGCGTTCACCTCGTTGGTTGGATGAAGGGGACCGTGCGCCGGTTCTGGCGGGCCAAGTACCAGCAGTTGCATCCGGACAAGGGCGACCTCGACTGGTTGGCAGATGCCAACACGGTCGAGTTCTGGAAGGAGGCTTCGGATCCGGCGTGTGTCTCGGACTCGGAGTTGTGGGCCCTGCGTTATCGCCTGCGTCGTGAGTTGGTTGAGTTCACCCGGCGCCGCCTTCTGCTGCAGGGGCAGATCCTCGGTCGGAATGATTTCATCACCTTCGACGGCTTCCTGAATCCGGACGCCCTGACGATCGGGTTTGCCCGGCGATTCGCGACCTACAAGCGCGCACCGCTGATCTTCGACCAGTTCGAGAACATGGTGAAGTTGGTTAAGGACTCGGCGCGGCCGATCCAGTTCATCTTCGCGGGCAAGGCACATCCGCGGGATGATTCCGGAAAGGCCTATATCCAGAAGGTGATTCACCTTTCGAAGTTCTCGGAACTCAAGGGGCACCTGGTGTTCATCGAGAACTACGACATCCACGTCGCACGCATGATGGTTTCTGGATGCGACATCTGGTTGAACAATCCGCGCCGACCGCTGGAGGCCAGTGGTACGAGCGGCATGAAGACGACGTCGCACGGTTGCCTCAACCTCAGCATCCTCGACGGTTGGTGGCGCGAGGGCTTCGACGGCACCAACGGATTCGCCATCGGACCGGATTCGCATCCGTCCAACATCGATGAGCAGGATCGGGTGGACTCGTTCAACCTGTACAAGTCGCTGACCGAGGAGGTCATTCCCGAGTTCTTCAACCGTGACGCCAACGGTATCCCGCGGCAGTGGATCTACCGGATCCGGCGCTCACTGGCGACACTCGCGGCGGAATACAGCACCTGGCGCATGGTGCAGGAGTACACCCGCAAGTACTACCTGCCGCCGGTGAGCTGAGACGACGGATCCCTCACAGGGAGTCGTTGGGAAGCGGGCCGGATGGGGAACTTCCCCGTCCGGCCCGATTCGTTTGCTGCGGGCTCGCAGCTTCGGTGCGGAGCCCAGCTCTCCGCTGATTCAGCGTAAGGATCCCGAAGCGTGGGCTAGGGGGCCTGTTTGGGTGCGACGGTGG
>CAIMMI010000236.1 GCA_903842505.1 uncultured Verrucomicrobiota bacterium | reverse complement strand
CGTGGCCAAGCGGGCCGGCGGCGAGGATCGAAAGGGTGAGGGCGTTCTGGAGGACGACCCATGGGCCACCCCTCTCGATGAATCCGTTGGGCGCGGGGGTGGCCATGGTTCGGGCTGGAGGATGGAGGTTCCCGGCCCGATGCGGGCCGTTGGTCAGGCCGAGTAGTCGAGGTAGATCGTCTTCGACCGGGTGTAGAAGTCGAGGGCCGCGGTTCCCTGCTCGCGGAAGGTGTCCGTGGAGCTCTGTTTCACGCCGCCGAACGGGACGTGGAGGGCGAGGCCGGTGGAGATCTGGTTCACCTTCACGACGCCGGCTTCGATGCGCTCGGAGTAGAGCATGGCTTTCTTGAAGTCGCGTGTGATGAGGCTGGCGGAAAGGCCGTACTCGACGCCGTTCGCAACCTGGATGGCTTCGTCGAAGGAATCGACAGCCAGGATGCCGACGACCGGGCCGAAGACCTCCTCGCGGGCGATGCGCATGGTGGGCGTGACCGAGCCGAGGACGGCGGGTTGCATGAACCAGCCGTGGGCCAGTTCACCGTCGGTGAGGCGGGCGCCACCCCAGAGGAGTTCGGCTCCCTCGGATTGCGCCTGGGTGATGGCGTCGAGGTTGCCCTGGAGTTCGGCTTCATTGACTGCGGGTCCCATCTGGACGCCGGCGGCGAGTCCGGGTCCGACCTTCCATGACTTCGCCAGCGCGATCAGCTTTTCGGTGAAGGCGGCGAGCACAGGCCGTTCGACGATGACGCGCGAGGTGGCGGTGCAGGCCTGGCCGGTAAGGCCGAATCCGGCAATGGCCACGAGCTTGGCGGCGAGGTCGAGGTCGGCGTCGGCCAGGACGAGGGTGGGGTTCTTGGAGCCCATCTCGAGTTGGCAACGGATGCGGCGCGGTGCCACGGCTTGGTAAAGGGCGGTGCCGACGGAATGGGAGCCAGTGAAGGAGAGGGCTTGGACGGCCGGGTTGGACGCGACTTCGGCTCCGAAGGGGCGGCCTTCGCCCACGACGACATTCAGGACGCCCGGAGGCAACCCCGCGTCATGCAGTGCCTTGGCGATCTCGACCGTCATCGCCGGCGCCTGGGAGGCGGGTTTGATGACCACGGTGTTGCCTGAAAGCAGGGCGGGTGCGGCCTTCCACGCGGGGATTGCGATGGGGAAGTTCCACGGGGTGATCAAGGCCACGACGCCGAGCGGTTCGCGTCGGGTGAACATGAGGTTCCCGGCGAGGTCGTGCGGGAACGTCTGTCCGTTGGAGCTGTAGCTGATGCCGCCGTAGAAGCGGAAGATGTCTACGGCGCGCTGAACCTCACCGGTGGCTTCGGTCAGGGTCTTGCCCTCCTCGCGGACGAGGAGGTGGGCGAGTTCGGTCTTTCGGGATTCCAGGATCTGGGAGGCCTTGCTCAGGATCCGGCCGCGGCTCACCGCGGTCTGGGCTGCCCATTTCGGGAAGGCTTCCCGGGCGGAGGCAACCGCGGCTGCAGCTTCCGGCGCACCGCTCTGCGGGTAGGTGGCGACGACTTCCCGGGCATCCGCGGGATTGCGGGTTTCAAACGTCCGGCCCGAAGCCGCGCCCGACCACTGGCCACCGATGTAATTCTGGTAGGAACTCACCCACCCGTTGTCGGGTGGCCCGGGCCGGACTTCAATCCGGAAAACGGGTTTGCCCAGCGGCGGGGCAGCACCGGAATTTCCCAGCGACGACGCAGCGGGTGGTTGGGAATCCTGTATGGGTCGCGCTTCGTGGAGAGAGGTGAACCGATGGGCACCCTCGCTGTTGTTTCGTTCGCCGGGAAAACCTGGATTGCGTCGCCGCGTCGTCGTTGGGGGGTGCCTGGGTGGAAAGGAAGGGAGTCCTCCCGTCGCGTCCGTTCTGGAAGGATCGGGAGGCGTTGGATGGAGAGGGGGTGGACTTTGCAATTCCCTGACAAACGAGCCTGGGGGAGTTTCCAGTCTCCAGATGCCCGTTGGCATCAGGGAACTCATCAGGAATCGTGCATGGGCCAAGCGTTTCTCCATCGGCAGTTGCTGCTCGTCCTGTTGCCCATCGTGGCGCTGGCGGTGTTCGGGGGCATGAGCCTCCGGCGGGATCGCTTCGCGGTGGAGCGCGAGGCTCGGGAGCGGGCGTTGGAGGCGTCCAGTCGGCTGGCAGATCGGTTCGCCGAAGACTGGCCGCGGGCTTTCCAGAAGGCGAAGGCACGCTGGGTCGCGGGCGGTTCGAACGCGGCGTTCGCCGAGTTGAGGTTTGATCCGAGCCTGCGACTGGTCCGGCCCGTGGAACGTCCGGACGCGCCGGTTCCCCCGGCGTGGCGACGGATTCTTTCCGAGCCCGTGCTGGTCGCCCTCGAAGGACTGCGGCAAGCCGAGGCTGTGGGGAACGCGGATCGTGTCCGGCAGTTCGGGGCCCTCCTGCAGGGCGCGACGGGTTCCCCGCCGGTGATCCATGCGGTGGCGGAGCTTTCCCGGCTTCGGGTAGCTGCGGGTGAGGGCGGACAGAGTGGATTGTTGCTGAAGCTGGCCCAAGGCGCGTTGGCGGAGCAGTGGGTGAACGAGGCGGGTCTCCCGTTGGCGATGTCCGCTGCGCTTTTTCTCGCCGGCCAGGACCCGGCGACGATGGGTTCGCCGGAGGGCCTGTCGGTGGTCGAAGGACTCGTGCGTGAGCAACCGTCGATGCTCATCGGGCGGTTGCTGGAGAGGCTGGCGGAGGGGGCAAATGGCACGGCAGGGCGTGAACGGATCGAGGGGCTGGCTAGGGAGTGGCGGGCATCCGAAGACCTGCGGATGCTTGCCGGACAGGTGAAGGGTTACCTGTCGTCGAACACGCTTCCGGCAGGCCCGTTCTGGGTCGGGGATGGCGAACGGCGCTGGCTGGCGGACTGCCGGATCGGTCCGGACGGTTGGGTGGTGGGTCTGCATGGACGGGCGGTGTTTGAAAGTGCGGTGGCTGGCGTCCTGGAAGCGGTTGGGAACGTCGGTTTGCCAGCGGGGATCCACGCGGAGGTGGAGCTTTCCGGATTGTCGCTGGGATCTTCAGACGTCGGGCCCGTGGCGGTCTACGCCGAGGTGGAGCAACGTCTGGCATCCGGTGGTTCGGGAGGTGAGCCCGGACTGGCCTTGATGGGCCAGTTCCGCGCGGTACTCCGGGAGCCGCAGGCGCTGTTCGGCGCGCAGGTCCGGCAGCAGCGCCTGTTCGCGGGATTGCTGGCGGGGGTCGTGGGCGTGGCCGGGATCGGGTTGTGGCAGACGCGTCGGGCATTTCTCCGCCAACTCGCGTTGAACGAGGAGAAGACGAATTTCGTGTCGGCGGTCTCGCACGAACTGCGGTCGCCCCTCGCGTCCTTGCGCCTGCTGTCGGAGGCGCTGGCCGAAGGGCGCGCGGAAGATCCGGCGAAGCGACGCGAGTACGCGGCTTTCCTCGTGCAGGAGACGCGGCGGTTGGGAACGCTGGTTGAGAACGTCCTCGATTTCTCCCGGATCGAACAGGGGCGGAAGGAGTACGTGCCCGAGCCGATCCATCTCCCACGGTTGGTGCGCGAGACCGTCCGGATTCTGGCGCCCGTGGCCGCGGATCGGGACGCAGACCTGCGTGTGGAGGTGACGCCCGAGGGTGAGGGATTCGAGGTGTCGGCCGACGCGGCCGCCGTGCAGCAAGCCCTGCTGAACCTCGTCGACAATGCACTGAAGCATGCGCCGGCCGGTTCGGCGGTGGAGGTGCGGCTGGAGCGGGGCACGGATCCGAAGCGTCCGGTACTCCTTTCGGTGCGCGATGCCGGTCCGGGGATTCCCGCGGAGGATCACGAACGGATCTTCGAACGGTTCTATCGTCGGGGCTCGGAGCTGCGTCGCGAAACGCAGGGTGTCGGACTGGGACTGGCGATCGTCCGGCATGTCGTCGAGGGACACGGCGGGCGCGTGTGGGTGGAGAGTGAGCCAGGGCGCGGGGCGGTGTTCTTCGTGGAGTTGCCGGTGGATGGACGGGATACCAAGTCATGAATGCCCCAGCCCATCGAGTGCTCGTGGTGGAGGATGAGGCGCCGATGCGCACGGTGCTGGCCGATGCGCTCGGTGCGGCGGGATTCCGCGTGTTGACGGCCGCCGATGGCGAAGCCGGGTTGAAGCGGGCGTTGAATGAATCGCCAGACCTGATCCTGCTCGACGT
>CAIMMI010000235.1 GCA_903842505.1 uncultured Verrucomicrobiota bacterium | reverse complement strand
TCCAGCAGGGGATACAGATGACGCCCATCCTTAGAGGCCGCCATCCCCTCAAAACCCTTTGAGCGACGAGCCTCGAACGCAACGGTAGCGCCGGGTGCGGCCGGAGTCGTCACGGCAAAATGATCCGGCGAGCGAACCACCTTACCGTCGACAACCGTTTCGAAAAACTCCAGGACCTTGCCGTTCAGATCGGTCTTCAGCAGGTAGGGGCCAAATTCATCGCCAATCCAGATGGCCCCATCCGCGAACTGAAAGCTCTCCGTATCGAAGTCACTCCCGGTCAGATAACGGGCGGTTGTGCCCTCATGCACGATACGGAACGGCACCTTCTTGTCTGGATCATGCAAGAAGACAGTGCGAGCGCGCTGCCATTGGCCGGTCTGAAAATCAACTTTGTAATGATTCAGATAAAGCATCGAATCGGGCGAATTGGCTTTCGAACCAAAGCCGTTATCGGTCAGAATCCAGAATGTTCCGTCCGCCATCACCTTGATGCCGGAGTGCCCCTGCAACGGCTGGCCCTGAAAGGGTACGGAAACGCCGGTTGGACGACCCGCTGATTGCCCCTCGACTGAACCGAGCGCTTCGACGCGCTTACCCGTCGTGAACTTACCGCTGCGCTTCAAATCCTCGGGCGCATCCGCCGGTGCTTCAACAAATGACTTGGCGGGCAACACCGCGTGGCCGGCGAGCGTGGCGGGATAGGCCGTCTGCGCCTCGGCTGGGCCGCTCAACAAAGCGAAGGTCGCCAGCGTAACCGCGCTGAACTTGGTGCGAAGGCTAGAATTTAGAACGTGATGCGGGAGAGTCAACAACGGCTTCATCGGGAAGTCCTCTTCGAAGGTTTTGGAAGTCCAAACGAAGCTTCAAGGCTTTCAATGACAGGCGAATGAAGCGACGAGGTTTTAACCTTCGCGAACGAATTAGACTATCGAATCTCAAGGACCTTGCAGGAGAACCCCATGAGCTGGCTTCATGAATCGATCATGCATCTGCGCGGTGTGGCCCGCGGGCAGGTCGGGACCACCCACGAACTCACGGAAGAGCGCCAGGGTACCTTCCACTACACCATCGGCCCCTACTCGCAGCCAGTGCTCGAAATCGCGCCAGGTGACCGCGTGATTGTGGACACCCGGGATGCCTTCGATGGCCATATCGTCACTGAGCAGGACCTGCCCAGCGCGAAGCTGCGTGTGCCGTTTTTGAATCCACAGAATGGGCCGATCCTCGTGACCGGTGCCGAGAAAGGCGACGTCATTGCGGTTCACATCGAATCGATGTTGCCGCGTGGTTCAAATCCGCGTGGTACCTGCTGCCTAATTCCGCGCTTTGGAGCGCTGACCGGAACCGACATGACCGCGCTCCTGAATGAACCCCTGCCCGAAATCACCCGCAAGATCGATCTTGATGAAGAAGGCGTCTACTGGAGTGCGCGGGTAAAGCTCCCCTACCGGCCTCACATCGGCACCTTGAGCCTTTCGCCCGAAATCGATTCAATCAACTCGCTGACGCCCGACAATCACGGGGGCAATATGGACGTGCCCGATATGGGCCCCGGCAGCGTCACCTACCTGCCGGTCCGATCGCCCGGCGCCAGATTGTTTATTGGAGACGCTCACGCCTGCCAGGGCGATGGAGAGGTTTGCGGCACCGCAGTCGAATATGCAAGTCGCACCACAATCCACGTCGATCTGATCAAGCACTGGCAAATCGACTGGCCAAGGCTCGAGACAGAGTCGCAGATTATGTGTATCGGCAGCGCCCGGCCCCTCGAAGATGCGACCCGGATTGCGTACCACGAACTCGTCAACTGGATGGCGAAGGAATATGGTTACGACAAATGG
>CAIMMI010000234.1 GCA_903842505.1 uncultured Verrucomicrobiota bacterium | reverse complement strand
TTGTAGGCCGGGTGCCCTCACCCGGCGTGGATCGGTAAACGCCGCGTGGGGGCACGCGGCCTACAGAACCGAGCCCAACCCGGCCGTCATGCACCTGTCGCCCGTCCGAGGCCAGTTTCAGATTCTGCTGTGCCTCCGGCGTAACCCAAACTTCTACGCAACCGACATCGCCGCCCCATCCCCGGTGTTCGAAGTCGACCGCGTGCGACCGCACCCACATGCTTTCGCCGTGCCTGCAGAAGCCGCGTCTCCCTCCCCCGATGCCCTCGTCGCCGAATTCCGGCGGCACCTGGAGGTTGAGCGGAACACCTCGGGTTACACCGTGCGGAACTACGGGCAGGCGCTCGACGAATTCTCCAACTGGCACCAGACCACCGCCGGCCGACCGCCGAACTGGGTAACCATCAGCCGCGACGAACTCCGCCTCTACCTGCGTTGGCTTGGCCGCAAGGGACTCGATCCGTCGTCCATCGCGCTCCGGTTCAGTGCGCTGCGGACGTTCTTCAAGTGGATGGTCCGCGAAGGCCGCCGGGAATCGACGCCCGCGCGCCAGCTGCGACTCCCGCGCCTGCCGAGGCGATTGCCCAAGTACCTGCCAGAATCCGATGTCCCCAAGCTCCTGGCCGCGCCGATCTCCGAAATGGAGCGCGAGCGGAAGACCGCCGAGGAAGGTGACTTCGATCCGACGCCGTTCCTCCGCGACCGCGCGTTGCTCGAAACTTTGTATTCCTCCGGACTCCGCATCAGCGAGGCCTGTGGCCTCCTTTTCGAACAGCTCGATCTGACGGGCCGCGTCCTCCGCGTACGCGGCAAGGGACGCAAGGAGCGCGAGGTGCCGATTGGCGAACCGGCGTTGGAAGCCATCCGCCATTACTGGACCAGCGTCGGTCACCCGCAGGCGGTGGGCACGCATGTGTTCCTGGCCCGCGCCGAGGGGCTCGCGCCGGTCCGCCCCGGCGAAATCCAGACCCGGCTCAAGCGCTACCTCGCCGCCGCCGGACTCGACCCCGCGATCACGCCCCACAAACTCCGCCACAGCTTCGCCACCCACTTGCTCGACCACGGCGCCGACCTCCGCTCCGTGCAGGAACTCCTTGGCCACGCCCAACTCCAGTCCACCGAAGTCTACACCCACGTGAGTGCCGCCCGCCTCAAGCAGGTCTACGACTCCGCTCATCCACGCGCGTAATGCCGCGCCGGGGCAACGCCGGGCTCCTTGAAACTCGGGATTCCCCAACGGCTCGTGAGGACACTCGCCCCACCGATTTGGAGAGCTCCGAAAGGGTGGGGCGAGACTCCGTCGAGCCGCTTTGCATCTTGAGTCCGTTCATCCCCCGGAAAAAGCGTTGCCGCTGGGTGCGGCCCGGAGCTATTGCATGAAGACATGCTTCCCCGTCCGCGTTCCCTCTGGGCTCCCTGCGTTGCGCTCATGGCCATCCTCTGCGGTGGGTGTGCTTCCTGGTGCAGCGGAACCGGACAGGCCTCGGCCTCGCGGGGTGTGCGTCTCTATGAGACCAACGACGTGATCCGGGTCGACCTCGACGGGCAGCTCTTCACGCAATACCACTTCAAGAACGTCACCCGACCGTTCCTCTATCCCCTGCTCTCGGCCGATGGCGAGCACCTCACCCGCCGGTGGCCGCAGGAGGACGTCCCGGGCGAGGAACACGACCACCCCCACCACCACGCCCTCTGGTACAGCCACGGCGACGTCAACGGGGTTGATCTCTGGAGCGAGTCCGCCAAGGCCGGCAAGACCGTCCATCAGTCCGTCGTGAAGCAGAAGTCCGGCTCAGACTCAGGCTCACTCACGACCCGAAACGAGTGGCGCGACAAGGACGGCAAGGTCATCGCCCACGACGAGCGGACCTTCCGGTTTCACCGACCGACCGGCGCCGAGCGCACCCTGGATTTCGAGATCACGATCCATGCCTCCCATGGGGAGATCACCTTAGGCGATACCAAGGAAGGCACCTTTGCCATCCGCATGGCCGAGTCCATGCGGAACAAGCAACCGAAGAACCAGCCGGGGGCTGGCCACCTGGTCAGTTCCCGAGGTGCGAAGGACGGGGACGTCTGGGGCAAGCGGGCGGAGTGGGTCGACTACTACGGTCCTGTTAACGGAAAAACCTACGGAATCGCCATTTTCGACGACCCGCGCAACCCCCGTTACCCCACCTGGTGGCACGCCCGTGATTATGGCCTGTTTGCTGCGAACCCGTTCGGTGTGCACGACTTTGAGAAACGCGAGAAGGGCGCCGGGGACCTGAAGATCCCGGCCGGCGGCTCGGTGACGTTCCGCTACCGCGTGCTTCTCCACCCCGGGGATACCGGGGCGGCGGGAATCGCGGCTCGCTTCGATGAGTACGTGCGCGCTATCAAGCACTAGCTATGAAAAAGCTCATTGGGTTCTCCCTCATCGCGCTGCTCGTCGTCGGCTGCGCCTCGTCCCCCCTCGGTCTCGGCGTCGGCACTGGCATCGCCACCGGACGCCTCTACGCCGCGGCCGAGTCCAAGGTCCTCGGGGCCGACATCGCGGCGGCACCGGACTGCAAGGACCGCAAGATCGTCAACACCGAGGTCCTCACGCGTCCGCAGGTCTCCGCCACGCCCTACGATCAGGCCTACACCCATTCGCTCCCGGATTCCTCCAAGGCCACCACGTCTCCCTCCGCGTCGCTCCGGCCCGTCGAGACCACCTACTCCGAGTTCACCGAACGCTGGACCGTCAGCCGTTGCGGCCAGCGCGTTGCCTACAAAGTCACCTTCCGTCCCGGCGGCGAAATCCAGGTCGCCGTGGACCAATAAACCCAACCCCGTCCATCCCACGTCATGAATCGTCGACAGTTCTTCGTCTCCAGCTCGATCGCGGCCGCCGGCCTGGCGCTGCCCGGATGTACTACCACGCGCCAAGCCTCGGTCCGTCCCCGGAGCCGCGTCATTGGGCCCAATGACACGATCCGCATTGCGATCGTCGGGTTCAATAGTCGTGGCAAGGACCACATCGAGGGCTTCCGGAAGCTGGCCGGAGTGAAGATCGTGGCGCTCTGTGATGTGGACCGGAAGGTCCTCGAGGCCGAGGCCAGGAAGTTCGCCGACCGGGGCGAACCGGTGGCGACATTCACGGACGTGCGGAAGCTGCTCGAACGGGATGACATCGACTGCATCTCGACCGCGACGCCCAACCACTGGCACGCCCTGCTCGCCATCTGGGCCTGCCAGGCCGGCAAGGACGTCTACGTCGAGAAGCCCGTTTCCCACAACGCCTGGGAAGGCCGCCAGATCGTCAAGGCCGCCCGCAAATACGGCCGGATCGTCCAGACCGGCACCCAGAGCCGCTCGAACCCTGGCCTCCGCGACGGCGTGGCCTGGATCCAGGCCGGCAACCTCGGTCGGATCACCCTCGCCCGCGGCCTCTGCTACAAGCCCCGCCAGTCCATCGGCAAGGTCTCCGGCCCGACCGCGATTCCCGACCACATCGACTATGACCTCTGGTGCGGCCCGGCCCCGACGAGCCCGCTGATGCGCCAGAAACTGCACTACGATTGGCACTGGCAGTTCGTCACCGGCAACGGCGACCTCGGCAACCAGGGCATCCACCAGATGGACATCGCCCGATGGGTCCTCGGCGAGAAGACGCTTTCCCCGTCCGTGTTCAGCATCGGCGGCCGGTTCGCCTACTCGGACGACGGCGACACCCCGAACTCGCAGTTCGCCATTCACGGGTACAAGCGGGCTCCGTTGATCTTCGAGGTTCGAGGACTCCCCAAGGCCAAATCGTTCCAGGGCGACGGCTGGAGCAAGAACATGCCCGACTACCGCGGTGCCCAGATCGGGGTCGTCGTCGACTGCGAAGGTGGCCATGTCGTCATCCCCAGCTACGACTCCGCGATCGCGTACGACAAGTCCGGCAAGGAGATCAAACGCTGGAAGGAAGGCGCCGATCACTACGCCAACTTCATTGCCGCCGTCCGCAGCCGGAAGTCCGCCGACCTGAACGCGGACATCGAGGAGGGCCACCTTTCGAGCGCCCTCTGCCACACGAGCAACATTTCCTATCAGCTGGGTTCCCGGCTCAGCCCCGGCGCCATCCGGGAGCGACTGAAGGACAGTCCCGCCGCCAGCGAGACCTTCGAACGCCTCGCCGAGCACCTCGCCGCCAATGGCGTGGATCTCAATGCGACGCCAGCCGTCCTCGGGGCCCACCTGAAGATGGACACCGGCTCGGAGCAGTTCACCAACTCCCGCGACGCCAACATCCGCCTCAAGCGCGAGTACCGGAAGGGATTCGAAGTTCCGTCCCGGGTCTAGGCGGGCATCCGCAGAAATGCCCGGGCGTTCCCGGGCAGCAGTCTTCGAGCCGGCTTCCAGGAAGCCGGCTTTTTGCTTTGGCCAACAGCCCGGATCCGGTAGTCACGCTGCATGTCGTCCCAGCGTTCGCCCCACGCCCTCGCCTTTGTCGCCGCCGGCCTTCTCCTCGGCGGCTGCGCCCAACACCAGCCGAAGTCCGAGTCCCTCTTCACGTCGTCATTCCTCACGACCGGCGATTTCACCGGGGGCATCGAAGGCCCGGCCTGCGATCGGGATGGCACGCTCTACTGCGTGAGCTACCGCGAGGCCCGGAACATTGGCCGCGTCCAGCCTGACGGAAAGGCGGACCTGTTCGTCGCCCTCCCGCCCCAAAGCGCCGGCAACGGCATCCGGTTCAACCCGGCCGGCACCCTGTTCATCGCCGACTACACCGGCCACAACATCCTCCAGGTCGATCCCCGCACCCGGGCCGTCTCGGTGCTGGCTCACAACCCCGCGATGAACCAACCGAACGACATCGCCATCGCCACCGACGGCACGCTCTACGCCAGCGACCCGAACTGGAAGGACGGCACCGGCCAACTCTGGCGGATCACGCCCGATGGCAGGACCCACCTGGAAGCTTCGGGAATGGGCACGACCAACGGCATCGAGGTCAGCCCGGATGGACGCACGGTGTACGTCAACGAAAGCGTCCAGCGGAACCTGTGGGCCTTCGACCGCAAACCGGAGGGTTCCCTCACCAACAAGCGATTGCTCCGCCGGTTTGAGGACTTTGGCTTCGACGGCATGCGGTGCGATGTCGACGGCAACCTCTACATCACCCGCCACGGCAAGGGCACCGTCGTGAAGGTGAGCCCGAAGGGAGAGATCCTCCGCGAGATCCCCGTCCTCGGCCCCAATCCCTCCAACATCTGCTTCGGCGGACCGGATGGCCGCACCGCCTACGTAACCGAGGCCAAGACCATGCGGGTCGTCCAGTTCCGCGTCGACCGACCCGGCCTCGAATGGACGCGCTGGCATCGCTGAGGTCCGGCTCCCACCGCCGTTTGCCATGCCTTCGACCCTGTCGATCATCCTGGGTGTCCACGTCGCCGTGAGCGTCGTCACCTTCACCCTGTACGCCTACGACAAGATCCGTGCGGGCGCGGGAGGAAGGCGGGTTCCCGAAAGGACACTTCACCTGCTTGCCCTGTTTGGCGGCTGGCCGGGCGCATTCGCTGGACAACAGATCCTGCGTCACAAGACCCGAAAACTCCCGTTTCAGATCGTCTACTGGATGACGGTGGCCATCCATGCCGGCATCTGGGGAGTGTTCCTGTTCCGCGGTTCGGGTCGGTGACGCGGGCGAGGTCCTCGGGCCAGTCCGGGCTGCGAAAGACCACGACCCAAAGATCGAGGAGACAGGGAAAAGTGAGAGAAGAAGAAAGATGGTCGGGACGGTGAGATTTGAACTCACGACCTTCTGAACCCCATTCAGACGCGCTACCAAGCTACGCTACGTCCCGACCGGTCTGCCGTGAAGGCGAGGCGGAAAATACGGGGATACGGCCAACCATCAATGGTTTTCTTCGGCAAAGTTCATTTTGCCGGTCCCATTGCGGTGGTTGAACCTCCGCGACCCCGCTCCAAGCCAGACTCTGCACGCCTAATGCGACGCGGATGGCTCGGACCGCTCCAGAACCCGGGCAATGAGGACCGTCAGGTCATCCGCTGGCGCGTGCGGCTCGGTGTACCGCCGAACCTCCGCACACAACTCCGCGACAACCTGCACCGCGCGCAGCGAACCGTGGCTCTGAACCACCGCCCGCGCCCGATCCATTCCAAAACAGTCGGTCTGCGCTTCATCCAACGCCTCGTCGATCCCATCGGTCACCAACAACAGGGTGTCCCCCACCGCCAACACCGCGTCCGCACCGTTCGCGTAGACGGCGTCCGGCCGCCGCCCCAGAGGCGGCCCGGTCCGCCGCAACGAAGCCTTGACCCCACCTTCGGGTCCAAACACCAATCCCTCCGGGTGACCGGCCGAGGCGTACGTCAACCGACGCGACACCGGATCAATCCGGACCAGGATCATGGTGATGTAGCGGTCGCGACCGAGATCGTCCGCGAGGGCCCGGTTGGCGGCGGTCAGCAAGAGGCCAGGGTCCCCCACATCGCGAGAAAGCAATCGCAGGTACGCCCGAGCCTCGGCCATCAGCAACGCGGACCCCACCCCATGTCCCGAAACATCCGCCACCACCAACCCCACCGCTCCGCCCGGGAGGGTCAGGTAATCGAAGTAATCGCCGCCGGCTGATTCCGCCGACTGCGAATCACCGGCGAACTCAAACCCAGCAATCCGCGGAGCTTCGCGCGGGAACAAGCGCTGCTGGATCTCCCGCGCCACCGCAAACTGTTCCCGGTTCCGCGTGAGTTCCGCCTGCTGCGCCAACCGCACCGAAATGTCACGGGCGAAAGCCACCACCCATCGCTGGCCCCCCGTCGCCATTTCGTTGAACGCAATTTCAACCGGGATGGAGGTCCCATCGTCGCGAACGGTGACGCCTTCCAGCACGCGGACCTCGGTGCTGCGCGCGACCGACCACCACTCGCCAGACTTGCTCAACGGCGGTTGCAGGTGATCGAGCGTCCGCCCCACCACCAAGTCCGGATCCCGACCAAACACCGTTGCTACGGCTGGATTCGCAAACCGGATGATTCCGTCCAGATCCATCAGCAGGACGGCATCGGTTGAATTCTCCCACACCGAACGATACCGCAATTCGGATTCCTTCAGCGAATCCTCCGCCTGCCGCCGCGCCGCCCGCGTGGCCGCCTCACGGAGTTCGCGCTGCACCACCGGCACCAATCGCGCCAGGGCTCCCTTGATCAGGAAGTCATGCGCCCCGGCCTTCATCGCCTGGATGGCAACTCCTTCATCGATTCCGCCGGAAACGATGATGAAGGGGATGTCACGCCCGGAGGCTTGCAGCATGGCCAGCGCCCTGGGTGCGGAAAGCTCGGGGAGGTTGTGATCCGAAAGAATCAGGTCCCAGCGTTCTGAATTCAGCGTCTCCGTGAGCGCAGGCCCGGTTTCCACCCGTCGGTGATCCACCTGCCATCCACCACCCTTGAGCAGGTTCACCAACACCCGGGCATCCAACTCGGAGTCCTCAACAATGAGGGTGCGGAGCAAAGGCCGGGGTACAACCCCATCCGCCGTCCTGGGTGCCTCCTGGGAATTCATGCAACCGGGTTCGCAACCCGGGGTCAGGACCGACGACGCACAGCCAGGGCGAGAAGGACTCCACCACTCACCATCAACGCCCACGTCGACGGTTCAGGCACCGCATGGATCCGGGCGTAAAAATTTGCCTTCGGATCGTTTTCCCGGAAGCCGAAGTTGATCAGCGACCAGGAGTCCGCCCGGTTCGGATCATTCCGGATCCAGGCATCCCAGAAGCTCCCGACCTTTCCGTCCGCCAGAACGCCGCCCACCGTCGGCGGATCCGCCAAGGCCAGACCGGCGGCGTCCTTGTTCGCCCCTGTCACTCCCGAGAACTGAACCGTCCAGATCAACACGTTCGGAACCTCCACCCAGGGCACGTCCAGCGAAACGATGTTGTATCCGGTCAATAGCGGAAAGCTGTCGCTCTCCCACAGCGGACTTGCGCCCGGCATGGCGATCACCTTCGGCCCGGGATCTGCATCGGGGCCGTTGTTTGCGTAGAACCGGACCTTGGCCGTCGCATCGAGGCGGTTGGTTGGATTGAAATCACCAAAATACTGGAAAGCGAACTGGCTGATGGTCCGATAACCGGGAGCCAGAGCCACTTCATCGCCATACTCCTTCGAGAACCGGTAAACGACGTTGGTCCGCAGATTGGCCGTGTTGTCGTAAACCAGGCTCTGGCCCAGCGCCGCACCCTGAAGGATCGACCCGAAAAGCAAGGCCGCGGCAACTTTTTGAGCAGGATTCATGTGCGATTGGATTACCCCAGCAGGGATTCCGCCAATTGGGTAGGGGAAAATCGGGACCGGGCCACCCTCAAAGCGGCCAATGAAAAATTCCCGTCTCCAGTCGGCGCTCCGGCGGTATGCCGAGAGTCCTCACCTAGCCAACCAAAAGAACCAACAAATCCGGGATCGAAAGCGGGAACAGCAAAACCGGACGACGTCGAGAACGGCGAGGACGGGGGAGAACCAGTTCGGGAGGAGGAAGGAACCAACAGGAGGTTGGTGCCCCGGCTAGGACTTGAACCTAGAACCAATTGATTAAGAGTCAACTGCTCTACCATTGAGCTACCGAGGCTCCGAACGGGGCGAAAGAATGCGGATCGAGCAGAAGAAGTCAACAACCCGGTTCAAAAGATTCTCACCTTTCCACAGAGCCACGCCTTTCCCCCAATCGCCCGCCGCCGGCCTTGTTCCCGTTCACCGGACTCCGATAAGCTCCGCCCATGCCACATCGCGCTCCGCAAGCTTCCCTCGCGATAACCCTCTTCGCCGTCGGTTCCCTGCTCGCCGAGCACCCGCGCCTCCCCGCGTTGGAACGGCTCGCCCGCGACCCCTCGCCTGCCGTGCGGCTCGAGGCCATCCGCGCACTCGCCAGGATTCCCGAGGCCCGGTCCGCCGAGATCGCTCTGGGCGTCCTCGACCAACCGATGGACCCGACGCTCGACTACGCCCTTTGGCTCACCATCAACGAGGTCTCGACGCCGTGGATCGAGGCGCTCGAATCGGGTGCATGGAAGACCGAAGGCCGCGAGCGCCAACTGGAGTTCGCCCTCAAGGCCATCCCCCCCTCCCAGGCCAGTCGCGTCCTCTCCCGCCTGCTCGAATCACGCCCGCTTGACCCTGCCGGAAGCGGCCCGTGGATCGAGATCATCGGCCAGGCCGGCGGCCCTGCGGAACTCCGCAAGCTTCTCAACACCGTCACGGCAGGCACCTTCCAACCCGCCGCGGCTCAACGGGCGATCCGCTCGCTCATGGATGCCCAACGGCTCCGGAAGATCCGGACCGAAGGCGACGCGGCCGCCATCCCGGCGCTCCTCCAAAATCCAGAAGCCGGAATCCGTGAGGCGTCCGCCACCTGGGCTGGGCTGCTCAAGGATGCCGGTCGGGTGGCCCAACTCGGCCAACTCGCCGGGGGCGATCCCAGCGCGCCCGTCCGTCAGGCCTGCTTCCAGGCCCTCCGTCAGATCGGCGGTGCCCCGGTCATCACCCTGCTCCGGACCCAGGCAACCCAGGGCCCAGCCGAGAACCGCGGTGAAGCCGTCGCCGCCCTCGCTGCACTCGATCCGTCAGCGGCGCTCGAACCCACCCTTGCCCTGCTCCCGGGCATCCAGGACGAGAACGCTGCCCTCGCCCTTTTCCGTGGCCTGTTATCCCAGAAGGGTTTTGCCAAGTCCCTCGCCGGCGCCCTCGACGCCCGCCCACAGACCGCCGGTGCCCGATTCCTCCCCGAGAATGTCGCCCGCGCCGGCATGCGCGTCGCCCGCGAAGGGGGCCGCAACGAAATGGAACTCGTCGTCGCCCTGGCAAAGGCCGCCGGCCTCGCCCCGGACGCCCAGTCCTTCACCGCCGGCCTCATCAAGGATCTCGCCGCCAAGGCCGTCCAGTCCGGTGACCCTGCCCGCGGCGAAATGATCTACCGCCGCGACAGCCTCGCCTGCACCGCTTGTCACGCCATCGGCGGCGCCGGCGGCAAGGTCGGACCCGACATGACCTCCATCGGAGCCAGCGCTCCCGCTGACTACCTGGTCGAGTCGGTGCTGCTGCCGAACTCGAAGATCAAGGAAGGCTACCACTCCCTCGTCCTCACCCTGAAGGACGGCACCGAATACGTTGGAACGCTCGCCCGCGAGACCCCTCAGGAGATCATCCTCCGCAACGCCGCCGGTGCCGAACAGACCGTGCCCAAGACGGATGTCGCCAAGCGCGAACAGGGCACTTCCTCCCTCATGCCGGCCGGCCTCATCGACGCGCTGCCCGAACAGGAGCAACTCGATCTCTTCGCCTTCCTTTCCCGCCTCGGCAAACAAGGCGACTACGACGCCAGCAAGGGCGGCGTCGCCCGCCGCTGGCGCCTCGCACAACTCGTCCACACCGATGCCCAGTCCGGCCAGGAGGGCTGGCCGTTCACCAAGCCCTTCACGGATCGGCGCTGGCTGGCGACCTACGCCCTCGTTCGCGGTTCCCTGACCAAGGCCTCGATCGAAGAGGTCTCCAAGGGCAATCCCTGGACCGGCCGTCTCGCCGTCTACGCCGTCACGGAAGTCCAGGTCGCCGTCGCGGGCCCGGTCCGTTTCCAACTCGCCGCCGGCCCCGGCGCTGAACTCTGGGTTGGCGACCGCAAGGCCGGCGGCACAGGCGCCTCCACCATCAACCTCACCCCAGGCCGGCACCGGGTGCTCGTCAAACTCGACCCCAAGCAGGTGCCCGATGCCCTCCGCCTCGAGTCCACCGACGCGACCTTCATCCTCGACTGAGCGTCTGCCGGAGCCGTAGACGGCTCCGGCCCGTTCCCGCTCGGCCCGTCAGCGCACGATCACCTGGTAGAAGCGGCGGAGTTCCGAGACCGGCTCCGCCACTTCCACCGCGCGGGCTGGCCCGGCCGGCACCGACTGCAGCACCTGCCACGTCCCCTCCGTCAGGTCAGACCGGTACCGGATTTCGTACGCGATCCCGGCCAAGGCACCGAACCGCAGCAGCAATGGATCGCCCGGAATCGCAGAAAGTCCCGGCGACTCCACGATCCCCGGCTTCACCAAAACGGTAACGGCATCTTCCGCAGCGAGGCTTCCGTCCTGGACGCGGAACCGGAGCACGTAGGTTCCAGATACGGTGAAGGCCGCCTCCGGGGTCGGGGTGTCCCCATCGACAAACGTCACCTCCCCCGGCCCGCTGACCCGGTTCCACGCGAAGACCGGCACGCCCGGGCTCACCGGCAGCCCGTCGTCCGCAAACACGCCTCGCAAGCGCAACCGCGCCGGCAGCGTCACCTCGGCATCCGCCCCGGCGTTCGCCGTGGGTCCTTGGTTCGTTGGCTGGATCACGCCCTCCAGCGAGAAGTCCATGCCCAGGTCCGAACTCGTCGAGTTGACCTGGTGAACCTCGATCGCCAGCACGTTGTCCCCGTCGACCAGCAGCGAGGCAGGAATCGTCCTCGCGAAGGGCGTCGTCTCATCCGCCCCCCCGATCGTCTCGCTCGCGAACGTGTCGAACAGGATCGTGCCCTCCGGCATCGAGATGCGGAACACCTCCTGCCCGTTCAGGTACACCACAGCGCCGTCGTCCCGCACGATCCGGGCAACCAACTCCGTCACCGCCGCCGCAGACGGAACGGTGAAACGGTGACGGAAGTAAGCCGTCCGGATCCGGTCATTGGATGGACCGGAGTTGATGCTTGTCGCCTCGCCATCCCCGCCGTAGCCCAGTCGCGCACGCCCCATGGCCCACGTTCCATCCGCGAACGTCCTTGCCCGCCAGCCCACCCCGAGGTCCTGCCGCTGGTCGAAATAACGCCAGGTCGAGCCGAACGGCACCAGCGTCCCGGAACTGCCCGATCGCTGCACGGCCACCTTCACATCATCGAACACCTCCCGCTCGCCATCGTTGGCCAGCAACCGGAGCGTGTACGTCCCCGAGCCGGGGAATTCCACGACGGCATTGCTCACCGTGCCATCCCGGAAGACCACTCCCCTCGGACCGTCCACTTGCGTCCAACGCAACTGGAGCCGGGATGGAACCGGCAAGCCGTCATCCACCGCCGACCCGGCCAACGTCAGCACCAGCGGGAACGCCCCGGACGAAAGGTCCCGGTCTGGACCGGCATCGACCCGTGGCGCTCGATTGCCTGCGGACGCGCCACCGGCCGAGGGACCGAAAGCCGCTGCCCGCCAGGCGGCAGGATCATCCGCATACGCTACCGGGATCACCCGTTCGAGCGAGACGCCCCCTCTCGAAGCCGCCACCGGCCAAGGCTCCCGGTCGTTGTACCGGACCGAGTCCATCACCACCCAGGGAATGACCGAACTGACAACCCCGCTGTTCGTCACCGGATTCGGCCGGTCCGGAGCCAGCAATTCCAACCTCTCACCGTTCCGCTGCAATTGGCCCGAGGCCGGCCCGAAGATCGGTACCGACGCTGGAATCCCGGTCGCCTGCCGGAAGACTTCGGCGTTGATCTCGGTCACCACCGCATAGCCATTCGCCGGCAGCGTGAACCCGGTCGGGAAGGAAAAATCCATCCCAGCCAACCGCCACGTGTGGGTCGGGGTCAGCGGATCATGCAAGGCCTGCGCCTCGCCGGACCGGTTCCAGATCTCGACGAACGCCGCCTCACCGATCGCCGGCGCATAGTGCACCTCGCTCACGATCACCGACCCGATTCGCACACCCGAGTTCGCCACCCCGAGGGTCGGCGCTGCGGACGCCACCAGATCAATCTCACCCACCGAGTTCGTATGCCGGATGAAGGTCGTGCCGTTGAAGGACGCACCGAAAGATCCTCCATCGCTGAAGCCACTCAGCAAGCCGTCGCTCCCCGCACTGAACAGGTAGACCTGATCGCCCGTGGACGAGAGGCGGAACGCGTTCGTCCCCTGCCCTGCTGCATGGAACGCCGCCTCGGAGATCACCAGATATCCACCGGCCGGAACCACCGTCCCCGCCGGAATGCGGTACTTCATCGGTTGCCCCGCGTCATCCGTGAGGTACCAACCTCCCACCGGTGCGTCCACCGCCGCGGGATTGTGCAACTCGACCGCGTCCAGAGCCGGCGGGTCGGTATGCGCCAGCACCTCGTTCACCACCACGGGCACGAGGTTGCTCGGCGCGTCATCCGCGCCCGGCGATCCTCCCGCCCTGGAACTGGCCCTCCACGAGGACGCCTCGCCCGGCGCCGGATTCCGGAATGGATCCCTCGGCACCAGGGAGAATCCCAATCCATCCGGGGTCGCCGGCCACGGAGCCGCCGTTCCGTAGTCGACCGACACGAGAACCCGTCCATCCGGTCCCACCACCGAAACGCGCTCACCTCCGTTGGACAGCTGCCCTGAATAGACCCCATCCGGACGACGGGCCGGATACCGGTTCGTGAACGCCCCCGCATTCTCCGCCAGCACCAGGAATCGTCCCGGCGCCAGCCGTGTTCCCAAGGGAAACTCATACCCGATGCCACCCGCGAACCGGACCCCGGACAGGTCGAGTTCAACGGCACCCGCGTTCTTCAACTCCACAAACTCAAAGTCCTGCGCCGAGAATTGCCCCGGCGCCACGTCCGCCGCGGGATTGTAGTGGATCTCGCTCAACTGCAGTCCGCCGAAGTCCTGGTCGATATGGAAGACAGCCTCCGTTACGCCGCTCCATTCGTTGGTGGTCGCGTCCGACCGATACACCCGTGCGCGGACCAGCACGCCGTCCGTCAGGACGACGGGCCCCGTGTAGCGCCGCGCCCCGGCGGCCTCCCCGCCACCAATCGCCCGCGGGTCCGATCCGTTCAGCGTGTACAGGATCGTCCCGCCCGAAGGCGCGGTCATCGTCAGGTTGAATCCATCCGTCACCACACCGCCAAAGCGGCTGAAGGTCGGGGCCGAGACATTGGGCACGAGGCCCGCCGCCCGGAGTTGGTTGAGGACGATGTTTCCGCGCGCCGGCAGGTAACTGTTCAGGATGCGGTTCGCCACCGCGAGCCAATGGTCATTCCGGGTCAGCGGAGTCCCCTGCTTCGAATCCCCCCAGCGCGCCGACTCCGCGACCACTGGCAGATAGAGTTGGTTCGTACGGGCCGCGAAACGCGCCTGCGCCGCCGCCACCGTCAATGCCCCACCGTTGAAGAAGTGCCGCTGGATCCGGTCCGCGACGCGCACCCGGAACTCCGTGCTCTGCCACAATCGTTGCCAGAGATACTGCGGACTCGAGTAGCTCACCGAGTCGCTGCCCGCACTGAAGGGCCCGACCCGATTCTGGTTCACGTCGAGGAGGGTGTGTTCCGCGTCATGTGAGATGAAACGGAACCCTCCGTTCGTCCCCGTCCGATCGCGGAGGCCGTACCAATTGTTCGGCCGTGTGTTGCCCAGGAAGTTCGAGATCGGCGCATCGAGGTTGCCGCCGTAGACGATCACCAGCATGTAATCGATGAGGTTGTCGATCTCGAGCAGGTCCTCGTACGCCGGGTTGACCGTCCCATCCGGGTTCAACCCCTGCACCCGCCAGAACGTGTCGTTCGCATTGGCCGCCGTCATGGCTCGGCACAGATTATAGAGCCGGGTCCACGCCACCATCGTACCATCCGTGGCGTTCAGGGCGTAGGGCCCCGCCTCAACCTTCACGACGTCGTAGTTCGCTGCGTTCCCGCCGAAATAAGCCTCGCCGTAGTTCGCCTCCGGCCGTTCGCAGGAATTGTAGATCCCCCAGTAAACGCCGTTGATGTAGAGATGGTAGTAGTTGCCGCGCTCGCCCTGCTGCCCCATCGCCAACTGCGTGTCCCGCGAAAAGACGTCCCGGATGAACACGCCGTTTGCCCCACCGCCCGGATCAAAGCTCCACGAGTAGTTCTGGAGCGTCCGCAGATCGAGCGCGTCGAACTCCTCCACGCCGCCGGCATGCAGCGGATACCGCAACTTCCCTTCGCCATATTCCTCCCGGAAGAAGAACCGGAACGCGTGCTTCGGATTGTCCGTGCTTCGGCTGAACCCACCCCGGATCCGGATCCCGCAATCAATCTGGAACCCCGGCGTCCCGTCCGGATGGATCAACTCCAGCGACGCCGGACGTTCCCACGGCCGGCCATCCTGCCCCGGGTTCGCGTAGATGCCGTTCGCACCGTTGAACAGGTTCGAAAGCGTCGTGACCATCGACAGCGTCGGCAACGCCTTCAACGCGGGCACCACCTGGCTCGCGTAGGCCGGCGAATCCACGATCCGAGCATCCATGCCATAGTCGTAGTCCTGCGCCTGCGTCCCCGGTGTCGGCCACTCGCTCCAAGGCACCTGCCCCGCCGGTTGCTGACGCACGACATCCGAGGGGAACAGATAGGTGTGGGTGTCGACATTCGACGGTTGCAACCCCGTCCGGAACGCGGCCGCCCGGATCACCGTCGATCGACTGATCCGAACCGGGCCACCGTATGCAATGCCCGTGGTCGCCGTCGGCGGAGCTCCGTTTGTGGTGTAGCGGATTGCGGCTCCGGCCGTCGCGCAGGTGATCTCCAGGTCGAATGGCGCGTCGTACACGCCGCGGTCGCGACTGAACTTGGTGTCCGCAACAAAGTCCCCAACGCCACCCGTGTTCCCCACGCCGGGCGAAGGCGTTGTAAAAAAGTAGCGCTGCCCCTCACGAACGCCGTACGAGACGTCTGCCCGCTGCCCAGGATAAGCCGGCGCAAATTCCGTCACCGGCGCCCCGCCTTCCGGCCGGAACAAACCCAGATACTCTCCGTCCACCGACAGGCTGAAACTCGTATGCAACGCCACCCCGTTGGTCCGGTTCTTGCCCGACGCAAATACCACCAGATACCCGTTCGCCGGAATCTGCACCGACGGAAACACCCACTTCCGCGGCAGCGCGGCATCATCGGTCAGCGACCATCCCAACAGGTCCACCGCCGTTCCGCTGGTGTTGAAAAGCTCGATCCAGTCCGGCCGATCCCCATCCGAATCCATCAACCCGCGGCTGTTGCTGGCGAGGAACTCGGTAATCGTCACCTGCGCGGAAACAGGCAGGAACCACCCGCTGACCAAGGCCAGCAGGCATCCGGAAAGAAGACGGAACAGCTTCATGGATTCGTCGGTGGTACGACAGAACCCTAGCAGAGTTCCGACAGAAGCGCGCCCGTTTTCCCGATGCCTCCCAGGCCCGGATACCGCCTCCGGACCCGTACGGGGGAGCAACGTCCCCGTTGCCCTCCCAAGCCCCTTTCCACAGGCGATGAGGACATCGCCGCCCCGTCCCACCGCATCGCGCTTGCGGCCCTGGCAGCAAACCCTCCGCCGCCTGGAAAAACCTCAAGGACATGCGCACTTACCGCGCCTCCTGCCTCTGGGAAGCCGACGGCGTCTTCGGGATGTGGCAAGGCCCTTCCGACTCGCACTGGCAGGTCTCCGGAACGGAGTTTTGGCTACAAAGGAGAGCCATCCATGCTGTACCCATTCCCGGAACTTCGTCTTGCCTGCTACGACGTCGTTCCAGCTCATGATGAAACCACTCCTCGGATTCCCGAACGCGCTCGCCCTGCTCGGCACCCTGTTCCTGGTCCTGCTCGCCAGGGTGCTGGCCGCCGACGCGCCCCCCACGTTCCACGAGAAGTGGCGCCCACAGTTCCATTTCACCCCGGTGGACACCTGGATGAACGACCCGAACGGGATGGTCTTCTACGAGGGGGAATATCACCTGTTCTACCAGAACAACCCTTTCGGCAACCGCTGGGGACATATGAGCTGGGGCCACGCAATCAGCCGCGATCTCGCGCATTGGGAACACCTCCCTCTCGCGCTCGCCGAGGAGGACGGCGTGATGATCTTCTCGGGCAGCGTCGTGGTGGACTGGAAGAACACGTCGGGCTTCGGCAAGGAAGGCAGGCCACCGCTCGTGGCCCTCTACACAGGCCACTACACGAAAAGGCCGCTACAGAACCAGCACCTCGCCTATAGCAACGACAAGGGACGGACCTGGACGAAGTTTGCCGGCAATCCCGTGCTGGACCTCAAGATGGCGGACTTCCGCGATCCCAAGGCCCTGTGGCACGAGCCGACTTCACGCTGGGTGATGACGGTGGCGCTGCCCAAGGAAGCCAAGGTGCATTTCTACGCCTCGCCCGATCTCAAGCGCTGGGATTACGTCGGCGAGTTTGGCGGGGCCGGAGCCACGAACGGGCTCTGGGAATGTCCGGATCTGTTTCCGCTGCCGGTCGAGGGCGGCGGCTCGAAGTGGGTGCTCGTCGTGAACATCAATCCCGGGGGTCCCGCAGGCGGCTCGGGCTGTCAGTATTTCGTTGGCGAATTCGACGGCAAACGCTTCGTCGCGGACCGAACCACCCATTCCAGAACATCGGAGCCGTTGTGGGCCGACTGGGGACGTGACTTCTACGCCGCCGTTTCCTGGAGCGACATCCCGAGGCGCGACGGTCGCCGGCTGTTGCTCGGCTGGATGAGCAATTGGGAATACGCCAACGACGTGCCCACATTCCCGTGGCGCAGCGCCATGACGGTTCCGCGCGATCTCGTGCTCCGCCAGACACCGGCTGGACACCGCCTCCTGCAAAGGCCCGTGCGGGAACTGAACAGGCTCCGCGACGGCGGTGGTTCCGTGCGGCGAACCACCGTCGCCGAAGCCAATGGCTGGCTGGCGAGGCGGCCCGTTCCCCTGGGTCTGGCAGAGCTGGAACTGCACCTGGATCAGGTTCCCGGTTCCGGCGTGCTCGCGCTGGAATGCCGACACGGCAAGAGCGGGAACACGAGGATCGAAGCCGATTTCAAGGCCGGCACCCTGCGCATTGATCGAACGCGCTCCGGCCCCAGCGATTTCAGCACCGCCTTCGCCGGGGTTCACATGGCACCGCTCCGGATCATCAACGGGAAGCTCGACCTGAGACTCCTGCTGGACACTTCATCCGTGGAGGTCTTCGCCCAAGGCGGCGAAACCGTGCTGACCGACCTGATTCTGCCCGAATCCCCGGATCTCCAACTGTCGCTGGTCGCCACAGGGGCTGCGGGCAACGTCCGCGTGGATTCCGTGTCGCTGTGGCCGTTGAGACCGGCGCCTTCCGTCCTCGGAAATTCCAAGCCCTGACTGGCGCCTCACACAGCACTGGCGAACAGGGGCAATGGACAGATCTGACCCCATTGCCACCTTTCGCGCGAAGCCGCGAGGGTGCGAAGGAATGAAGGTCGGGTTTAGAACAACGATAGCGACGTCAGCGATGGTCGACCCCTCCTCATCGCCTCAGCACCTCTGCGGAAAACCTTCCCACTCCTGCCCGCTTCGATGCCGACGCCACCCCGTCCCCATCCCGTCACCGCGTCGCTGCGCCGCTCAATTCTGGACCACGCGGTACATCCGTCCCTCGCCGCTCAGTTCGACGTCCAGTTGCTTACCCGAGGAGACGCTCTGCAAGAAAGTCCACTTGGCATCGGGGCGGAGCGCCCGGCTTTCAACCAGGAACCCTGAAGAAGCGCTCCCGGTCCAACTGAGTCGCAACCGTCCGCCGACAACGGAAGCCTTCAACACGATCGGGATGGGAACCGGCACCGAGGAAGTCGGAGTTCCCACCGTGAATGGCGCATCCGGTATCCGATTATAACCAGATCCCCTGACGGTGACTCCGTTGAAATTGGGCCAGAATCCACCCCCCGGCATGACTGGCTGGCCGGCCAGAAACCAACCGTAGTGGAGGCCATCCGCCGCGCGGAATCGGAACCCGTAATAGCCATACGCGGAAACCGCGGCATAACTGGCGGGCGTCAGGTTCCCATCGAGGGATGCCCCAACCTCGAACCCGGCCCCACCGGAGGGCGAGGTCAACAGAGCATTGTCCGCATGGATGGCCCTGTGGACTGCCACCGTGCCTGAGGTCCCGCCTCCGAAGTACTGGTAGAGTTCCATCAGGTCGGGAACTCCGTCCTGATTCACGTCCACCGGGCTGCTCGGCTGCTGGCCGAATACCGCGCTGGGCAAGAACAAGCCGACGGCTACGCCGGAAACACGGAGCAGGTGGGCGGGACGGACGCCCTCAAGGAGAAGGGAAACGAGGGAGTGCATACGTTCGAAAAGAGCCCGCCTGCCACGCCAGGTCAAGCCGCCCTTCCTGCGTCTCGGGCAGAGGACCTTTACCAGGTCGACACACTGTCGGCCTGCATCACCCGGTCCACGACCTCGCCCCAGTCCTTCACCTCATCGAGGCGGATGACCTCGACCGGCAACCCGGCGGTGCGCTGGGCCTCGATGACTTTCTGCACCAGTTCATCCGGCGCTCCGTTCAGCAGATGGAGGAGGGGCTTCATCGGAATCAAAACTCAAAAACGCAACACCGACGTCGCGCCCGCGCACCGCTTCGCCAGTTCCGCATCGTCCAGTTCCTCGAACGGTGCGGTGGCTTCGCCGAGGTCCGCGATCTCGGCAGCGCCCGCCTGCACCCACACGGGATGACCCCAGTCGCGGATGATCGGCAGGTAACGGGTGAAGTCATCCTCCATCTTGAGGTCGTCCACCCACTCGCCCAGGCCGCGGATCGCCGCGCCGCGCAAGTACACCCGGACGTCCGCCTTCTTCCACGCGCCCAACCCGGCCGCGACACGGATCGCCTCGGCTGGACGGTGCGTCTCACGCGGATCGCTGGTGACAACGAACACCACCAGCGGGCGGCGGGGAGCGGTAGGTGAAATGGGCGAAGGCATGGGCGGAGGATCAATCGAAGCTCACGAACCGGTCCGTGCCCGCGACGAGGTCGCTGACCACGGTCAATCCGGCATAGGCAGCCGAATCATCCACGGGAAGATTGCGCTGATGGGCACCGTAAGCGCAGGCGTAGAGCTTGAGCCCCCGGGCCTTCAACCCTTGCAGGGCTGCATCGCGCACCCCGGAAACCGCGTCGTCCAGGCAGTACAGGTAGACATCCAAACCGCGCCCCAGGGCCGCCTCGGCAAACTGGACGCCGTGCCGGAACGAAGGTCGATCCGGCGCGCTCGAAATCAGGATGCCCAGCTTCGCCATGGCTGGAACTCTGGGCACGGCGGAGTTTCCGGTTTCAAGGTTGAATCCGAGGAAAAGCCAACGGGCCGGGTCTTGCGACCCGGCCCGTGTGCCAGACGTCAACCGACGTTCAAGGATCAGCGCGCGGCCTGATCCTCGACGAACTTGATGACGCGCGACTTCTCGGAACGCTTGCGGGCGTTCTCATCGAGGATCTTCTTGCGCAACCGCAGGTGGTGCGGCGTGGCCTCGACGTACTCGTCGACGTCGATGTACTCCAGCGCGCGCTCCAGCGTGAGCTTCAACGGCGCGTTCAACTGGATGCCCTTGCCGTCGCCCTGCGAACGCATGTTCGTCAGCTTCTTCTCACGCACAGCATTGACCGGAATGTCGGCCTCGCGGGCGTTCTCGCCGATGATCATGCCGACGTAGACCTGCTCGCCGGGTTCCACCATCAGACGACCGCGCTCCTGGACCATGTTGAGGGCGTAGGACGTCGCTTCGCCGGCTTCCATCGCGACCAGCGATCCGTTCTTGCGGGCCGCGATCTCGCCGCGGTCCTCGCCGTACTCGTGGAACAGGTGGCTCATCACCCCCATGCCGCGGGTCATGTTCACCAGATCGGTCTCGAACCCGATCAAACCGCGCATCGGGATCAGGGCCTCGACCGAGACCTGCGATCCGACATGGTTCATGTTCGTGATCTGGGCCTTCCGGAAGGAGAGGTTCTCCATCACCGAACCAAGGTTCTCGGACGGGATTTCGACGAACAGCTTCTCGATCGGCTCCTGGGGATTGCCATCCTCACCCCTCTTCCAGAGCACTTCAGGACGGGAGACGAGCACCTCGTAACCCTCGCGGCGCATCTGCTCCACCAGGATCGCGATCTGCATCTCACCGCGGCCGGAGACCGCGAAGATCTTCGGGTCGGAGGTCTGGGCGATGCGGAGCGCAACGTTGGTCCGGATTTCGCGGACAAGGCGTTCCCAGAGGTGACGTGCGGTCACCAACTTGCCGTCCGTGCCACCCAGCGGGCCGTCGTTCACGGCGAATTCCATCTGGATCGTCGGGGGATCGACGGGGATGTACGGCAACCCGGGGCGCACGTCCGAGTCACAGATCGTCTCGCCGATGAAGACGTCCTCGAAGCCGGCCAGACCGACGATGTCGCCGGCATGGGCTTCCTTGACCTCGATCCGCTTCATGCCCTCGAAGTGGTAGACCATGGTGATCTTGCCCTTCGTCACGCGACCGTCGCCGTGGCGGCAGATCGCGGGATCACCCACGCTCACCTTGCCGGAATAGATCTTTCCGAAGGCGATACGACCCATGTAGTCGCTGTAGTCGAGGTTGGCGACCAGCAGCTGGAATCCGTCGCCCGCATGAGCGCGCGGCGGGGGGATGTGCTTCACGACGGCGTCGAACAGCGGTTCCATCGTGTCGGTCACGTGGTCGAGTTCGAGCTTCGCGTAACCCATCTTCGCCGAGCAATAGATGAACGGGAAGTCCAGCTGCTCGTCCGTCGCGTTCAGCGACATGAAGAGCTCGAACACCTGATCGAGCACCTTCTTCGGATTCGCGTTCTCGCGGTCGATCTTGTTGATGACCACGATCGGCTTGGCTCCCGCCTCCAGCGCCTTGCGGAGCACGAAGCGCGTCTGGGCTTGCGGACCCTCGGCCGAGTCCACCACCAGCAACACACCGTCGATCATGTTCATGATCCGCTCGACCTCGCCGCCGAAGTCAGCGTGGCCTGGGGTGTCGACGATATTGATGTGGTAGGTCTTGTACTTGAAGGCCGCGTTCTTGGCCCGGATGGTGATGCCCTTTTCCTTCTCAAGGTCCATCGAATCCATCAGACGCTCCACCTGCGTCTCAGCCTGGTTGGCACGGAAAGTTCCCGACTGCTTCAGTAGGCAGTCCACCAACGTCGTCTTGCCGTGATCGACGTGGGCAATGATTGCAATGTTACGGATGTGCTGCATAAGCGCGAATTCCCCCGATGAGGAGCCGCGCAGCATCCCTACCGTGGAGAAAAGGTCAAGGGCCGCCTTGGCTCCCCTGTCCCTCGGAATGCAATCGTGACTCCCGCGCCACCCGCCCTTCGTACTCCATTCAAGTGATCCGCACGGAGCCCTCCGAGAAAAAAGGCGCACCCCCGGCCCGTCCTGCGTTAGGCTGCCGAGGTCATGTCGTCCGCCGAAAAAATCCTGACTGCCGCCGCGTTGCCCGCCTGGCGGGAGCAGCAGCGTCAAGCCGGCAGGCAGGTCGTTGTCACCAATGGTTGCTTCGACCTGCTTCACGCCGGTCACGTCAGCTACCTCGAAGCCGCCCGGGCCGAGGGGGATCTCCTGCTCCTCGGACTGAACGGCGACGGATCCGTCCGCGAACTCAAGGGGCCCACCCGACCCGTCGTCCCCGAGACCGACCGAGCCCGAGTCCTCGCCGCCCTCGGTTGCGTGGACGCGGTGTGCGTCTTCCCGGAAGTACGCGCCATCCGCTTTCTGGGTGTTGCCCAGCCCGACGTGTACGTGAAGGGCGGCGACTATACGATCGACACGATCAATCAGGACGAACGGCATGCGGTGGAATCCCACGGCGGCCGGATCGTGTTCATCCCCTTCCTCCCAGGCCGCAGCACAACGGGCCTGCTTTCCAAGATCCAGAAACTCTGAATTTTCATGTCGAACGAAACCCCGTCCACGCCAGGCGACGCCCTGGAAAAACTTCCCAACGCGATGGTGCGCCAGCTCAAGAGCCGGGCCCAATCGCTGGATCCCGTCATCAAGGTCGGCCACGCCGGTCTTACTCCCGAACTCATCAAGAGCCTCGACCAGGCTCTCGAACTCCACGAACTCGTGAAGGTGAAGTTCACCGGTCTGAAGGAACAGAAGCACGAACTCTCCCCACAGCTCGCCAGTTCCACCCGCAGCCACCTCGTCTGGACCATCGGCCATTGCGCCATCCTCTTCCGCCGCCGCCCGCATCCGGATGCCGCGAACTCCTGACGAAGCCCGCACTTCCCCCTTCCCCGGGAAGCATCGCCTCCATAGCCTTTCCGCAGTTCCCCGGCAGCAAGACGGCTGACCCGTCCTGCTCCGGCAGATCATTCAACGAGCATCACCAGTTATGGCCAAGAAACAGATCCGCATCGGGCTCATCGGCTACGGCTTCATGGGCCGAGCCCACTCCAACGCCTACGCCAAGGTCGGCAACTTCTTCGACTCCGAGTACGAACTCGTCCGTCAGGCCGTCTGCGCCCGCGACGAGGAGAAGCTCAAGGCCTTCGCCACGCGCTGGGGCTACCAGACGATCGAGACCGACTGGAAGAAGCTGATCGCCCGGGACGACATCGACCTCATCGACATCGCGGTCCCCAACAACCTTCACGCCGAGATCGCCACCGCCGCTGCCAAGGCCGGCAAGATGATCCTGTGCGAGAAGCCGCTCGCGATGAACCCGAAGGAAGCCGAGAAGATGGTCGCTGCCATCGCCAAGGCCGGCGTGCCCAACATGGTCTGGTACAACTACCGTCGTTGCCCGGCCGTGGTTCTCGCCAAGCAACTCATCGATGAGGGACGCCTCGGCCGCGTGTTCCACTACCGCGCCAACTTCCTCCAGGATTGGACGATCTCTCCCGAACTGCCCCAGGGCGGCGCAGGTCTCTGGCGTCTCGACGCCAAGGCCGCCGGCTCCGGCGTCACCGGTGACCTCCTCGCCCACTGCATCGACACCGCCCTCTGGCTCAACGGCGGCATCGCCGACGTCAATGCCATGACGGAAACGTTCATCAAGGAGCGGAAGCATACCGTCAGCGGCAAGGTCGAGAAGGTGAAGATCGACGACGCCTGCGCGTTCCTTTGCCATTTCAACAACGGCGCCCTCGGCCTCTTCGAGTCCACCCGCTACGCCCGGGGTCACAAGGCCCTCTACACCTTCGAGGTCAACGGCGAGCACGGTTCCCTCAAGTGGGACCTCCACGACCTCCACCGCCTCCAGTGGTTTGACCACAAGGACGAGAGCAACCTCCGCGGCTGGCGCTCGATCCACGTCTCGGACGGTGACCATCCGTACATCAAGAACTGGTGGGTCCCCGGCCTGCAGATCGGATACGAGCACTCGTTCGTCCATCAGGTTGCCGACTTCCTCAAGGGTCTGGAAACCGGCGCCCCGGCGAAGCCCGATTTCGCCGACGGCCTCGCCACGGACTACGTGGTCGATGCCGTGCTGACCTCTGCCCGCACCCACAAGTGGGTCAAGGTGAAGCAACCCAAGGCACCGAAGGCCTCGAAGGCATCGAAGGCCGCCAAAGCCTGATCCCAGCAATCTTCCAAAGGGAGGGGGCATCTACTGCCCCCTCCTTTTTTTTGCCAACTCCGGTACACCCGGTGGCGATCCGGGCACTTTCGTCCGTTGGTTTGGGTTCGAATGCCCACCCCGAACGACAAGCGTGGTTCAACTTTCCCACAAAAAGGTCTTGAGCGAACGCCCTTGGATAACCATTTTCACGGCTCGCGGAGCCCGCGTGGCGGAATTGGCAGACGCGCTAGATTCAGGTTCTAGTGAGTAACATCGTACAGGTTCAAGTCCTGTCGCGGGCACCACTCCTCGAAAGCACCCCTCCCTCGGAGGGGTTTTTTGTTACCGCCTCCTTTGTTACTGCCTCCTTTGTTCCCTCCTCCACGGGAGGGGAATTCCATTCGACCATTCCCCGCACTTTCCTCGATCCCGGGCGCCAACGCCTTCGCCTCCAGGATCAAGGGATCATCCACCGGGTGGTTGGACTCGCGGACGAACTCCCCGGCTCAATCCAGGGTGGGGCGGGTTGCCCCCCGAGCCATCAACCCCGGTACCCCGCCATCACCGCGAGGAACTCACGGATGGCTTCGGGCAATCCCACGAATATCGCCCGACTCATGAGGCTGTGACCGATGTTCAACTCGATCAGGTGGGGAACGATGTGGAGCAGGGGCAGGTTCCGGACGTTCAATCCGTGGCCTGCGTTGACCTTCAGACCCAGCCCGTGCGCCAGCTTCGAAGCCGCCACCAATCGCTCCAACTCGACGTTGCGCTCGCGCTTCTGGTCGAAAGCCTCGGCGTACGCTCCGGTGTGCAATTCAATGAACTCAGCCCCCGTGCGCGCCGCCGCCTCGACCTGCACCGGATCCGGATCCAGGAACAGGCTCACTTCGATCCCCGCATCCCGCATCCGGGAACAGGTATCGCGGATCAAGGACTCGTTGCCCGCCACGTCCAGCCCACCTTCCGTCGTCACCTCGGTCCGCTTCTCCGGAACCAGGCAAACAATCTCGGGTCGGATGCCCAAGGCGATTTCGATGATCTCCGGCACCACCGCCATCTCGAGGTTGAGCCGGGTGCGGATGGAATCCCGCAACCGACGCACATCGCGGTCGATGATATGCCGGCGATCCTCACGGAGGTGAGCCGTGATGCCGGCCGCACCCGCCTGCTCCGCCACCAGCGCCGCCTCCACCGGATCCGGTTCACCGACGGGGAGTCCCCGATACCGGGCCTCCCGGAGGGTGGCGACGTGGTCGATGTTGACCCCCAGCTTCAGTTCGTTGCTCACGGCTTGACGGGAAGAGGAGGTGAAAGTGCGGGAACCTTGCCGGCGAGGATCGGGAAACCATCGTCGATCCACCGGGTCAGGAGGACCAATTCCAGTCCGTTGAACCCGATGTCCGACTTGCGCGTGAAGAGATACTCCGTCGGCGTGCGGCGCTCGAGTTGGGTCACGGCGTTCCCCAGCTTCGGCGTCGTCGCGAGCATCCAGCGGAATGCCTTTGCCCCGATCGGATTCGGTGCCCGCCGCTGCGACAGTTGGTTGAACTGGGCGAGGACATTCCAGTTCCGGGCCGACTCGCCCGTGATCTCCCACTCGTAGAAGGCCAGGTTCGTCCGGTTGATCTGGCCCAGGAGCTCGGCCGGGATTCTGCGGTCGCTCTTCTCACCCGGGATGAAGCTCGTCAGCAGGAACGACTGACCGTTCTGCTTCACCGCCCCGACCATCGGGAAACAGGCTTTCAGGTCGAACACCGTGACCGCCGAGCGATTCGAGTTCACCACCAACCGACCCGTGTAGCGGCCCGGGTCATTCGTGGTGCCGAAGTAAGGCTGGAGGTTCGAATGGATCTTCTCGATGCGCCCCGCGGTGTCCTCGACTGGCACTGCAAACCAGTTCCGGAACGTCACGCCGGATTGAGCCCACGAGACCACCTGTCCAGGTCCTGCCCCGCCGGCCAGCGTCCGCAACCACTCGACGCTGTCGATCAGCGGTCCCGCGCCGCGCAGGGCGCTGAACCGGATGATCGGATCCCGGATGAAATCATCCGGCACCTTCCAGCCCTCGAGTTCCCCCAAGGGCGCCTTGGCGAACTTCAGCGTCGCCGAAGTCCGCACCGTGGCGTTGCTCGTCCCCACCGAAAGGTTCACCGAAGGCAAGGCCTCATGCCCGGCACCAAACAGGGCCGGAAGGTCGAAGTCGCCATTCAGCACGCTCCCCGGAGTCGCCGCCGGCAAGGCCGCGGACTTGGCCAGTGCGGTCGGCGAAGAAGCGGCCATCCACCAGCCATTCGTCACGAGCATGGCAGGCGCCGCTGCCCCGCCGGGCCTCGGAAGAAGTGCCAATGCCTGACCCATCGCCGCCGCCGGCAGGTCACCCGCCCGGATCGCCACCACCCAACCCGACGCCGTGATCTCGCCCGCGCTCTCATGGTCCAGCACGGCCTGAACCAGTGGATACAACTGCCCTTCCACCGCGCGCCCACGCGATCCCGGGATCCGGTCCAGGATCAGCCGGGTCAGGTTGGTTCCCAACCGCGACCCGATGCCCGTCGCCTCGGGTAGGGACATCACGTCCCGCACCACGGGGGCATTGCTTTGCCCCCGCAGGGTCTGGCCACCCACAAAACGCCAGCGGGCCAACACCGGGTCTTTCGACGCAGCACTGCCCGTCTCAGAACGACTCCCGCAGCCGACTCCCAGCAGGGCCGCTACCATGACCACAATCGCGGATCTCATTTCGGTCTGCCCTTGTTGCCAAATCCCAAAAGGACTTTGAAGCGGAGAGTTGGGAAACGAGCGATCCAGGGCCAGCCTCGCTGCCTCAGCTGGTACGGTTGAGGGTAGCAGTCGACGTCAGGAGGCTGATCCCACACCCCGCCTCGTCACCTCGTCGGCTACTCCCGGTCCGTAGCTGCCGAGGTCACGAGGCAGGGCGAGGAATCTGGCGACTGGGAACTCTCCGTGCGCCCCGCCTCGTTACCTCGGCTGCCACGGGTCAGCCGTGTTTTCCGTTGCGCTCGCCGCCCCCCCCGCGTTCACTACGCGCCATCTTCCGTCTCCACGCTATGGTTGCATTGGGTCGCCAGCCAGACCTGTGGGACGGTTTTGCGCAGGCATGTGCCAACAAAAGTTCATCGGCAAGACTGAGCCCTTGGGCATCCCGGAACACTCCGTGATGCCCGGCGACCCGCTTCTGGCTGTCTCCAGCCAAAGCTTCAGGGCCCCGCAGCAACCCGGTGACCACGCCTAGTACACCCACAGATCAAACCAACTCGTATCGCATCATGAGTAACGGAAACAACGATGCCGTAGCGCCCAACGCGCACAGGCTATTATGGGCCGGCTTCATGGCCATCCTGGCTGCCGGCGTCGGCTTCGGCGTCCGCGGCGGCATCCTCGATGACTGGTCCGCGCAGTTCGGCTTCACCCAGCAGCAATCCGGTGAGATCACCGGCTTCGGCCTGGTCGGCTTCGGCTTGATCATCCTCTTCGGCGCACTCCTCGCGGATGTCGTCGGATACGGCAAGCTGATGATCGCCGCCTTCCTCTGCCACTTCGTCGGCGCCGCGCTCTGCCTGGGCGCCTCCCCGGCTTACGGTGAGGCCCACAATCAGGCCGCTGCCTACAATCTGCTCAAGTGGGGTCAGATCCTCTTCTCGATCGGAAACGGCCTCGCTGAAGCCGTGGTGAATCCGCTCGTCGCCACCTGCTTCCCCCGTAACCGGACCCACTACCTCAACATCCTCCACGCCGGTTGGCCCGCCGGCCTCGTGCTCGGTTCACTCGCCAACTACGCATTCGATGCGAAGAGCGGTGTCGCCGGCCACACCAGCTGGGAAGTGCAATGGGCGCTCTTCCTGGTCCCGGTCGTCCTGTACGGTGTGATGTGCCTCGGCCAGAACTTCCCGAAGTCCGAAGCCAGCACCAAGGGTGTCGGCATCGGTTCGATGCTCTCCGAGTTCGCTGCGCCGCTGCTCCTGTTCCTGTTGTTCGTCCACGCCCTCGTCGGCTACGTCGAACTCGGCACGGACTCCTGGATCGGCCAGATCACCGGCGCCATCATGGCCAGCCCCGCGAATGGCATCCTGCTCTTCGTCTACACCTCGGCCCTCATGTTCGCCCTCCGCTTCGTCGCCGGGCCGATCGTTCACCGCATCTCGCCGCTGGGCCTTCTGGCGGTCAGCGCAGTCCTCGGCTGCATCGGCCTGAATCTCCTCAGCACGGCAAACGGAATCGCCGCCTGCGTCGTCGCTGCGACCGTCTACGCCTGCGGCAAGACCTTCCTCTGGCCCACGATGCTCGGCGTGGTTTCTGACCGCTTCCCGAAGGGTGGCGCCATCACCATCGGCGCCATCGGCGGCGTGGGCATGCTCTCCGCCGGTCTCCTCGGCGGTCCCGGCATCGGCTACAAGCAGGACCGCTTTGCTGCCGAGCACCTCGAGTCCAAGAGCAAGGCCACCTACGATCTCTACAAGGCCGAGAAGCCCAGCCAGTTCCTGTTCTTCAAGCAGATCACCGGTCTCGACGGATCGAAGAAGGCTGCTGTTCTGGATGGAGATGTCACCAAGCTCACCCCCGAGCAGATCGCGGCCAAGCCGCTCCTCGCCGAGGCCAACCTCGTCGGTGGCCGCATGGCACTGAAGTGGACCTCCGCTGTGCCGGCGCTCATGGCACTCTGCTACGTCCTCATCCTGCTCTATTTCAAGAGCAAGGGCGGCTACAAGGCCGTCAACATCGATGAGCAGGGCGCCAAGGCCTGAGTCATTCGGGATTTCGGCCGGTCCTTGATCCGGACGATTCCTTCAACGGCGGTTCCGCTCCGGCGGAACCGCCTTTTTCTTTTTCCCACCGCACGCACCGCCGCCCAACCGTCGACTCCGCAAACGACAACGCGCCACCCCGGACAAACCAGGGTGACGCGTCACAGGAATCCGACCGGGCTTCAACCCCGGTCCGGCTTCCAAACAGTTACTTCGCTCCGCCTTCGATCCCGAGGAGCTCCACGTCGAAGATCAACGCGGCATTCGGCCCGATCTTGGGACCGGATCCCCGTTCGCCGTAGGCGAGCTTGGAAGGAATGTAGATCTGCCACTTGTCGCCGACCTTCATCAACTGCAGCGCCTCGACCCAACCCGGGATCACGCCAGTGACCGGGAACGAGATCGGCTCACCCCGCTCCACCGAACTGTCGAACACCGTGCCGTCGATCAGCGTGCCGTGGTAGTGGACCTTGACCTCGTCCGAGGGCTTCGGCGTCGCGCCGGAACCGGACTTGATGACCTTGTACTGGAGGCCGGAGGCCGTCGTCTTGACGCCATCCTTCTTGCCGTTCGCCGCCAGGAAGTCCTCGCCGTCCTTCAGGTTCTTGGAACCGGCGACCTTCGCCTTCGATTCCATCTGCGCCATGTACTGCTTGCGCAACTCCGCGAGCGTCTCCTGAACCTCGGCCGGCGTCAGCGCCGTCTTGCCACCGATGGCATCCGAGATGCCGGCCGCGAGGGCCTTGGCGTCCAGGTCCAGTTCCTGCCGCTTGAGGTTGGACCCGATGTCCGCGCCCAGGGCGTAGCTGGCACGCAGCTTGGGATCCTTGAGGTCGGGCTTGTCCTGGGCACACACGGCACCCGCGATCATCGCCGCGGCCGCCACCGAAGTTACACGTTGCAGACTCATGAATGGTTATGGGGCGGCCCGAAAAATACCGGCACGCCGCGCGTACTTCGCGGATTCAGCGCGGAACTTTCAAGAACAGACCTTGCCCCCTCATGGTTCCTGCACCCACCGATACCACGCTCCGTCCCCGGACGAAGTCAGGTCTTCGAAGACGATCGGGGCCTCACCGATCACAACCAACCCCAGATCCGTCCATTCTCCCCACCGCCCGGCCCGCTGCACCCTGCCCCGCGCCCCCGGTCGTCCCGCCAGGACCAGCTCGAATCCCCCCTTCGCCCCGATGCTCCCCGAAAGCCGGACCTCAGGATCCGGACGCGACCCAAACAACTCCAACTCCAACCCGCTCAGGAAGCCCGCCTTCTCGGGCACGAAATCCACCAATCGGATCACCCATTCGCCCGCGGCCGGTTCTCCCCAGTTGAACACCGACATGAACCGGTGTCGCAGGTCGTGGTTCGAATCCGCGTGGGGCGACCATAGCCGGCTCACCGTCCCGGACGGCGACACCAACTCGATCTGCAACTCGCCCCGGGCCGGATGGGTGATTTCGACCTTCAACCGCGCCTGTTCCACCCGGAAATCCTCGCCGAACACGAACCGATGCTGGATCCCGCCCGGATCGCCGTCCGGGAGATACAACAGATCCCGCGTAACCCGCGTCCGGACGATCCGCGCCTGCGGCGGAAGGTTCGTCCAAGCCCGGGCCAACTGCACCGCTGCGGCCGCATCGACCCGTCCGGCACCGTACTCGTGGTTGAAGCGCAACCCTGCCCCATTCGTGAACCAACCCGGGTTCGCCGGATCCGTCTTCGCCGCGCTCCGGAGGAGGACCTCCTTCACATCTCGCCAGCCCAACCGCGGATTCGCCTCCAGCATCAGCGCCACCACCGCCGACACCACCGGCGCTGCCGCGGACGTTCCATTGAAACCCGACGTGAACCGGTTGTCCGAAATGTCGTCCGTGACGGAGCTGTTGTTGTAACCGCGGTTGCCAATCAGGTCCGTCGTCCAGGTGCCCGGGCGCCGCACCGCGTCGTAACCCGAGGGCGCCGATACCGCCAGGCAGGCCCCCACCTCGCTGTACGCACACCGGGTTCCCTTGTCCGTCAACGCACCGACCGCCACGGCGTAGATCGAGTTGGCGTATCCATCATAATTGGCGTCGTCTTCCTGTTCCCCCCCATTCCCAGCCGCCCACACATAAACGATTCCTCGCCCTCCCCGGCCGTCCCGCACGCCGGTTTCGCGCGCTGTCTCCGCCAGGACTCCCGGCGACACGATCACCTTGCCGTCGTCATCCGGGCCCCAGGAGTTGTTGGAGACCGAGACCATCGCAGCGCGGTGCCCCAACGCGGAGGCCTCCTGCAGGTCGGTCATCGTCCGTTGAAGTGCCCGGACGGGTACTACCCGCGCCCCATGCGCGATCCCGGCTATTCCAAGCCTGTTGTCCGCCACGGCGGCAATGATGCCCGAGACCGCCGTCCCATGCGCGTCCGCCCGCGGACGACCATCCTCGCCAAACCCATCGAGTCCCTCGGCCGAGGGGTTGGCGTCATCGCTCCGGTAGTCCCACCCGAGATCCGACCGAAGGTTGGCAGCAAGATCCGGATGCGTGAGTTCAAAGCCATCGTCCACCACCGCCACAAGGACATCCTTGCCCGTGAACCCCGCCTCCCACGCGGAAAAGACCCGCGCATCCGCGCCGACAGTACCCCGGGACTGGCCGGTATTGTTGAGATTCCATTGGCGCAGCAGATAGGGGTCGTTGGGCAGGGCCCGGGCAGACCGGTTCGACGTCAACTGGACCCAGGCGGAATCCACCTCGGCCCGACCACGCAAACGCCGCTGCAACTCGAGGACTCCCTCCCCGGGATCTCCGGCTTCCATGGCAACCACACCCAACTCGGTTTCGAGGGACCGCACCCGAACGGCACCGACCTCCGCTGCGAGGCGCTCGACATCCACGCCCTGCCTCACCCGAACAACCACCTGGGTCGTCAGAAGGCGCGCTTCGCCCGGTTCAACCCCAACCCCAATACGCCGGCATCGGATATCCCCAGACAACACGGCGCGGCGGGACGAAAACGGAAGCCAGCCTTCGCGCCGTTCAACGACATACTCCTCGGCCCCAAGCAGACCAGGAACCTCGAAGGTCTCGGCAAACAGAGACAATTCCGGAACCAACGAGGCCAGCAAAACAATCGCGCCCGCCAACCCCAATCCACGGTTCCTTTGGCCCGGGGTTGGCCCAGGTCCCTTGCTCTTGCTTCGCCTCGCCATCTGACCGGCACCCTCCACCCTCAGCCAACCGCACGCAACCCGAGTTCCTCCCGCACCTTCCGCGCACCGGCGACCATCGCCGCCAGCTTGCGCCGCGAAGCCCATCGCGCTGTCTGGCTCAACCCGCAGTCCGGAGCGAACACCAACCGGTCCGCCGGCGCATGCTCCAGGCAACGCCGGATCCGACGCGCGATGTCGTCCGGCGTCTCGATGTAATAGCTCTTCACGTCCACCACGCCCACCGCTGCATCGCATCGCTGGGCGATCAACCGGATCAACTCCAGTTCGGCAAATTCCCGGCTCGCCATCTCCACGTGCATCTCGTCGCAGTGGAAATCGAGGAAGGCGGGGAACATCGGTGCAATCTGACGCGGCCCCACGGCACGCGCCTTGTAGTTCCCGAAGCACAGATGGGTGCAGACCCGCGTGCGCCCGCGGACGGTCTCCACCGTCCGATTGAACAGGTCCACGAATCGTCGCGTGTCCTCCCGGTACGCGTAGCAACTCATGGAAGGTTCATCGACCGAGATTTCCCGGCAACCCGCCGCCACCAAACGCTCGAGTTCGGTGCGCACCAGTGGCAACAGCGCCTCCGCAACCGCCCACCGATCCGCATAACCCAAGGCCGCGTTTGGCACCAACCGCCCGCTCAGCGTGTAGGGTCCCGGGACCGAAGCCTTCAAGGTGGCTGGCAAGCCCGGATGCCCAGCGTGGACCACCTGCTTCAACCGCTCGAATTCCTCCACAACCCCGAGCCCGCGCGACGCCTTCAACTCGCTCGTGATCGCATGCCGTCCGCGCTGGTCATGGGCCGGCGGACCAAACCGCCGCGGCGACGCCGACTCCAATGCAATCCCTTCGAGGTACCCATAGAACGACAGGTTGAAGTCCAACCGCGTCTGCTCGCCGTCCGTGATGACATCCAACCCCGCCTCCACCTGGTCATGCACCGCCACGACCACCGCGTCGCGCTGCAACTCCGCCAAATCTTCAGGGCCGAACGCAGCCAGGTTCTGCGAGGCCATCTCCAGCCAACCCGGAAACGGATAACTGCCAATCACCGACGTCCGCAGGGGATTCGATTCCATGCCCCTTCCGTATCCGCGAGGGCCATGGCAAATCAACCGGGTTCCCTTGGCGGATCCTGCACCCGCTCCAGCGTCAGTCGAAGATCACCGTCCGGTTGCCACACAGGAACACCCGGTCCTCCAGCACCAATCGCAGCGCCTGCGACAAGGCAAAGCTCTCGACGTCCCGACCCGCCCGGGCCAGATCCTCCGCGCTCCGGGTATGATCCACCGGCAGCACCTGCTGGACGATGATCGGCCCCGCATCCAACTCGTCCGTGACGAAATGCGCCGTTGCACCAATCACCTTCACCCCGCGCGCGAATGCCTGATGGTAAGGCCGCGCTCCAACGAATGCCGGCAGGAAGGAGTGATGGATGTTGATGATCTGCGAAGGAAATCGGGCCACAAAACCCGGACTCAAAACCCGCATGTACTTCGCCAGAACCAACACGTCCGGCTTCAGCGACCGGATCTCCTCCAGCAACCGCGCCTCGTGATCCAAACGCTCCAACCCGTCCGCAGGCACCGCACGGAACGGAATCCCAAACCGCGCCACGAAACCCTCCATCAACGCGTGGTTGCTGACCACGCCGACCAACTCCGCATGCAGGTCCCCAAAGTGATGCCGAACGATCAGGTCGGACAGGCAATGATGCTCCTTCGAAACCAGGATCACCACCCGCTTGGGCTCCGCCGATGCCAACCGCACCTGAGCCCCGTCGGGCAGTACCCTTGCGATTTCACCCTCAAGACCCACCACCCCCTCCGACCGAGCCGGCTCGAACTCAGTCCTCATGAAGAACCGGCCCGCCGTGCGGTCGACGAACTCCTGGTTCCCCACCACGTTCGCCCCGTGCGACAGAAGCACACCGGTGACCCCGTGCACCAAACCCGGTCGGTCCGCGCACTCCACCAACAGCACCCGAGCCTTCATCCGTGGCGGCTCCGCCGGCCATGCGAGGCCGGAATCACGTCCCGATCCCGATCCGAAGTACGGGTGGGCTTCATTCCCTCGGACGACGCGCCACCACCCGGACTCCACCCGGACGGACGGTGCTCCCGATCCTCAACCGGTGCCCGGCGGGCTCTCGCAAGAGGCTCCGGAAAACGATCACTCGAAGACCGTTCACCAACTCCCGAGCGCTCCCGGATCGGTGCAGCCTCGCGATGAACCGGCCGGGAAACCTCCCGACGCTCGCCCCGATCCACTGGCCGGGCTGACGCCGTCTTCGGCGCGGGCGCAGGTTCCGGATCACGCACGGGCCCAGCTGCAGGCTTCGCCCCGATGTTCGCATACAACCGCGCCAGACGCCGCGCATGCTCGTCGTAGGCCGCCTCGAACAGCTCCGTCGCCTTCTCTTTCCCCACCACCGCCCCGGCCGTCAGCACCAGCGGTGGATGCCCAGCCCGCGTCAATCGATCCGCCAACTCCGCCTTGATCGCATTGATCAGCAGGCAACCGCCCACCGTCGACCCGGGCGCCACCGGCGTTTCCAGACCCGGAATGCGAACCATCGCGTCCCCTACCGGCGCCCCCGTGTCCAAGACCAGATCCGCAAAATCCTGAAGCTTCTTCCCGTCGGCACGCTGGCTCTTGCTCTTGTCCGAGTGCTGCTTCGAGATCACCGCCACCACCCGAACCCGACGACGACGGAACTCTTCCGCCATCTCGATCGGGACCACATTGCAACCGGACGAAGAAGCCACCAACGCCGTGTCCTGCGGTGAAAGGTCGTAGTTCCGGAGGATCCGCGCCGCCAACCCCGACACATTCTCCAGAAACATTGCCTGCCGCTGCCCATTCGCCCCGACGACCAGGTTGTGGAAGCTCAACGACAATTCGACGATCGGATTGAACCCCGGAAAGGATCCGTATCTCGGCCACATCTCCTCGACCAGAATCCGACTGTGCCCCGATCCGAACAGGTGGACCATCCGACCTGCGAGGATCGTCTCCGAAAACCAGCGGGCTGCCATCCTCAACTCCGGCAACTGCGCCTCCACTCGGTCAACCAGACGTCGGCTTCGGCTGAGGTACTCTGCACCAGGACTCATGGGGCCGGGAACTTACGAGGCAGCCCCCGCCCGTGGCAAGAGGTGGGAAGCTTCAAGTTTCAAGCTTGAAGCAGGGTGGGGCGAGACTCCGTCGAGCCGTTCATCGATCGGCTCGTGGGGACACTCGCCCCACCGAAGCGGATCCTCATCGGGTGGAGCGAGACGTCGAACTGCCTCCGAGCCTCTGCCGCCCTTCCTTACTCAATCCCCAGCAACCGACGCCCCTCGGGCGTAATCATGCTCTGGTGCCAGGGCGGATCCCAGACGATCTCCACGCTCGCATCCTCGACCGACGGCAGGCAAAGCAGCTTCTGCTGGGCATCCCCTGCAATGGTCGCACCCATACCGCATCCCGGCGCCGTCAGGGTCATCTTCACGAACACCTTCTTGTTCCCGTTCGGCAGGTCCTCGACCCCCATGTCGTACACGAGGCCCAGGTCCACGATGTTCACCGGGATCTCAGGATCGTAACAGGAGCGCAGCGTCTCCCACACCATCTTCTCATCCACGGCCCCCTCGACCACCGGCGCCACCCCAGGCTCCTCCACAGGCAACCCCAGCGCATCCGCATCCTTCGGCGCGATCCGGAACAACCCTCCCAGGGCGTGGACCGTAAACGAACCTCCCAATCGCTGCGTGATGTCGACCTCGGTCCCTGCGGGCAAGGTAACGACATTCCCCGCGGGGATCTGGACGGCGTCGCAATCGCGGCTCAGCGAAACAGTGGTCACGGCATGCATGGCGGGCGGAATATAGGCACGATCCAGTTCCCGGAAAGGGCAAAGCCGGAATCCCAACAGGGCATTCCATCCGGACCGGATTCCGTGGTTCCCTTCCCCGACGGACCAAACGGTCCCTGCGACTCCTACCGTGCCCGCCTCCATCTGGAATCGATTCTGGAACCTCGCCGTGGATCCCGACCGCGCCCGCCGCGTCGTGGAGGAACTGCGTCATCACCCGGATTCTGCCCGCTTCATCACGTCGATCCGCCCCGATTCCGCCAGCGCCCTCGTCCGCGTCGCCGGCGGTTCCAGTTACCTGGCCTCGCTCCTGTTGCGCGAACCCGCCTGGGCTTCTGCCTGCTTCAAACCGGACGCCATCGCCCATGCCCGCCGGGCTGAGGGCCTCCGACTCGAGTCCGCCACCTTCCTCGACGAGGCCATCGGCCGCGCCGATCACGCCGCAGCGCTCACCGCCCTGCGCCGGTTCCGGGAACGGGAATCCCTCCGCATCGCGGCACGGGACCTCGCCGGGGTCGATCAGGTCGAAGGCATCACCCGCGAACTCTCGGACCTGGCCGATGTCTGTCTCGCCGGCGTCTACCGGATCGTCCGCGCCCAACTGGCGTCCCGCCACGGCGAACCCTGGCACCGGGCGCAGGGAGGTCCCTGGGTACCCACCCCCTTTTGCGTCCTCGCGCTCGGCAAGCTCGGCGGACAGGAATTGAACTTCAGCTCGGACGTCGACCTCCTCTTCGTCTACGGCGATGAAGGCACCGTCTTCCGCGACCTGCCCGCGGCGCGCGCCGAACCCCGGCCGGGCGCGATGCCCAACCACCAGTTCTTCCGGCGCCTTGCGGAACACTTCGGGTCCGAGGTCGCCCGGATCACCCCCGACGGCCAACTCTACCGCGTCGACCTCCGACTCCGCCCGGAGGGGGACACCGGACCGCTCGCCCGCTCGCTCGACAGCTACGAAACCTACTACGCCGAATGGGGTCAGACGTGGGAACGCCTCATGCTCCTCAAGGCCCGCCCGATCGCCGGCGATCGCCAACTCGGCGCGGAATTCCTCGAGACGATCCAGTCGTTTCGCCACCCCCGTTCTCTCAGCGAAGGCCTCCTCGAAGAAGTCGCCGCCACCAAGTCCCGACTCGAAACCGAGGCCGTCCAGGGCGACTCCCATCGCGACGTCAAACGCGGTCGCGGAGGCATCCGCGACATCGAGTTCATCGCCCAGTCCCTCCAACTGCTCAATGCCGGACGCCAGCCTTTCCTCCAGTCCGCCACCACCCTCCCCACCCTCTCCAAGCTCTCCGAGTACGACCTCCTTTCGTCCTCCGATGCCTCGTGTCTTGCCGACGCCTACCGGTTCTGGCGCGACGTCGAACATCGCCTCCAGATGGACGAGAACCGCCAGACCCACACGCTTCCCCAGGACGAAGCCGGACTCCTCCGGATCGCCCGCCTCATGGGCTGCAGCTCAATCCCGGAGTTTGAAGGGAAGCGCCGAACCCACGCCGATCGCGTCCGGACGATCTATGATCGGTTCCTCGGCAACCGCGTCACTTCCGACCCCGCCCCGGACCTCCCTCCCACGACCCGCGCAGGGGAAGAAGCCTGGTTCAACTTGCTGGGCCGACACGGATTCCGCGACCCCGCCCTCAGCACTCGACGCATCCGCGAACTCGTCGACGGTCCCGGTTGGTCCCACGTCTCCCAACGCACCGGCCAACTCGGCCGCGCCCTGCTCCCCAACCTGCTCTCGATCTGCCCCGGCGGATCCCACTTCCGTTCCACCCCAAGCCGCGTCCCGGGCGTCCTGTCCGATCCCGACCGTGTCCTGGCCCGGCTCGACCGCTTCATCCAGGCCTACGGCAACCGGTCCACGCTCTACGAAACCTGGTCGGCCAACCCGCTGTTCTTCGAACTGCTCCTCTGGCTCTTCGACCGGTCTGAAGCCCTCGGCGAAATTGCCATCCGTACCCCGGATCTGGTCGAGGAGATCCTCGCCGGCGGCCACCTGCGTCGTGCCAGGACCCACCTCGAAACCCTCAGCGACCTCCGCCACGGCCGCGCCGACGCCGACCAGTCCCGATGGCTTCGCCGTTATCATCAGGCCGAGCAACTCCGCATCGGACTCCGCAGCATCCTCGACTTCGCCACTGCACCCCAGACCCAGTCCGAACTCTCGATTCTCGCCGAGGCCTGCCTCGCGTACGCCCTCGAAGTCCTCCAGCACCGTCACCGCCTTCGAAACCCTCCCTTCGCCCTGATCGGCCTCGGAAAACTCGGTGGGGCCGAACTCACCTTCGGCTCCGACCTCGACCTCCTGTTCGTCGCCCGCGACCGCCAAGGCGACCTCGAGCGATCGATCCGCCTCGCCTCGGAGTTCATCGCCCTTCTCTCCGGCGCTTCCGAACTCGGCCAGGCCTATGCCATCGACGCCCGCCTGAGGCCCGACGGCGACAAGGGCCTTCTCGTGAACACGGCGTCGGCCTACCTCGATTACTACCACCGCCGCGCCCGACTCTGGGAGATCCAGTCGCTCACACGCGCCCGTCCTGTGGGCGGCGACATCCCTTCCGCCAATCGGTTCATCGCTGCCATCGCCCCCCTCACCCGGTTCACGGACGGCGACCCGGGCATCACTGCCTGGCAGGCGGACTGGAAACAGGCCATCGACCACATGCTCTACCGCATCCAGTCGGAACGGACCTCCCCGGGAACCGAAGCCCTCGCCTTCAAGACCGGTCCCGGTGGGCTCGTCACGGCCGAGTTCCTTGCCCAGAAATGGGCCCTCGCCGAAGGATTCCACGAACCCAACACGCGCAAGGCCCTGGAACAGGGTGTTGCCCTCGGCCGACTCGATCCCGAACAAGGGCAGTCACTCCTCGGCGCCTTCGATTCCCTCCGCCGCATCGAACTCGTCCTCCGCCGATGGAGCTGCTCACCCGAGGTCGTGCTTCCCTCGGACCCCACCGCCCTCGACCGCGTCGCCGTCCGATGCGGGCATCCGAACCATCAGGCACTGCTGCTCGAATCCCAGCGTGCCCGAGGCATCATCGAATCGTTTGCCCACCCGACGCCGCCTGGATTTTCGTCGAAGACCCCCTGAACGCAGAAAGGCCAGCACAGCCCGCAAGGGACCGTACTGGCCTTGAAAGCCCATCTCAGGAGATCGCAGCTCAGCCGCCCACCTCGGCACGTGCCTCGGCCGCCAAGGCCGTCGACAGGTACCGCTCACCGGTCGAGCAGCCAATCGTGACGATCGTCTTGCCCTTGTTCTCGGGTCGCTTCGCCACCTGGATCGCCGCCCACACGTTCGCTCCGGTCGAGATCCCGGCCAGGATGCCCTCCTCCTTCGCCAACCGACGCGCAATCGCGAATGCATCGTCGTTCGAAACCGTGACCGCTTCCGCGATCTGCGTTTCGCCCGACTCGGACTTCAGGTGCAGGTTGCGCGGCACGAAGCCCGCCCCGGTGCCCTGGATCTTGTGCGCTCCCGGCTTCACCACCTGCCCGCCCAACGTCTGCGAGATCACCGGTGAATCCGCCGGTTCCACAGCGATCGCCTGGAACGACGGCTTCCGCGCATGCAGGGCCTCGTAACAGCCCGTGATCGTCCCACCCGTGCCCACCGCCGACACCAGGATGTCCACCTGCCCATCGGTGTCCGCCCAGATCTCCTCCGCCGTCGTCCGCCGATGCACATCCGGGTTCGCCGGGTTTTCGAACTGCTGCGGAATCCAGGAATTCGGCGTCTCCCGCGCCAATTGCTCCGCTCGCGCGATCGCCCCGCGCATGCCCTCCGATCCCGGCGTCAGAACCAGCTTGGCCCCCAGCAACGCCAACAGCGTCCGCCGCTCCAACGACATCGTCTCCGGCATCGTCAGGATCAGCTTGTATCCCTTCGCCGCCGCCACGAACGCCAGCGCGATACCCGTATTGCCCGACGTCGGCTCGATGATCACCGTCTCGGGCTTCAACACACCGCTCTTCTCCGCCTCCTCGATCATGTTCATCCCGATCCGGTCCTTCACCGAACCCAGCGGATTGAAGAACTCGCACTTCAGGAGGATCGACGTCGAGGGATCAACCCCCGCCGAGGCTGGAATGCGGTTGAGTCGGACCAGCGGGGTATGCCCCACGGTCTCCACGATGTTGTTAAAGATGCGGCCCATGGCTCAAAGTGCGTTCAGTGCTTGCTGATGTCAGAAAGGATTCTGGAACGCTGCGGAACCCGTCTCGCCGACGCAAGCACCCAGATTGGGACCACCCCCGCTTCGGCGATTGAACCCAACCAGACCTTCCCCAAAACTCACGCCCGCATGTCGCTGACTTCCTTTTCGTTCCCGACCCGCACCCTCTTCGGCGCGGGCTCCCTCCGCGAGTTGCCCGCACACCTCGCCCGCCTCGGCATCCACAGACCTCTCGTCGTCACCGATCCAGGCCTCGCCCGGACCGACGCCTTCAAGTCCCTCGAAGCCGTCCTCGGCGCCGCCGGACGCGGCTCCACTTGGTTCGTCTTCGACGGCGTGCACCCCAACCCCATCGAGGACGATGTCCGCATCCCCGGCGCCATCATCCGCGACAAGGGCTGCGACGGTGTCATCGCCATCGGTGGCGGCAGTCCGCTCGACGCCGGGAAGGCTGCCCGACTCCTCGCCAGGAAGCCGGACCTCGACATGGCCCGATTCTACGACGAACCCCACGACTGGTCTGGCCTCGTCCCCCTCATCGCCATCCCCACCACCGCCGGCACCGGCAGCGAAGTCGGCCGCAGCTCCGTCATCACACTCGACTCCACCAAGCGCAAGGCCGTCCTCTTCAACCCGGAACTGCTCGCCAAACTGGTGATCCTCGACCCCGAACTCACCGTCGGCCTCCCGCCCAAGCTCACCGCCGCCACCGGCGCCGATGCCCTCACCCACTGCATCGAGAGCTACACCTGCCCCGCCTTCCATCCGATGTGCGACGGCATCGCCCTCGAAGGCGTCCGACTGATCGTGGATGCACTGCCTCGGGCCGTCCGGAATGGAGCTGACCTCGACGCCCGCGGCCGAATGCTGGTGGCCGCCGCCATGGGAGCCATCGCCTTCCAGAAGGACCTGGGCGTCGTCCACTCGCTCGCCCACCCCCTCTCCACGCTGTTCGGCATGCACCACGGCCTCGCGAACGCCCTGTGCCTCGTCGCCAGCATGAAGTTCTGCGCCGCCCGCAAGCCCGGCCTCTACCGTCGTGTCGGGGTTGCCTGCGACCTCCCCGTCCTCGGACTCCCGGATGCTCAGGCGGATGCCGCCACCATCGACTTCATCGCCCGATTCCTTGCCGACCTCGGACTGAACACCCGCCTACGCGAACACGGCGTCAACCCCGACGCCCTCGAGGCCCTCGTTGCCCAGGCTGTCGACGACCCCTGCCACAAGACCAACGCCGTGCCGGTCAGCGCCGACGACTTCCGCGCGCTCTACCAAGAAGTCCTCTGAACCGACCCGGTGCCGGCCAAAGCCGGCATCCACCGTCGCATCGACCGTCTCCACGGGGCGGGCCGGACGTCAGTTCGGTTCCACCGGCAACACCCGGCCTGTCCCGTCCCGGCGCAACTCGACGTCCAACCGCCCCCCTTCCGCCGGGGCATTCGTCGCCGCCGCACGCCGGATTCCCTGCTGGAGCAACACGGCTCCCTTCTGGTCAAAGTTGATGACTCCCTTCCGGATCAATTCCATCCGGCGCGCCACGTAGGCCTCTTCCCGCAACCGACTCACCTGGGCCTTCAATTCAGACAGGTCCGCGAACCGCTTCTCGAGGTCCGCCTTCTCCGTCAGCATGCGCCGCAATTCCTTCTTCAGGATCTCCCGATCTCCATCGCTGGCTGCCAACCGCCGCTCGGTCTCCCGGATCTGGTTCTGCAACCCACCGATCTTCCCGTTCAATTCGTCCAACTTCGCCGTCAACTCGTCCTTGTCCCCTTTCAAACCCTCGATCCGCTTCTGGCGCTCCTCGATCTCGAGTCGCGCCTTCTCCGCCGCCGCCTTCGCCTCCTGCTCCGTCTTCGCCAACTCCGCCGTAATGAATCCCAGCTTGTTCGAGATCAACCCGGCTTCCTCCACCCTTCGCACCAGATTCGTCTCCAGGGAGGCATTTACCTTCAATTGCTCGACCAACTTGGTCTCCGAACGGACCAACTCCGCCTTGTACTGGTCGCTCGCCGCCGCGGCTGCACGCCGCTCCTTCGTCGCCTGATCCTGCACATAGTAGAGCCCGCCACCCAAACCCAGGCAGGCCAACCCCAGAAAGATCGCTACCACTCGTGCACTCATCTCGAACCCACTCTCGCCAGTCCTCAGCCCGATGCAATACCCCGCCCCAATCCCCCCGTGAGGCGAGTACCCTCACGAACCACTCCTCACCTGCTACCCCGTCGGGTGGGGCGAGACTCCGTCGGGCCGTTTCTCGAAGTCGCAAGTTTTCAGATTCAAGTTTGAAGGAAGAGCCGGGCTTGAATCTTGAAACTTGGGACTCTGCCGCGGCTCGTGAGTTCACTCGCCCCACCAGTGCGGGACCTGTCGAGAGGTGGGGCGAGACTCCGTCGAGCCGTTCCACCCATGCGGAATCGTTCCTCCACTTGCAGCCTCCCACTCTCACCATACAATCCGACATGCTCGTACCGGACTCCGTCGGAGTCATGATCCTCAGCAGTGGCGTCCTGTTTCCCCAGGCGATGCTCCCCCTGTACATCTTTGAACCGCGGTACCGGACCATGCTCGCCGAGTCGCTCGACTCCCATCGGATGTTCTGCGTCGCCATGCTCAAGCCCGGGTCCAGCCGGGAAACCCCCTGCCCCGTCGCCGGCCTCGGAGTCATCCGCGCCGCCGTCAAGAACGCCGACGGCACCTCCAACCTCATCCTTCAGGGGGTCGCCCGCGTCAAACTTGCCTCGGTCGTCCGGTACAAGCCCTTCCGCCTGCAGAAGATCAACGTGCTCGACGTCGGTGATTCCGACACCGTCCTCGTCGATGCCCTCCGCGCCCGCGTGCTCGAACTCGCCGAGACCCGGATCCGAAACAACTCGGTCGTCGCCACCGATCTCCTCCGCCAACTCGTCCGCTCCGGCGGCCATCCGGATGACCCCTCTCGTGCCGCAGTCGATGCCCTCCGCCTCATCTCGAGCCCGGGTCACCTGGCCGACCTCCTCACCCTGCTCCTCATCCGGTCGGCAAACCATCGACAGATGATCCTTCAGGCGGCGAACGTCGCAGAACGTTTCCGTTACCTGGTCGTGTTCCTCACTGGAGACCTCGCCGAAGAACACGCCGACGACTCCACCCCTTTCTAGCCGCAACCACGTATGCCCAAGTCCATCCGCCTCTTCATCAAGTCCGGCTGCCCCTGGTGCGACGAAGCCATCGACTGGCTCGCCCATCGGCGCATCTCCCACGAAACCCTCGACGTCCTCCGCGACGCCGCGGCCCGACGCGAGATGCACGACCTCACCGGCCAGACCAAGGCGCCCTCCATCGACGTCGATGGCCACATCCTCGCCGACTTTGGCGCCGACGAACTCGAGGTCTGGTGGAAGCGCATGGAGTTCGATCGCTGAAACCGGAGGGGACAACGTCCTCGTTGCCCCCATCGAGTGGTGGGGCTCGTGTCCTCACGAGCCGTTTGGGAGTCCCAAGTTTCAAGATTCAAGATTCAAGCCCGACTCCTCCTTCAAACTTGAATCTGAAAACTTGCGACTTCGAGGAACGGCTCAACGGAGTCTCACCCCACCCGCTTTGGGACCCGTGTAGACGGCCGCCCTTCAGCCGAGGCTTTGCAAAAAATGGCGTGAAGAACCGCGTGCCGGCAGTCATCAGTGAAGGGAGTCATCATTGCACCGCATGAGCCATCACGCGCCGAACCAAGATCATCTCGCCCTGACCCGCCGCGGGTTCCTTGAACAATGCGGCATGGGCATGGGCACGCTCGGCCTGGCTTCCCTCATGGGATCCCTGGGGCAGTTCGATCCCCGCGCCCGTGCGGAGGTCGCCGCTGGCAGTGGCTTCACCAAGCCCCTCACGCCCAGAAACCCCCAGTTCCCCGGCCGAGCCAAACGCGTCATCCACATCTTTGCCAACGGCGGTCCCTCCCACGTCGACACCTTTGACCCCAAGCCGTCCCTCGACCAGTGGCACGGCAAGGAGATCCCCATCCGCCACCAGACCGAGCGTCGCACCGGATCTGCCTTCAAATCCCCCTTTGCCTTCCGTCGCTACGGTCAGTCGGGCATCCCCGTTTCCGACCTCTTCCCCCACGTCGCCCAGCACGTCGACGACATGTGCATCATCCGCTCGATGAAGGCGGATGTCCCCAACCACGAACCCTCGCTCCTGCTCATGAACTGCGGCGAGGCCCGCCAGGTCCGACCCTCGTTCGGCTCCTGGGTCACCTACGGCCTCGGCTCCGAGAATCAGAACATGCCTGGGTTCGTCGTGATGTGCCCCGGCGGCTATCCCATCCAGGAATCCCAGAACTGGCAGTCCGCCTTCCTCCCCGGCGTCTATCAGGGAACCTACATCAACACCGAGCACACCCGCATCGAGCGACTGATCGAGAACATCACCAATCAGTACCATTCGCTCCCCGAGCAGCGCGCCCAATTGGATCTCCTCGCCCAACTCAACGAACGCCATCAGCGCGCCCGCGCCGCCGACTCGCAACTCGAAGCCCGCATCCAGTCCTTCGAGCTCGCCTATCGCATGCAACTCGATGCCGCCGACGCCTTCGACATCGGCCGCGAACCCGAGCATATCCGCAAGATGTATGGCGAAGGCACCCAAGCCCGGCAGATGCTCATCGCCCGCCGCCTCGTGGAACGCGGTGTCCGCTTCGTCCAGGTCTGGCACGGCTCGGGTCAACCCTGGGACAACCACGACGACATCGAGGTCAACCACCGCAAGCTCGCCCGCGAATCCGACCAGGCCATCGGTGCCCTCCTCGCTGACCTCAAGCAACGCGGCATGCTCGAGGACACCCTCGTCATCTGGGGCGGTGAGTTCGGTCGCACCCCCACCGTCGAACTCCCCACTCCCGGCGCCAACTCCGGCAAGATCAACGGCCGCGACCACAACAACCACGGATTCACCATGTGGCTCGCCGGCGGCGGCGTCCGCGGAGGAACCGTCTACGGCGCCACCGATGAATTCGGATTCGCCGCCACCGAGAACGTCGTCCACGTCCACGACCTCCACGCCACCCTCATGTGGCTCCTCGGATTCGACCACGAGAAGTTCACCTTCCACCACGCCGGACGCGACTACCGCCTCACCGACCTCCACGGAAAGATCGTCCGGGAGATCCTGGCCTGAGCCTCCGCTCCGCGCGCCAGTCCTGCCCAGATTCCAGCTCAGGATCACGGTTGCCCGGCGCCACCAAACACAGGACGCTTTCCCTTTCGTGCGATGAGCCAAGAATCCCGACCCTCCCAGCCCCCGAAGGAAAACGTCCTCGTCAACCTGGTCTGCAACGTCTTCCTGCCCGGGCTGCTCCTCGACAAGCTCAGCAAGGCTTCGATGCTCGGCCCCGTCTGGGGTTTGGTCGTCGCCCTCTCCATCCCCCTCGGCTACGGCATCTGGGATTTCGCCCGACGACGCGTCTGGAACGTCTTCTCCATCCTGGGCTTGGTCTCCGTCGCCATGACCGGCGTCCTCGGACTGCTCAAGACCGATCCCTTCTGGTTTGCCGTCAAGGAAGCCGCCATTCCATCGCTCCTGGCAATCGCCATCCCGGTTTCCCTCCGCACCCGGCAACCCCTCATCCGCACGCTCCTGTTCAACGAACAGATCCTCGACACCGCCCTCATCGACCGTTCTCTCGACGAACGGAAGACCCACCCGGAGTTCGAACGCCTCATGGTCAGCTCCAGCTGGATCCTTGCCGCGTCGTTCCTCGGATCCGCCGTGCTCAACTTCGTCCTCGCCCGATGGATGCTCACCGCCGCCCCGGGGACCGACGAGTTCAACAAGCAATTGGGCCGCATGAACTGGCTGAGCTGGCCCGTCATCTTTGTCCCGTCCATGGGCGTCATGGTCTACGCACTCCTCCGCCTCGTGAAGGGCCTCGAACGGATCACCGGCCTCAAGGGCGAGCACCTCTTCGCGAACAAGCCGAAGGCAGGGAACGGGGGCTGAACGGGGGAACTATGGGAAGTATGGGAACTATGGGACCCATGGGACCGATAGGACCTATGTCTTCGCGTCCTGTCGCATAGGTCCCATTCATCCCATAGGTCCCATCCCTACCAGCTACCCCTCCCCTACCCTCCCGCCTCCCGCCTACCGCCCTACCCACCCAGGTACGCACTCCGCACCTTCGGGTTCGCCAGCAAGGCCTGCGAAGCATCTGCCAGAGTGATCTTCCCCGTCTCCAGCACGTAGCCCCGCGAACTCACGCGCAAGGCCAGGTTGGCGTTCTGCTCCACCAGCAGGATCGTCAGGCCCTGGTCCCGGTTGATCTTCACGATCTGCTCGAAGATCGACTTCACCAGCAACGGCGCGATTCCGAGCGAGGGTTCATCCAGCATCAGGAACCGCGGTTTGCTCATCAGTGCACGGCCGATCGCCAGCATCTGCTGCTCGCCACCGGACAACGTCCCTGAGATCTGCTTCTCCCGCTCCTTCAACCGCGGGAACACCGAAAACACATACTCCAACTCCCGCGCAATCGCCGCCTTGTCCTTCTGCAGGTACGCCCCCATCCGGAGGTTCTCCATCACCGTCAGGTTCGCGAACACCATCCGACCCTCCGGAACGTGCGCCAACCCGAGCTTCACGATCTCGTGCGCCGGCATCGACGTGATCGCACGCCCGTCAAAGGTCACCTGCCCGGACCGCGCCCGGACCAAACCGGACACCGCCCGCAACGTCGTGCTCTTCCCGGCACCATTCGCGCCGATCAACGTCACGATTTCGCCCTGCTTCACCGAGAACGAAATCCCGTGGAGCGCCTCGATCGCCCCATATCCCACCTTGAGATCGACAACTTCGAGCATGGGCTTCAATTCGGTAGGGCGTGTTCCTCGCCCAGATAGGCCTCGATCACCTTCGGATTGCGCCGGACCTCGGCAGGCGTTCCCTCGGCGATCTTGGTACCGTGATCCAGCACATGGATCCGCTCGCACAGGTCCATCACCAACTGCATGTCGTGCTCCACCAGCAAGACCGCAATCTGGAACCGGTCCCGGATCTCGCGGATCAACCGCGCCAACTCCAGCTTCTCCGTCGGATTCATTCCGGCCGCCGGTTCGTCCAACAGCAGCAGCTTCGGCTTCGTTGCCAATGCCCTCACGATCTCCAACCGACGCTGGTCGCCGTAGGACAACGACGTCGCCTGCTCGTCCCGGGCGAGGTCCAACTTGAAGATCGACAGCAATTCGAGCGCCTCCTTCTCCACCACGCCCTCATCCCGGACAAACCCTCCCCCACGCCAAAGCGAATTCCAGATGCCCTGCGACCGGTGCACCTGCATCGCCGCCCGGACGTTGTCCAGCACACTCAGCGACTTGAACAACCGGATGTTCTGGAACGTGCGCGCGATGCCACCCCGCGTCAGTTCGTACGGCTTCAGTCCCGCCGAAGGACGACCCGCGAACGAAATCTTCCCCTCGGTCGGCTGATACACCCCGGTCGTGAGGTTGAACACCGTCGTTTTCCCCGCACCATTCGGCCCGATCAAACCCGCCAACTCCGTGGGCCCAACCGAAAGAGAAACCGCCGAAACCGCGGTCAACCCTCCGAACCGGATGGTCACCTGGTCGAACTCGAGGATCGCGCTCATGCCACCACCGCCCCCTTCTTCCGCTTCCACGTAAACAACCCCTGCGGCCGCAGGATCATCAGCGCAATCAGCAGGATCGCGTACAGCAACGGCCGGGTCTCCCCGATCCACTTGAGGCTGGGGGACACACCCGACAGCATCCGCAACCCTTCCGGCAACAAGGTCAACAGCACCGCAGCGATGATCACCCCGACCGTGCGCCCCATGCCACCCACGATCACCATCACCACGATCTCGATGCTCTTGTTGAAGTCGAATCCCTTGGGATTGATCGTCAGCGTGAAATGCCCGGACAGGCCGCCCGCGATTCCCGCGAAGAACGCCCCCGTCACAAACGCCACGATCTTGTAGCGCGTCGTGTTCATCCCCATCGCCTCCGCCGCGACTTCGTCGTCATGCGTGGCCAGAAACCCGCGCCCGTAGGTGGAGTTCACCAGAGCCGTCACCACATAGACCGTCAGCGCCGCCGCAGCGAACGCCCAGAAAAGATTGGTCCGCGCGGGAATCCCGTTCAGTCCCAGCGCGCCTCCCAGCGATTCAATGTTCCGGAAGATGACCGCGATGATCTGCCCGAATCCCAGGGTCACGATCGCCAGGTAATCCCCCTTCAACCGCAACGACGGCGCACCAACCAACAATCCTGCCAACGCCGCCACCAGGCCCGCCCCGGCCAGCGCCACCAGGAACCAGAGTTGTTCGACCCAGAACCCCGCACCTGCCGGCAGGAGCTTCGGCCCCGCAAACAAGGTCAGTGCCGCCGCGGTGTACGCACCCACCCCCATGAACCCCGCATGCCCCAGGCTGAACTGCCCGGTGTGCCCGTTGATCAGGTTCAGGCTGACCGCCAGGATCACGTTGATCCCGATCCGCGTCAGGATATCCACAAAGTACGGATCCAGACGGTCCTGCGCCCAGCCCAGCCCGAGGCTCAGCACCGCCGCCACCAGAAACCATCGTCGTGCGCCCGGATGCTTCATCAGACTTTCTCCGCCTGCACGCGCCCCAGAAGTCCCGCCGGCTTGAACAGCAGGATCAGGATCAACAACACAAAGGCGATCGCTTCCGTCCAGGTCGACCAGCGCGATCCCTTCACCAACGTCTCGATCACCCCGAGCAACAGCCCGCCCAGAGCCGCTCCCGTGATGTTGCCGATCCCACCCAGCACCGCCGCGACGAACGCCGTCAGACCGGGAGCCACTCCCATGAAGGGCTCGATCTTCGGAAACTTGTACGCCCACAGGAACCCGCCCGCCGCGGCCAACGCCGAGCCCAACCCAAACGTGAAGCTGATGATCCAGTCGATATTGATGCCCATCAGCGAGGCCGCCTGCGGATTGAAAGCGACCGCCCGCATCGCTGTGCCCACCTTCGTCTTCAGCACGATGTACTCCAGCGCCCCCAGCAGGCAGAGCGTGAAACCCAGCACCACGAGATCCTTGCTCGACACCACCACCCCACCCACCTGGAACGTCGTCGCCGGCAATGTGTCCGGGAACGGCTGCGGATTCGCCCCAAACACGAGCTGGCCCACGTTCTGCAGCAGCATCGACACGCCGATCGCCGTGATGAGAACCGTCAACTTCGACCGGGACCGCAGCGGCTTGTACGCCAACCGCTCAATCAGGATGCCCAGCAGCGCGCATCCAACCATCGATGCCGCCATCACCCCCAACCCACCCGCCCACGAGGTCCCGCCCAACGCCTTGCCCGAGTAAAACCCCACGAACGATCCCACCATGAACACGTCCGAGTGCGCAAAATTGATGAAGCGCAGAACCCCGTACACCAGCGTGTAGCCAATCGCGATCAACGCGTACATCGCGCCGACCGACAGCCCGTTGATGATCTGCTGGATGAACTCGGACATCACGGGTTCACCGTTTCCGTGTACACGAACTTCCCACCCTTGATCCCGATGATGACCGCCGACTTCTCGGCATTCCGCTTGTCATTCAACGTCATCTTGCCCGTCACCCCGTCAAAGTCCTTGGTCGCCGCCAAAACCGGCCGGAGCTTCTCCGGCTCCGCCGAGCCGGCGCGCTTGATCGCATCCGACAACAGCAATGCGGAATCGTATCCGAGCGCCGCCATCGCGTCCGGCTTCGCACCGAACTTCGCCTCGTACGCCTTCACGAACTCCTTCGCCCGCGGCGAATCCTGGTCCGGCGAGAAATGGGTCGAGAAGTAACACCCTTCCAGCGCCGCCGCCGCACCCGGCCCCTGCAGCAACTCCGGAGCCTCCCATCCGTCGCCACCAAACAACGGCACCGTGATCCCCAACTCCCGCGCCTGCATCACGATCAAAGTCACCTGCCCGTAGTACGCCGGCACGAAGATCGCATCCGGGGCCTGCGACTTGATCGCGGTCAACTGGGCTTTGAAATCCTTGTCGTCCTTCGTGAACTTCTGTTCCGCCACCACCGTGCCGCCGTCCGCCACGAAGCGCTCCTTGAAGAACGTTCCCAACCCCACCGAGTAGGGCGCGCCCACGTCCGTCAGCACCGCCACCTTCTTCGCCCGCAGCGTCTTCGCCGCGAACTTCGCCATCACCGTCCCCTGGAACGGATCCACAAAACACACCCGGAAGACGTAATCCCCCATCTCCGTCACCTTCGGGTTCGTCGACGAAGGCGAGATCTGCGGCACCTTGTACTGCTGGCAGATCGGCGCCGCCTCCAGCGAGCGTCCCGATGCCACCTCTCCAAGGATGGCCACGACCTTGTCGCGGGAGATCAACTTCTTCACCGCCGTCGCCGATTCACCGTCCTTCGACTGGTTGTCCTCGGTGATCAGCTTGAACTGCTTCCCAAGGACCCCGCCCGCCGCATTCAACTGCTCGATCGCCAGCACCGTCCCGTTGTGCGACGCACGCCCGAAGGCCGCTTCGCTACCCGTCAGCGAGGCAAACTCTCCCACGGGAATGTCCGTTCCCGTACCCGCACCTCCACCCGAGGGCTTGCATCCCGCCGCAATCAACGCGGCCACCGCGACTCCAAGGAAAACCCGACGACGCACTGCAGTTGGAAGGCTCATGGCGACTGGTCAAAAACCGAAAATCTGGTAGGCCGAGGTGCGGTCCTGCCCAACGCAGGCCGAACCACGCGCCCACGTTACGGTCCACCCCCACCGGTTTCAACCGTCATCTCCCCGTCACCCCCCAACCGGAGCTGCCAAGGTAACGAGGCGGGGCCCGGAGGGAGTTCCCAGTCGCCAGTTTCCAGCTTCCAGGACTGTTCAGCCGTAGCCGACGAGGTAACGAGGCGGGACCGTTGAACTGGGAACTGGCCTCTGGCAACTGGCTTCTCCCCCGGGGAAAATAACCCTTGCCAATGACCGGGATCGGCCGAATTTGCCCGTCACCATGAAGAAAATCTTCGCTGTTGTTGCCTCTCTTTTCGTCGCCGTTGCTGCCTACGCCGGTGAGTTCCCGGACATCAGCATCAAGGAGGTCAAGGCCCTCGTCGCCTCCAAGAAGGCTGTTCTGGTCGACGTCAACGGCACCCAGTCCTGGCAGAAGGGTCACATCCCGGGCGCCCTCGACTTCGACGCCATCGAGAAGGACTTCTCCAAGTCCCTCCCCGCGGACAAGAACGCCCTCATCGTCGCCTACTGCGGCGGCCCCCGCTGCAAGGCTTACCGCGCCGCCGCCGAAGCCGCCGAGAAACTCGGCTACAAGAACGTGAAGCACATGTCCGCCGGCATCTCCGGCTGGACCGGCGCCGGCGAAAAGACCGAAGCCGCCAAGTGATCATCGGGTCCTGATACCCGTTGCTCCCTTCAAGACGGGGAGATGTCCCACCCAGGACATCTCCCCGTTTTTGTTCCCCATTACCTCCCGCCCCAACCGGCCACCGTCTCCCGCAGGATCCCTCGGATCGTCTGCTTCTCGTCCTCGCCCAGGTACCGGAACTCGACAGCCCCTTCCCCGGGAGCGAGCGCCATCCCCATCGCGTCCAACACCCGCTTCCGCAATTCCGGATCCAACCCCGCGAACAAAGGGGTGTGCACCAGAAAGCTGCATCGATGCCGGAACAGGCGCGTCCGAAGCTCAAGGTCCTTCAGGGACCGTCCCCCCACCGCTTTCCGCCCCACCACGAAGGCCCGGGCAAAGTCCCCCTCTGACGACAAGGCACCCGCCGTCAGCGGAACCTCATCCGCAAACAGGAGGTAACGAACAACCTCCCGCACGTCGGCATCCACCTCCGCCGACGCCTCCTTCCCCAAGACCCCGCCGCCGACATGCCGGAGGGCCCGGATCCGGTACTGCGCCCGGACCATCCGGTTCACGCCACCCACCTGATGCTCATGCACCAGATGCGCCACCAGATCGCTGGTTGGGACCGGATACCGGTTCCAGGCAAACCGCTTCCCCGGCTCCAGCGGCGTCCACGTGATCTCGCCTTGGTATAACCGGCCCAACTGGTTTCCCAGATGCCCCTTCACCCCCGCATCGCCCGTGACGTGCCATCCGCCGAACCGCTCTGAGATCGGGACGCCATGGCCTGAGAGTTCCTTGCGGAAGGCATCGAGGCTCCCGCCCCCAACCGCAGGCGCCACCGATTTCACCACCAGTCCCGGCACCTCGAACGTGTCCTCGTTCGCGTGGCAGTTCATGCAACGCTTCGCCCGCTCAACCCGAACCGGCCCGCCCTCCTGCGGAATGTCAAAAATGTAAAAGACCGCCCCCAACTCCGCATCGATCGTCGCCACCTCGATCTTCCCACCCGGGACCCAGCCCAGATAAAGGTCGTCGTTGAAATACAGGGCCCGTGGATTCGACGGGTTGATCAGGCTCAGCTGCAGGCTGGTGTTGGAAAAGACCAGCATCTGCGAGGACTCCGGAACCTCCAGCGCCTTCAAGAGGCTCTTCACAAAGGCCAGTTCGCTCGACCGGTCCAGGGGCAGCCGTTCGCTCCCCAGGTCCCCCATCCGACGCGTGAACCGGTCCGTCGCCTCCCGCTCGAAGTAACGATGCGGCACAGCATCGAGCTCGGGTTCGAAGGTCGCCGCCGACAATCGCCATACCGATGCCATCACCGCCACGCCCCAGCCCAGGATTCTCCGACTCGGATGCATCTTCAAATCGTCAAGGCTTGGCTCCCGGCGCAGTCAAGGCCGCTGCCTCGCGGATCTGCGGATGCGAGATCTGTCCTCCCAGGTTTGCCGTCCGGGCAAGCAGCACGCAGGTGACGATGCCCAGCGCCATCAACGCTCCCAGGGCTGGCCTCGGAACGGACCTGTTCCCTCGACCGAACCAGGTGGCAACTGCCGCTGCCAATCCCCACAGGAACACCGCCGTCGTCGCCTGGTCCGCCGACTTCTCATGCCGCTCCAGCAGGTACTGCACGGGCACGAACCGCGCAGGATCCACGCCCGCCGCCGAGTCCCCCGTGAACTTGATCGCGATCGAGGCTGCCGCGAGGCCCAGCGTCCACAGCACGGCCACGCGGATCACCTCCGGTTTCCGAAAGCCCCACCCCCACGCCAGCAACAACGTCGCGAAGGGAACGCCCAGAACCGGCACGTGGTTCAGCGCCAGATGCAGGTGAGTCCAGTTCATGGCCGCATCGTCGCCCCAGCCTTCCCCGATTGCATCTCCAATCCTCACGGAGTGGGGCGAGACTCCGTCGAGCCGCTTCCCGATCCGTCGCGGGTTCCAGAAACCCGGGGGCCTTTTCTTTTCCCCTGTCCCGCGGATAGCCTCGCGTCGTGATCCCCCCGCGCCTCCGCCTGTTGCTGTTCCTCCTGCTTGGCCTCGCCTCGCAAAGCCGCACCGTCGGTGCGGACTCCCCGACCACGCGCCTTTCCTGGACCAACAACCTGCTCATCGTCCGCGACCCACGCCTGCCCGGCGGCTCCCTCGAAGTCTTCTACCTCGAAGCCTTCTGCCTCCCGGGCGGTCACCAACGCTCCTGGGGCCACACCCGGATCCCACACCAGACCACCCTCCTCAACGCCACCCCCGACGGATCCGAACTCCGCTTCCGCTCCACAATCGGGCCCGATACCGAAGTTCTCCACGAAGTCCGCACCGGTCCACCCGGTACCCTCGTCGAGATGAACTTCCTGATCACCCATCGCGGCACCCAGGCTTGGCCCGTCCAATGGTTCCAGCCCGCCTGCATCCGCGTCGACCACTTCACCAGCGCCAGCCAGTCCAACTACACCGCACGCAGCTTCGTCTTCACCCGATCCAGCCGCACGCCCCTCGACGCCCTCCGCCGCACCACCAACGCCCTCTACCTCGGCGGACAGGTCTTCCTTCCCGACTGGATCGAGGAACGCGACGCCAACCCGCGTCCCGTTGCCCTTGATCGCATCACCAATGGGATCATCGGCGCCGTCTCCGCCGATGGTTCCTCCCTGCTCGCCATCGCCAGCGACCGCACCTTCGAACTGTTCGAAGGCGTCTACGTCTGTCTCCACAGCGACCCTTGGATCGGCGGCCTCCAACCCGGCGAATCCCGCCGCATCCGCCAGAAGATCTACCTCCTCCCCAACGACACCCATCAACTCCTCCGCCGCTACACCGAAGACTTCCCCGGCCAGACGCCGGAACGATTCTGAGTGTAGCCGCCGAGGTAACGAGGCGGGATATCCCACACTCCCGTAGCCGCCGAGGTAACGAGGCGGGTCATCCCCCTTCCGTAGCCAATACAACGTCAGGAGGCTGTCTCAATCTCCACCCGCCTCCTCACGTCGCCGGCCACCAATCTGGCATCTGGCTTCTGGAAACTGGCAACTCTCCTCAGGTAACCTCCCACCCATGCGAATTCTGACCGGGATCCAGCCGAGCGGTGCCCTGCATCTGGGCAACTACTTCGGCGCGATGCTTCCCGCCATCCAATTGCAGGACGAGGGCGAGGCCTACTACTTCATCGCCAATTATCACTCGATGACGTCGCTCACCGACGCCGCCCTGCGCCGCCAGTACTCCCGCGACGTGGCCCTCGATTTCATGGCCTGTGGACTCGACCCGAAGCGCTGCATCTTCTGGAAGCAGTCGGACACCCCGGAACACACCGAACTCGCCTGGCTCCTGTCCACGGTCACCCCCATGGGCCTCCTCGAGCGCTGCCACAGCTACAAGGACAAGCTCGCCCGCATGGGTGACGACGCCGCCGGCTCCGTGAACCACGGGCTCTTCGCCTATCCGGTCCTCATGGCCGCCGACATCCTCCTCTACGACTCCAACGTGGTGCCCGTGGGTCGCGACCAGAAGCAGCACCTCGAGGTCACCCGCGACATCGCCATCAAGTTCAACATCCTCTACGGCGAAACCTTCGTCGTCCCGGAACCCCGCATCCGCGACGAGGTCGCTGTCGTTCCCGGCCTGGATGGCGAGAAGATGTCCAAGAGCTACGGCAACACGATCCCCATCTTCGGCGACGAAAAGATCCTCAAGAAACGCATCATGGGCATCGCCATGGACAGCCGCGGCATGGAGGAACCCAAGCCCGATGCCGACAAGAACATCGCCATCCAGCTCCTCCGCCTCGTCGCTCCGCCCGAACTCGCCCGGTCCACCGAGGACCGCCTCCGCGCCGGCGGATTCGGATACGGCGACCTGAAGAAGCAGCTGTTCGAAAGCTACTGGAACTACTTCGCCGCCGCCCGGACCCGCCGCGCCGAGCTCGCCGCGAACCCGGACTACGTCGACACCGTCCTGCGCGAGGGCGCCGAACGCGCCCGCGCTGTCGCCCAGAAGACCCTCGCCCGCGCCAAACGCGCCTGCGGTCTCGATTGATTCCACAGAGCCCGGAGGCATTCGCAGATGGCGATGGAGCGGATGGGGAGGAACCAGCAAAGGGCCGTTGGATCCACAGATTTCACCGATTCCACGGATTGGAAGCAGGTGGGGAGAGGCTATCGTTTCACCCGGCCTGTAAAATGGACCGGCGAAGCGGTGACGCTTCTTGTCCCAGTCAATCGGTGAAATCTGTGGCTACTCCAACTCAGGCTCGAAGGACGAATCGCCGGCTCAGATCCGACCATTGTCGATGAGCCGCGTCTTCCCCACGAACACCGCCAGCGCCATGTGGCCGCCCTTCCGGACCTGCTCCACCGGCCGCAGCGCCTCCGGATCGAAGAACTCGACGTAGTCCAACCGGGCCGCCGGCGCCGTCGCCACCAACCCGGCCACTTCCCGCTTCAGATCCACGGCTGGAAGCCCTCCCTTCCCAGCCGCACCCACCCGCGACCGCACCTGGCGGATCGACCGGATCAGCACCGTCGCCTGCTTGCGTTCGTCCGGCCCGAGGTACGTGTTCCGCGAACTCATCGCCAGGCCGTCCTTCTCCCGTCGCGTCGGCGCCACCACCATCCGAAGCGGAAAATTCAGGTCCTTCACCATCCGACGGATCACCGCCGCCTGCTGCCAGTCCTTGGCCCCGAACACCGCCACATCCGGCAACACGACGTTGAACAGTTTCGCCACGACCGTCGTGACCCCGCGGAAATGCGTCGGCCGCGAAGCCCCTTCCATCCCCTGCCCCAACTGCTCCTCAACCACGTAGGTCGAGTACAAGCCCTGTTCCCGGCCCGCGTACATGTCCCCGTCCAAAGGCGCAAAGATCACGTCGACCCCAGCCTCGGAGCAAAGCTCTCGGTCCCGTGCAAAATCCCGGGGATACCGCGACAGATCCTCGGTCGGGGCGAACTGGGTCGGATTGACGTAGATGCTGACCACCACGATCCCGTTCGGCCCCACCCGACGCCGCGCCACATGCATGAGGGAAACGTGGCCTTCATGCAGGAATCCCATGGTCGGCACGAAACCCACCCGTCGCCCTGAACGCCGCCACTCCATCGCCAAACGCTGCATCGCTCCCGGTGAACGCACGATCTTCATCGGCGCCGAACATGCCGAGAAGATCCCGTCACCGCCACTGACTTCCCGAGAACCGGACTGCTCCCCGGGGTGGGGCAAGACTCCGCCGAGCCTTTCCAGAGTTCCTGGCGGCCATTCGGCGTCGGGCCCAAGCACCCAGTTCCGGGAACCCGCTTGCCAGCCTCGCTCCGGACCGTACCTTGGCCGCGTCAATGAGCTCGCAGCTTCAACAGTACCTGCCGATCCTGATGTTCCTCGGGGTTGCGGTGGGATTCGCGTTCGGAACCCTCATCTTCTCGGTCGTCGCCGGCAAACTGGGACGCCGCACCAAGGTCAAGGATTCCCCCTACGAGTGCGGCATGCTTCCCGAAGGCGAAGGTTCCGCGCGGTTGTCCGTGAAGTTCTACCTGGTGGCACTGCTTTTCGTGCTGTTCGATATCGAAGTGGTCTTCATGTACCCGTGGGCGGTCACCTACAAGGACATGCTCAAGACCAATGCCCCCCTCGTCCTCGGCGGCATGCTCTCGTTCCTCGGCATCCTCTTCGTCGGCTACGTCTATGCGCTGAAGAAGAAGGCCTTTGACTGGCGCAGCTGAGCCAACCCACCTGATCCCGGGAGGGATGTGAACCTCCCTCCCGGCCTCCGTTTCCTTTCGGTCTTCCTTCCCCCCTTCGTCCCCAATCCCTCCTTCCCCCACCATGGCCACCACGATCAAGTTCGGCACCAGCGGATGGCGCGGTCTCATCGCGCGTGACTTCACGTTCGAAAATGTCCTGGTCGCCACCCAAGGGATCGCCGATCACTGGTGCGCCGAATTGAAGCGCGCTGGCTCGCCCATCCACGGCCGGAAACCCGTCGTGATCCTGGGCCATGACACCCGTTTCCTCGGTCGTGAGTTCGCCCTCGCCGTCGCCGAAGTCCTCGCCGCGAACGGCCTCCAACCGCTCCTCTGCCAGCGCGATGCCCCCACTCCGGTGATCGCCCACGCGATCCGATCGAAGAAGGCCATTGGCGGCATCAACATGACCGCCAGCCACAACCCTGCTGAGTATCAGGGGTTGAAGTTCTCCGTGGAGAACGGTGCCGCCGCCCCGCCCGAAGTCACCAAGCAGGTCGAGGCCAACATCCGCAAGCGTCAGGAGGAAGGCTGGACCTTCAAGACCTCCATCGTCGGCACCTACGAGTGCCGTTCCTTTGACCCGGCCCCGGACTACTTCAAACAGATCCGCAAGCTCATCGACTTCGCCGCCATCAAGAAGGCGAAGCTCAAGGTCGCCGTTGAACTGATGTACGGCACCGGCCGCGGCTACCTCGACACGTTCCTCATCGAGGACGGCGGCGCCAAGGTCCTCCGGTTCCATGATGTCCTGAACCCCTCCTTCGGTGGCCATCACCCCGAACCCAACGCCGAGGGCATGTCCGAAGCCCGTGAGGCCATCCTCGCCGGCAAGGCCCAACTCGGCCTCGGCCTCGATGGCGACGCCGACCGCTTCGGCATCGTCGACAAGGACGGCACTTGGCTCACTCCGAACCAGATCCTTGCCCTCGCCCTCTATCACCTGAAGAAGAACCGCGGCTGGACCGGCTCCGTCGTCCGCACAGTTCCCACCAGCCATCAGGTCGATGCCGTCGCCCGCCTGCTGGGCGTCCAGCTCCACGAGACGCCGGTCGGATTCAAGTACATCGGCGCCCTCATGGAATCCGAGCCCGTCATCGTCGGCGGCGAGGAATCCGGTGGGCTCAGCGTGAAGGGTCATGTCCCCGAGAAGGACGGCATCCTCGCGTGCCTCCTGATGGCGGAACTCGTCGCGGTCGAGAAACGTCCCCTGGGCAAGATCCTGGCCGATCTCGCCAGGCAGGCCGGCGAGTTCCACACCGACCGCATCAACGTCGCCGTCCCCGCCGACAAGAAGGAAGCGCTCCTCAAGCGGCTCGCCGAAGGCATGGAATCGTTCGCGGGCAAGAAGGTCCTCCAGTTCATCACCACCGACGGCTTCAAGTTCGTCCTGCCCGA
>CAIMMI010000233.1 GCA_903842505.1 uncultured Verrucomicrobiota bacterium | reverse complement strand
CGCGCGAAGCCGCGAGGGCGCGAAGGAGTGAAGGTTGGGTTTACAACAACGGCAGCGACGGGAACCACGTTCCTCCTTCCCAGCGCCTCTGCGCCTCTGCGGGAAACCGTCCCTCTCCGCGGCTCCGCGGCTCCGCGTGAGCCAATCCCCACGCCACCCCTCTGTCGCCCCGTCCGGGGCTCTGGTGCCTGTTCCCCGTGGTCCTACGGCTGACGCCGCAGGCTACTTTCTGCCGGTGCTCCGCACCTCCGTATCCTCGCAGAGCTTCACGCTTCCGGGTACTGCCACCCAGACCGATACGGGCGGCTCAGCAGCTTCGCGGCCTCGGCGTCGCCCACGATCGTTTCCTTCTCTCCATCCCACTGGATGCTCCGGCCGACGCGCCAGGAGATCATTCCCAATAGGGGAAGGACCGAGGAACGATGCGCGATCTCGATTCCGGCGACGGCCTTCCGGCCTTCCGAGATCGACGCCAGGAAGTCGGCCCAAAGCAGTTTCAGGTTGTGGCCGTCCGGCTCCTGCAATTGGGAATCCTCGTGGACGACGGGCGCGTTCCGATCCGCCGGATGGAAGGTCCATCCGTCGCGCCACCCGATGTGCAGCGTGCCTTTGGTGCCGTAGAAGTACGCGCCGATGCCGTGCTTTTCGGCGGTATTGTCACCGAACCGCCGATGCTCCCAGACGCAGGTGAAGCCGTCGAAGTCGTAGACGGCCACCTGATGATCCGGTGCGTCCCCGGTCTGCTCAGTCTCGGTCAGGATCGGCGTCCCGGCGATCGGGCGGCCGGCGGTCGAGAACACGCGACGCGGATACTTCTCGCCGCTCCAGAGCAGGACCTGGTCGAGCCAGTGGACGCCCCAGTCGCCCAAGGTGCCGTTGCCGTAGTCGAGGAAGCTGCGCCAACCGCCCGGATGAAGCTTCTGGTTGAAGGGCCGTTTTGGGGCTGGGCCGCACCAAAGGTCCCAATCCATGCCCTCGGGCGCCTCGACGTTCTTCGACGGCTTCTCCCGCCCGCCGCCGCCGTGGGCGAAGATCCGAACCATTCCCACGTCCCCCACGGCACCGGACTTCAGGAATTTCATCCCGTTGACGTGGTGCGGCCCGATCCGCCGATGCAATCCGACCTGGACGATCCGACCACCCTCCTTCGCCGCGTGGAGCATGGCCCGGCTCTCGTTCACCGTGTGTCCGGTGGGCTTTTCCACGAACACATGGGCCCCGGCCTTCACGGCTGCGATCGTCTGGAGCGCGTGCCAATGGTCGGGCGTAGCAATGAGCACGATCTCCGGCTTCTCCTTCTCCAGGAGCTCACGGTAGTCGTTGTAGGTCTTCGGTTGGTCGCCGTTGAGATCCGACACCTGATCCGCCGCCACCTCGCGGACGTTTGCGTCCACGTCGCAGAGACCCACCACCTTCACCGATCCACTGGCGATGGCTTCCTTGAGGATGTTCTTCCCCCACCAACCGCATCCGATGAGTGCGGTCCGGTACTTCTTCGCCGGATCGGCAGCGCGGATGTAAGGCGCGGCCCCGAGAGCTCCCCCGAGCACGGCGGCATCCCGGAGAAAATGGCGACGGGTCCTGTTCTGGAATGGATTCATGGCAGCGGTACGGATGCTCAAGATGCCTTTCCCCTTCAAACGTCCGCAAGCCCCGGAACGGATACCCGACTCGAAGGGATTCCCTGTCCGGTCGATTGACACAGCGGGCCGGATGCGGCGGGCTAAGGGAACATGTTGCGGAAGTGTACCAGGAGCCTTGGCCGGTGCGGATGGCTCGCGTCCCTGATCGTGCTTGCGGTGGTGTGCGGGTGCCAAACCCGGCTCGCGCCGCCGCCGGCGGATTGGCAGGCATGGCGGGAACGCCGGGCCCAGGACATCGCGGGGCCGGATGGCTGGGCTTCCCTCGCTGGATTGTTCTGGTTGCAGGAAGGCGAGCACTGGATCGGGGCCAGGGGTGATGTGGCCATCCACCTTCCCCCCAATTCCGCGCCGAACGTTGTCGGCACCCTGCGCCGGGAAGGTGGCCGGGTCTGGTTCACCCCGGTTCCGGGAGTGCGGACCATGCTGCGGGGTTACGCCGTCACCGCCGAGCGGGAGTTGGTGACGGACATCGACGGCAGCCCGGACATCCTCGAATGCGGTCGGGTCAAGTTCTGGATCCTGCACCGGGGTGATCGACGCGGGGTTCGGGTCCGGGATCCGGAGGCACCGGAGCGGTTAGCCTTCCGGGACATTCCGGTCTTCCTCTACAACCCGGGCTACCGCGTAACGGCTCGGTTTGAGCCCTACCAACCGGTGCGGAAGATCGAGGTGGCCGACGTGACCGGCGGAAAGTCGGAGGAGAACTGTCCCGGTGCACTGGTATTCACGCTTCACGATCAGGAGGTGCGACTCGACGTCATCGACGACGCGGAGGCCAACGACTTCTTCCTGATCTTCAAGGATGCCACCTCCGGCAAGGACACCTACGGCGGCGGACGTTTCCTTCACGTCCCGCGCCCCAATGACCTCGGGGAGGTCCAGATCGACTTCAACCGCGCCTACAACCCGCCCTGCGGCTTCACCCCGTTCGCCACCTGCCCGGTGCCCCCGCGACAGAACTGGCTGTCCGTCCCGATCAAGGCCGGCGAGCGGAAGCCTTTGGGTCACTAGGCAAGCGCCGGGCCCTGAGGCCCCGGCCGGCCGACGACCGCAGATCACTTCCGCGGCGGATCCAACTCCCGTACTGCGGCGCCGTGCGTATCGCTGAGAACCAGCACCGCGAGCTTCTCGACCCGGTTGATTTCGTCGGGCCGCAGCATCTGGTAGTCGAGCCCGGAGCCTTCGGACCCAGGGCCCCCACCGAAGCCGGCGGGCGCCGGCGTGGGCGAATTGGAGTCATTGAGGCTCGCGTAGTCGAATCGGCCGCGAAGGTCGGTGTAGCCATCCTTGAGGAACCGGACCGTGCCACCCTGCAATCGGGCGTAGACCTTCACATAAGCCTTGGAGACCGACTTGTCGGAGGACTGATCCCGCAGTTCCAGCCGGCCCTGGTTCTCGGCAACGGAGAGCTTGAAGGTGTTGGCGTGGTAGGCCTGCGTCCGGCGGCGTCCGCCACCGAGCACCTCGACGAGCACGTTCGCCTGCGCGAAGCGGCCGGGCACCTGAATCTCGAGGGCATCGCGCCCCTCGGGCAACGCCTGCACGACGGACATCGTCGGCTTGATGATCGAGAAACGGTTGGGATCGGAAGTGACGAATGGGCTGCTGCTGAAGAGGAACTCCGGGTCCATGAGGTAGTAGTTCACGGTGACCTCGCGGAGGTTGCGCCAGGTCAGCGACACCGTGCGGTTCTCGACCTTGAAGTCGAAGGTCGATTCGGCGGCGGCCAATTCCGCCTGCTGCTTCTCCCGATCCGGTTTGTCGCCAGGCCGAGTCCCCTTGCGGCCCTCGATCTCGTCGAGTTGTGCGGTCACTTCAGTGAAGAGCGTCCGCCAGCGATCCACCGGATGATCCGCGTAGCGTGCGGCGATCCCGCGGGCATCGGCCAGGCGTTCCTCATAGAGCGCGGCGAAGCAACGCAGGTAGTCCAACTGGAGGCGGGTGGGCAACGAGTCGAGGGAGGCGATGCCCTTGAGTCGGGCGAGCGCCTCCTCGATGCGATCCTGCAGGAAGAGGTGGTAGACCACGCTCAGCTGGTCCGTGGGATCGAGGGTGGCGCGGTAACCAAGGATCCGGAGGAGCCGCTGGTACTGGGCGCGGATGACCGGGTTGGCGATGCGATGCTCGGAGCCGACACGATGCGCGCGTTGGTTGACGAGCGGTGAGTACTCGAGGTGCTCGTACGTGCGCAGTTCGATGGGATCGATGGTGACGAGCTTGGAGGCCAGGTAATCACCGCAGGCCTCGATGAAGTCCTCCCGGTGGCGCAACCATTCGCGCAGGGCAGCCGCGTCGTTGTGGACGACCGCGTACCGGTAGAGCGGCTCGCTCCAGACGTGGTGCCGGCCGAGGAAGGCGATGATCCGACGAAAGAAGTCGACGCTGTTCCGGGCGCGCCACGCGACCTTCTCAAGGTTGAGCCGGGCGAGGTTGTTCTGTTCGAGGAACGCGAACACTTCGGCCTCGGTTCCCTGCTGGGAGATGTAATCCCAGGACGCGGTATCGATCTTCGAGAGCTGCCGGACGACCTGGAAGTTGAGGGACTTCGCGGTGCCGGCCGCAGTGCCGGCGATGCTGGCCTGGGCGGGGAAGTGCGGGAACGGGGTCGCGTTGGTGGACGGAGCCGGGAAGTAGAAGTGATACTCGAACTGGCCAGTGGCGTAGGGCTCAAGCCGGACGTATCGGCTCTGGGTCACCTTGCCAGCCAACACGGGAATCGCTCCCCGCGGAATCTGGGTGAGGAGGTCGACCTTGATCGGAGCCGAACCCGGGTTGCCCACCACGAGATGCGCGCCGTACACGACGCCGCTCAGGAATTCCTCAGTGACGAACTTGTCGAACTTCTCGTTGCCTTCGACGCGATAACGGTCGCCCTGACGGAAGTAGGATTCGCTGACCAGGAGCGCCGGAGTCGAGGGGCCAGGCTTCGCGGCCGGCTTGAACTGCTTCTGGAAGACAATCACGGGACCGGCCGTGATGAAGGTGAAGGTACTGCCTTCCGACTTCACCGTGTGCGCGGGCGCTTCGAAGGGAAGGTCGAGGACCGCGAGCGCGAGCAGCATCTCGGTGAAGTTCCGATTCGCCTCCGCGAAGTGCGGGGAGAGGAACGGGGCCTTGCCATCCCAGAGTCCGAAGTCACGCCAGAAGGCGTTGATCGAGACGAGGGCCGCGTGTTGGACCTCGATGGGAAGACGGTAGTAGTTGTTCTCCGCCCACTCCTTGGTCGGACCGAGGGGACGGTAGTAGGCGCGGCCGAGAGCGAGCCCCCGTTCAGCCTTGGCGAAGTCGACGCCGTTGACAGGTTGGTCCGACAGCTCAAGCAACTGCTCGGCCTCCACACCACGCTTCTGCGACGCCATCGGCGCCGCACTCGGAGACGGCGGTTGACCAGGCCCACCAGGGCCTCCCCCTCCAAAGCCGCCCCGGTTGCGCCGGGACATGAGATCGGGAGACGGGGCTGCTGCACCACCGGCCAATCCTGGAAGGGCCGTGATGGCCATCGGCCGCGACATGGGTTCCGCACCCGCGAGTCCATAGCGCACCGCCTTGTCGGCTTCCTGACGGAACCGATCCGAGGGCGAGTTCGTTACTTCACCTACGGGTTCCTCCATGGCCCGACCGCGCAGGGCGGTCTCGAAGATCCGATCAGCCTTCTCGGGATCCGGGGGCAGGAGCTCCCACAGTTCGCGGAGGTTGCGGGCCGTGTTCGTGGCCTCGCCGGGAAGGCGCTGCGCCAGGAGCGCCCGTTCGAACACGTTCAGGCGGGCGTAGGCCCAGGGTTCGAGATGCCGGGTGAGATCCAGCGAAAGCAGGTACTCGTCGAGGAACGTCTTGTCCTTCTTGTTCCTCAGGTACGGCTGGACCACGTCGGCAAAGAACTTCGGATCCTTCCGGCTGAGGAAGTAGTTCAGCTCGTGGCAGGCGAACTCGGAGTACCGCGCGCGTTTCTCGGCGTCCGTCAGCTTGGGCCATTGGAGGATCCAGCTGAACTTCGCAAAGTTGGGATCGGGATGGAGCGTGGTGAAAAGAGCGTGGACCGACGCCAGGGTGTCGTAGGTCTCGAGATCTCCTGCCAACAGGTTCGTGATCGTCAGGGTCGCGCCCTTCCCCAGGACGTTGATCTCCTTGGCTTCCGTGAACGGCTGGGTCGGATCGAGGTTCCGGGAGAGACGGAGATCGCGGAAGCGCGTCGGTTGCTCACCGAGGGCATACAAACCCCAGACGGCATCCTCAACGGATTCGGCGTGGACCTGGACGGTCTGGCGATCGCCCAGCGCCGAGGCCGGCACCCGGACGATGCCATTGGTATCCGGCACCAGATTGAAGAGGACCGGCGCCGGCTCAGCCAGGAAGTCGTAGCTCAGTCCGACCGCCGCTGCACCCTGCCCGGCCATGGACGCATCCATGGCGGCCGCCATCTTGGCGGCGAGCCGGTCCCCAGCCATGGCAGCAGGGTCCTGGCGACCGTTAATCCCCAGCGCCTGCGTGTCCGTCGTCCGCTTGTCCCATGGGTTCAGCAGCAGGCCCGGGCGCGGCAGCATGTTGCCCGGATACTTCGTGGCATAGCGACGTTCGAGGATGTAGCGATACTCGTCCCCGATCGCCCGACCGCCGGAGTAAAGGTTCGGAAGACGGTCCGGTGTCTCCCACGAAGCGCCAGAGCGCTCGAATCCGGACAACCCGTCGAAGAGGGAGCGTCCCGACAGGAACCGTGTAGCCGCGACGTGCACGCGGGTGAAGGCATTCCAGTTCCTCAGCTGGATCGTCAGTTGGTTGGTGTCCAGCTGCACGCTTTCGACCTGGAGTGGACGAGGAGCGCGGAGTTCCAGTGAACGGTTCGCGCCGACCAACCAACGTCCGACTGCCTCCCCTTCGGCAATGCGCACCTGGATCTCGCGGTCTTCGTCATCGCGCAGGCGCAGGCTGTAGTCGCCCGCGGGAAGTCCGCTGAGTTCGAGGAACGCGCCCTGTGGCTTCAACGCCGCAGACCGGTCGGCCACGAACTCGTTGCCTCGGACCTCCAGGAGCGACACCGCGCCTCCCTCCATGGGAAGCGTCCACGGAATCTGGACGACCTCACCCACACGCACATGGAGGACGGAGGGCCAGGTCCGGAGTGAATCCCGGAGGACGAGCTCGCTGACGGCCTCGTTCGGGGCCTTGGCGGAGACACGGACGATGTCGTCGAGGCGTCCGAGTTGGACGCGTCCCTTTGCATCGGTCCCGAGTGCGACGGTCTCCGGGTTCTGGAAGCCGCGCCGGTGAAACGTGAACAGGATCTGCTGGTCCGGAACTGGCTCGCCGTTGCGACCGAGCAACTCGAACGCGTGGTCGACGCCGAAGCGCGAGAAATGCCCGCCGTAGGTCGCTTCGGTCCGGTCGATGCCATTGAGGTCCCAGACCTCGGCTCTAAAGAGCTCCTGCTTTTCGCCGCCCTTGGTGAGGACAGGGATGTGCGCGTACAACTCCGCACGAATCTTCGCCAGCCGATCGGGGACTCGGAAGACGTGGGTGAACAGTCGTTCCGCCGAGAGCTTCGGCGCCTTCACCTCGGACTTGGTGTCGATGCCATCGTGCGTGGTGGAGGTGATGACGATCCGGACCTCTTCGAGAAGCGCCGGGTTCACGACTTCGCCGCCGAGGCGCAGTGTTGGACGGACGGCCAAGGTCGCCTCGCGACGGGCCAGCATTTGCTCCCGTTCAATGTGGAACTGGACATCCAGGTCGTACCGCTCGCCCGGGTGGTCGAACTGCGCCGCGCTGGCGAAGCTCCCGTCCCGATCCGCCAACACGATCGAACGCCGACCGGGCGTCGCGGTGAAGGGAACGAGGATGCGGCCGTCCTTTGGATTCGCCTGGATCTTGCGCCCGTCGAGCCACGCAACGGCATTGGTCGCGTGCCGCCGGTTCTCGTCGAGGACGGTGAGCAACTCACCGGCGGGACCGGTGCGCTGGACCAAGGTGTAGCGACCCTTGCGGAGGAGCGCGCGGGAGGATTTGCCGCCGCCGATGAATTCGATCACCCACGCGCCGCGTCGCCCCTTCAGCTCGGGGAACTGGAACTTCCGGCTGACCCGCTTGAACGGAGAGGGATCGCCGTCGTGGGTCTGCTCGGAGTTTGCGACCAGGCCGTCCAGGTTCAGGTCGGTGTTGAGCGGCCGGTTCTGGCCCAGATGAAAGCCCAGGGTGTTGATCTCGTAGATGCGGACAATGAGCTTCGACGTGTTCTTGAGGACGACATCGACCGCGACGTCGGCATCGACCGGAAGGAAGGCGGGATTGGTGGCGGGAAACTCAATGTCAACGCGCTCACGCAGGGCCTGATAGGCCGCGGGGGACAGCAGCGACGCCCACTTCTCCGGTTCCGCCGCGCCGGCCGTGATCTTCGCTTCGGCGAAGACCGGCTTCACCCAAGATTCGCGAAGCCACTCGGCCCACGGTTCCCACGACGGCTCGTCCGCGGACAACCGCATCACGAACTCGCGGACCAGGGCCTCGTCCGACCCGACTGGAGGCAGTCCGAGCCGAAGGTCCTCGAACCGGGCATTCAGGTCGGCCGCATGACGGCCGCCCTCGGCCTGCTCCAGGTACCTCGGATTCATGTACGGCATGGGCCGCGGGAGCTTGAGGTACTCCATGAACCGCGCCCGGTCGTACACGCCTCGGCTGCGGTCGAACTGAAGGCGGGCATGGAGGACGTGGGCCTTCAGGGAATTGAAGGCCGGGGAAAGGCTTCGGGCGTAATCCCAGAGCCGCGCCAGCCAGGCTTCCCGCTCGACCGGATCATACTCAGGGTCGGCATCCGCCCCTGCCGCCAACTTGCGGATTCGGGCGTGTACATACGCCTGCTGATTGGTGACGACAGGCACCAGTTCACGGAGTCGATCCAACTGGTCGGGCAAGAGGGCCGCATGAATCCCAAACTCACCAAAGCCGCGGGATTCCTTGGTCTTGAGATCCTCGGCGACGAGTTCGATGAGCCCGGGAACGTCGGGCCGCGTAAGCTTGCCCAACAGCGACCGGCTTTGCTGGGGCCGAAGCGCCGTCTTGTCGCGGAAGAGTCGCTCCAGGTTCTCGGGCGAAAGTCCGTTCAGGCCGTCGTCGGCGAGGGCGTTCTGAAGGAAGACCGAGTGGTTGATCCGTGCCGCATCGAGCGTCGTGGGCAGATCCGGCTTGCGATCGCGCACTTCCTGGACGTGTTCGAAGGACAGGCCCAGCCGTTCCCGCAGGAACTTGAGCGTCGTCTGCGGATCCGCGTCATACGCCAGCAAAGCCTCGCGGTTCTCGATGATCCGGCGCCGGGCTGAATCGGGATAGCGCTTGGCCCATTGCTCCAGCAGCGGCGCGAGCTTCGGCTTCTGGCCCGTGTTCTGATAGTGGAGCGCGTGGAAGAAGTAGTAATCCTCGGTGCCCGGGACGAGCTGGCCCAGCACAACCTCTCGATCTGGTGCGAGGGCGAACTTCTCGACGAAGCCGATCTCGTTGTCGGCATTCAGGGTCGCACCCACAAAGAGTGCGGACAAAATCGAGGCAAGGACGGTACGACGGTTCATGGCACGGAAGGCGGCTTCCGAGTTCATGACGCGGGACTCGGGAAGACCTTAGGGACTTTGTTCACGAATCCGGGTCTGTGGAAAGAGCGGGAAGGCCGGGGGACTGCCAGTGCCCGCCGCGATGTGCCTGGCGCTTTCCGGGCTGATCTCGCTCCTCATGGGGCCCTTCTACGCCCAGAGGGTAACCGGCGTGCTCATCGCCCGCCGGATTTCAACGGATGGCGCCGTGCTTCAGGGGGCTCATCCCTCGTATTTGGCGAACCTGCCGCCATGGACCGGGGACCCGCCCTGAGCGGTCCCCGGCACCGGACTCCGGCGGTCAGTACACGCCTTCGACGATGTTCTTTTCCAT
>CAIMMI010000232.1 GCA_903842505.1 uncultured Verrucomicrobiota bacterium | reverse complement strand
CTGAACAACTCCAGTCGGTCGAACAAACCTCCCAGGCCATCATCCAGGAACTCCTCCGCCGCGCCGATGCCGGCGACGCCCGCGCCAAGGCTGACCTCCAGTTGATCGAACGTTCCCGGTCCCAGTAGCCGCGTACATCCGAGGCGACAACGCCCTTATCGCCCTCCTACGCCCTCACTCCCCAAACCCGGGCGGACGGGCACGATGCCAGTTGCTCCCAGCCTGATACGCCCGCGCCACCCGCAACAGCGCCGACTCCCCAAACCATCGTCCGATCAGGCAGACCGTCGCCGGCTTGCTGCCTTCCTTCGCGCCATCCGGCAGCACCAAGCACGGATGGCCGCTGAAGTTCGAGAACCCAAGGGTCTCCCCAACCCACGCCGGAGCCAGCACGGCGTCGTACTTCACCAGCATCGCTTCCATCGCTTCCGCCAATTCTCCCCGGCCACGGTTCGCCTCCAGATACTCCACCGCTGGAATCAACCGCGCCGCCCGGAACTGGTTTGGCCAGCTTCCCTTCTCCTGTTGCACCAGTCCCTCGGCCCGCCCGTCCCGGACCCACGACTCGAAACTCGCCGACGCCTCCGCCATCAGGATCATTCCCAACGCTCCTCCCTCGTACTTCGGCAACGCCACGTCTTCGATCACAGCGCCAGCCTTCCGCAACCACTCGACCACCGCCTCGTGATTCGTCCGGCCCGCTTTGTCCTCCTGCAGGTCTGCCTTCAACACGCCCACCCGCATCCCGGAGATTCCCGTCCGGTTGTCCCACTCAAACCCGGCTTTCACCACCGAATGATCCCGACCGTCCGGACCCCGGATGACCTCAAAGACGAGGGCCGCATCCTCCGCGCTCCTCGCCAGCACCCCCAACTTGTCCAACGAGGCACAGAGCGTCATCGCCCCGGTCCGCGGCACCCGACCAAACGTCGGCCGCAATCCCGTCACCCCACACACCGTCGACGGCGACACGATCGAACCCAGCGTCTCTGACCCGATCGCGAACGGCACCAATCCCGCCGCCACCGCCGAGGCCGACCCCGCCGACGATCCGCTTGATCCCTCTGCCGGAGCCCAGGGATTGCGCGTCTTGCCTCCAAACCAGACATCCCCCATCGCCAACTCACCCAGGCTCAACTTCGCCACCAGCACCGCCCCCGCCGCATCCAATCGTTCGATCACCGTTGCATCCGATCCCGCCACCGCATTCGACCTCACCGCAACGCCCCACGTCGTCGGCACGCCGCGGACATCCAGCAGGTCCTTGGCGCCATACGGAATCCCGTGCAATGGCCCGCGCCATTTCCCGGCCCGGATCTCCTCATCCGCACGCTTCGCCGCGGCCAACGCCCTTTCCTCGGTCAGGTTGACGACGCAGTGCAACTTCGGATCCGCCTGCTTCAACCGCCCCAGCGCCAACCGCGTCAGTTCCTCCGAGGTCACGACGCTGGACCGGAGCAGTGCCGACAATTCCGCCACCCCCAACCACGCCAGGTCCGACTCCTTCACCGGCCGTTGGATTCCCGTGGGCGGCTCCCATCGGAAACCATCCGCGATCGCCGCAGGCACCGAGTCCGCCCATGGACGAAAGACCAGCGTCTGCGCCCGATCCGGGGCGACCGGGTTCTTGCGGACGACGTCGAGGCCTTCCCTCAGGCTCCGCGCCGGTCGAGCCATCTGGTCCACCTGCGCCGGCGTAAACCGCAGCCCAAGCCACTCCAGCGCCGCACCGTGATCAGGCCCGTTGGTCCCTTCAGCCCGAAGCTCACCGCCCACGACAACCGCAACCGCCAACAACGGCGCAAGCCGACCCAGCCATCCCGATCCGATGCGATTCCTCATGACCGAGTCTGGGAAGCCCGCCTGAAATCCAGCAAGGCTTCTTCGGGAGGGAAAACCGAAGACCTACTTCACCACCCGGTAAATCGCCGCATCACCGCTCAACGCCACCTCCGACTCAAAGCCCGTCCCAACCGTCTGCACCGTGGTCCAGGAGGAACCAGGCTGCAGGGATCGCTTCTGTATCCGAAGCCCGCCGGCGAGGCCCGACCTACCCCATCGATTTACATCCGCATGTCGCACCTGCGACATCCCATTGTAAATGGCACCCATCCATCCCCACCGCGACACCCACCCCTCGATTTACATCCGGATGTCCCATATGCGACATCCCATTGTAAACCGACCCAGCGCATCCCTTCCGGCTCCTCCCTCCAGCCCTGCCCCACCGATTTACATCCGCGTGTCGCATATGCGACATCCCATTGCAAATGGCCGCCTCCATCGTCAGGCACCGAAGACACTTTCCACGCCCTCCGTGTCGACTTCGATCCGCAGCCACCCCAGTCTGTAAGGCACCTCCCAGAACTGCATGGCGCACGCATTCCAGCCTCACCTGCTCCGGTCCATCCGAGGGATCCCGTGGGCGATACTCGCAGCCGCCACGCTCCATCGCACCCACGCCGCCGTCGACTACGCGACGCAGATCCGCCCCCTGCTTCAGGAACGCTGTTTCTCTTGCCACGGCGCCCTGAAGCAGAAGTCCAACCTCCGCCTCGACACCGTCGAACTCATGCGCCGCGGCGGGAAGTCCGGCCCCGCACTCGTCCCGGGCAAGCCCGAGTCCAGCCCGATCCTGGAACGGGTCTCCGCGGCGGATCCCGAAGACCGGATGCCACCCGAGCACGAGGGCCAGTCCTTCTCCCCGACCCAGGTCAGCCAACTCCTCGAATGGATCGCCGCAGGCGCTCCCGCCCCGGCCGATGAACGCCCGGAAGCCGACCCTCGCGAGCACTGGGCATTCCGGCCCCGCACCCGTCCGCCTGTCCCCGGCACAGCCGCCCAGGACCCAACCCGCATCCGCAATCCCATCGATGCCTTCCTCGAAAGCGCCCGGGCAACCCAACAACTCACACCCCTGCCCGACGCTCCACGCGCCCTCCTCGTCCGGCGCCTCTACCTCGACCTGATCGGATTGCCTCCCACCGAAGCCGAGCGCGCCGCCCACCTCGCCGACTCGCGACCCGACTGGTACGAACGTCTCGTCGACCGCCTCCTCGACGATCCCCGCCGAGGCGAACGCTGGGCCCGCCATTGGATGGACATCTGGCGCTACAGCGATTCCTGGGGACTCGGCGACCAACACCGGAACAGCCAGAAACACCTCTGGCACTGGCGCGACTGGATCGTCGAATCCATCAACCGCGACCTGCCCTACGACGAGATGATCCGCCTGATGGTGGCCGCGGATGAACTCCATCCGAACGACCCCGACCGCCTCCGCGCCACCGGCTTCCTCGCAAGGAACTATTTTCTCTTCAACCGCAACCAGTGGATGGACGAGACGATCGAGCACGTGGGCAAAGGCTTCCTCGGCATCACGCTCAACTGCGCGAAATGCCACGACCACAAATACGATCCCTTCCCCCAGACCGACTACTACCGGCTCCGCGCCGTCTTCGAGCCCTACCACGCCCGACTCGACATCCTTCCCGGCGAACCCGACCTGAACCGCGACGGCCTTCCCCGTGTCTACGACCGGGCGCTCGACGTCCCGACCTGGCGCTTCATCCGCGGGCAGGAGAATGCCCCGGACAAATCCACCCGCATCGAGCCCGGCGTTCCCGCATTGCTCGCCTTCGCCCCCTTCGAAGCCCAACCCGTGTCGCTCCCGCCCGAAGCCTGGCAGCCTGAACGCCGGTCGTGGGTCTTCGAAGCCTATCTCGGCGCCGCCTCCAATCGCGTCGCCGCTGCCCGCGCCCAACTCGATCAGACACGCACGCGCCTCGGTTCCAATACCAACGCGGAACCGCAAGCCGAACTCCGCGTAGCCGAGAGTCAACTCTCCGTCGCACAAGCGGACCTCACCGCCATCGCACGCCGGGCCGCTGCCCAACGCCGGCAATGGAACGGCACCCAGGACGCCAACATCGAACGTCGCGCGGCCGTCACCGCCGAACGGCAACTCGCCGTCGCTCGCCAACAACTCGCCCTCTCAGAATCCGAGCTCAAGCTTGTCCGCGCCGCCGCCGACAAGAAGGAAGCCATCACGAAGGAACTCGCCACCGGACGCGACAAGCTCACCCAACTCACCCAGGCCGCAGCCTCCGAACCCGCGGGTGGCGACACGTTCACCCCGCTAACTGGTGCCACCTGGACCGCCACCCGCTTCCTCGATTCCACCAAGGACGATCCCGCCGCCGCCTTTCCCAGCACCAGCACCGGCCGTCGCACCGCCCTCGCCCGATGGATCACCGATGCCCGCAATCCGCTGACCGCCCGCGTCGCGGTGAACCATCTCTGGAACCGGCACCTCGGCGCACCACTCGCGCCGGTCGTCTTCGACTTCGGCCGCAAGTCCGGCACCCCGCCGCACACCGCACTCATCGACTGGCTCGCCTCGGAACTCGTCGACCACAGATGGAGCCTGCGCCACGTCGAACGCCTCATCCTCACCTCCGCCGCCTACCGCATGGACTCGTCCCTCCAGCTCGCCGCGGACAGGTCCGCTCGCGACCCGGACAACCGACTCTGGTGGCGGCGCACGCCGATCCGCCTCGAAGGCCAGGTCGTCCGCGATTCGATCCTCGCACTCGCAGGCGACCTCGAATCCCAACAGGGCGGCCCACCCATCGCACCGTCCGCGCAGGAGGAGTCCCGTCGACGCAGCCTCTACTTCTACCACTCGAACAACGACCGGAACCTCTTCCTCACCACGTTCGACGAAGCGCTCGTGAAGGAATGCTACCGACGCGAACAAAGCATCGTCCCGCAACAATCCCTCGCCCTCCTCAACAGCCGTCTCGTGGGCGATTCCGCTCCCCGCATCGCCCGTCAGCTCACCGCCCGCTCGCCCTCCGCGACGGACGAATCGTTCGTGCGGCAGGCTTTCCGTTCCCTGCTCGGATACGAACCTTCCACCGCCGAAATCGGCGAATGCCTGACCTCGCTGGAGTCCTGGCGGCAGGGAACCTCCACGACCTCCAATCCTCCTTCCTCAAGCCCGGCCGACCGCGCCCGCATCAGTCTCGTGTGGGCCCTCCTCAACCACGGCGACTTCGTCACCCTGCGATGAATCCCTCCAACCGCCGCACCTTCCTTTCCGACCTCGGCATGGGCTTCACCGGCCTCGCCCTCGGGTCACTGCTCCAACGCGAGGCCCGCGCCTCCTCCGCCACGGCGTGGACCCCGCCGGACGGGCAACCCCACTTCGCACCCAAGGCCAAAAGCGTCATCTGGCTCTTCATGAACGGCGGTGTCTCGCACATGGAAAGCTTCGATCCGAAGCCCATGCTGACGAAGTACGCCGGCAAGACGATCGCCGAGACTCCATTCGCCGAAACCCAGGACCCGAAGAAGCTCGCCATCGAACGTCTGGTCGTCCCCGACGCCAACGGCAACCAACGCAACACCCTCTACCCGCTCCAGGTCGGGTTCCGCCGCCACGGCCAGAGCGGCATCGAGGTCAGCGACTGGTTCCCACACATCGCCCGCCACGTCGACAAGCTCGCCGTCGTCCGCTCGATGTGGACCACCGACAGCAACCACGGCGCCCAGACCCAGTTCCACTCCGGCCGTCACCAGAACGACGGTGACTTCCCCAATCTCGGTGCCTGGGTCCACCACGGCCTGGGTTCCCTCAACGAGAACCTCCCGCAGTTCATCTCCATCGGCACCCGCGAATACTGGAACAAGCGCGACGGGCACTACCTCGGCCCCGCCCACGACGCCGTTCCCCTGCGCATCGATCCCACCAACCCCCTCGACTACAGCCAACCGGAACGTTCCCTCTCCGCCGAAGAACAGCGCAGCGGACTCGGCCTGATCCGTCGCCTCAACGAACTCCGCGGAATCGAGTATCCCAACGATCCCGCCATCGCGGCGCGCATCGCGGCCTACGAACTCGCCTACCGCATGCAGACCTCCGTCCCCGACATCGTCGACTTCTCCCGCGAGTCCGCCGAGACCCGCGCGCTCTACGGCATGGACCTGCCGCATTGCCGGGAATTCGGGATGCAACTTCTCGCCGCCCGCCGGCTCGTCGAACGCGGTGTCCGCTTCGTCCAGATCCAGCACGGCGGCGGCGGTGCCGGAGCCTGGGATGCCCACTCCGGCCTCAAGGCCAACCACGAAGGCCTCTCCCGCGCCGTCGACCAACCCATCGCCGCACTCCTCACCGACCTCGACCGACGCGGTCTCCTCGACGAAACCCTCGTCGTCTTCGCCACCGAATTTGGCCGCACCCCGGGGTCCCAGGGCAGCGACGGACGCGACCACCATATCTTCGGCTTCAGCGTCTGGATGGCCGGCGGCGGCCTCCGACGCGGTGTCGTCCATGGCGCCACCGATGAGATCGGATTCCACGCCGTCCAGGACCGTCACTACGTCACCGACATCCACGCCACGATCCTGCACCAACTTGGCCTCGACTCGCGCCGCCTCGAGATCCCCGGCCGCAAACGCCTCGAGATCGACCACGGCCGGCCCATCCGCGAAATCATCGCGTAGGGGGTTTCCGATCTGTAGGCCGCGTGCCCCCACGCGGCGCTGGATGAGGAATTCCCAGTAGCTGCCGAGGCAATGAGGCTGGTCGAAGCAAAGCCCCCCGTCCCTCGATCTCTCCAGCCCTTCCCTCAGCCCTTCTTCGCAGGCTTCGGCTTGATCCGGGTCACCTTGTAGACCGCGCCCGTCTTGTCATAGGTCGTCCACTCTCCCACCTGCTCCCCCGCCGCGAAATGTCCCGAGCGCAGCTTCGTTCCGTCCTTGCGGAACCACTCCCAATAGCCCGACGGCTTCCCATCCAGCAAAGGCCCCCGGGCCCAGAGCGTCCCGTCCTTGTGATGCTGCAGGTGTTCCGTCGCGACCGGCGCCTTCGTTCCCATGGTGGTTTCCGTTTGCCCGACTCCAGCTCCCCCGGCAAGCCCGGATTCCCACCGTAGCTGCCGAGGTCACGAGGCAGGACTTACCTCAGCCTCCTCACGTCGTCTGCTACCCCCGCAGTCGTAGCTGCCGAGGTCACGAGGCAGGTCGACCGCCGCCCCCCGCAGCCTTGACGTTTCGCCCCGCCGCGGTCAGACGATGAGTCCCGCAGCCAGCGCTCCTCTCATGGAACTTCCGCCCAGCATCACCGGCCATCTGAATGTCACCGAGTCGGGTTGCTATCCCGACTGGCAGGCCGTTGGCTCAGCCATCGAGGAGTCCTTTCCCGAATCGCAACACGATGCCGCCTGGGATGCCACCTGCCTGGCTTGGGTCCACGGCATCTGCCGCCAACTCGGCGAGGGTTACCGCGTCCTCGAAACACAGAATTTCCTCATCGTTTCAGCTGCGGATCAGCCATCGGTCGAACTGACCGGGCAAGACTTCGAGAAGGTCCGAAGGAAGATCCTCAACCGACTCACAGACCTGATCGCCGGGCCAGTCAAAGGCAAGCAAGTCGCCCTGATCCTTGCCTCCGAGGAACAGTACTACCAATACATCGCCCACTTTTTCCCGGTCGGCGAACACCCCATGAACGGAGGCATGTGCCTGCGGGGCCGCACCTACCTCCATCTCGCCTTTCCGAGCACCGAAGCCTCCGCGGACCTTCGGACGCTGGCCCACGAGATGACCCATGGGCTCCTCGGGCATCTGCCACTCCCAAACTGGCTGGATGAGGCCCTGGCCATGCGGATGGAGCAACTGGTCTGCGGCGCGGATGGAATGCTGCTGGATCGCGAACAGTACAACCGGCACCTGGACTATTGGAACGAGGCCACGATCCAGGAATTCTGGTCTGGCGCAGCCTGGCAAATCCCAGGGGACGGATTCGAACTCAGCTACGACCTGGCTCGGGTCCTCTGGTTCAAGATCGAGGCCGACCTGGCCGCGAATCCCCAAAAGCTCATCCAGTTCATCACCAGCGCGTCCTTCGAGGACGCTGGCGACTCCGCCTTCCGGGCCGCCTTCGGATCCGGCCTCGGTGAGTTGGTCGCCTCTTTTCTCGGAAAGGGAAGCTGGTCGCCTGCACCGGACACGTGGGGGATCCCCGGCGGCTCGGGCTCCGCCTTCCTGCCAACGCAACCCCGGCACCCTTGACTCCCTAGTGTAGTGTCTCAGAAACAGCTGGAGTTATTTTCCCTTTGTTTTGCGCATTCTCGCGCTCGTGCAACCTGGCTTGATTCCTTCCAAAGTCTGTTGGCAGCGACTCAGCTTCTCCACGATTGAATCTACCGTCGCCGTCCAGAGAAACGGCTTCGGGTCCGTGTTCCACACCGCCAGAAACTCCTCAATCGCCTTCCGGAGATCATCGACACTGACAAACACTCCTCTCCGGAGTCGCTTGCCCGTCAGTTCCCCGAACCACCGCTCCACCAAGTTCAGCCAACTCGAACTCGTCGGGACAAAGTGCGGTACGAACCGAGGATTCCGCTTGAGCCAGTTCTGCACCTTCGGGTGCTTGTGGGTTCCGTAATTGTCCATGACCAGATGAAGTTCCAACTCGGCCGGAAATTCCTTGTCCAGGTGCTTGAGGAACTTGAGGAACTCCTGATGCCGATGGCGGGCGTAGCACTGCCCGATGACTTTGCCTTCGGCGACTTCGAGCGCAGCAAAGAGTGTTGTGGTTCCGTTCCGCTTATAGTCATGGGTCATCGTTCCGCATCGGCCCTTCTTCATCGGAAGTCCTGGCTGAGTGCGGTCCAGGGCCTGAATCTGGCTCTTTTCATCAACACAAACGACCAAAGCCTTCGTCGGCGGGTCGAGGTATAATCCAACAACGTCGGTGAGCTTCTCCAGGAACCGCGGATCCCTCGACAGCTTGAATCCCCGGTTTCGGTGCGGCTTGAGTTGATGGGCAATCCAGATCCGGCTCACCGTCGCCTTGCTCACCCCTTGCGCCTTCGCCATTGAGCGGCAGCTCCAGTGGGTTGCGCCGGCGGGGCGGCTCTGAAGGGTGCTCTGGATGAGTTCGGATATCTTCTCAGGGGAATGGGTCGCCTTGCGTCCACGACCGGGCGCGACTTCCCACAGGCATTGAACTCCCTCGCTCAGGAAGCGCTTGCGCCAGAGGCTGACCGTCTTGGAGTTGATCTGGAGGGCTTCGGCAATGTCCATGTCCCGCTGGCCGTCGGCGGCCATCATCAAGATACGGCAGCGCTGACTGACCTGCTGGGGAGTTTGGTGAGCGGCGACCCATCGCTCGAGCTCGAGACGGCAATTTGGATCCAGGAGAACTGGCTGAGCAATCCGCGGCATCCATCAACTTTGACGGGTTGTTCAAATAAACCCAGT
>CAIMMI010000231.1 GCA_903842505.1 uncultured Verrucomicrobiota bacterium | reverse complement strand
GCCTCCTCCGTCGTGAGCGCGCCGAGGATTTCCTTGAACCGAAGCAGGTTCGCCTCCGCGCCCGTCGTGAGCGTCTGGGACTCACCCCGATAATGGCCCACGACCAGGGCACGCACCTCGTCGTCGTTCATGATCGCGGCCACCTTCTCGGCGAGCCGGTTCATGTTGCGGTACGAACCCTGCAGCTTGAAGGCCGGCTCGGTGCGGAACTCATCGGCCTGACCCGCCGACAGGATGTACTCCTGGTTCACGCGCATCACGGTTTCCCGCACGCGGACGAGCTTGCGGAGGACCGACAGGATTTCCTCGAGTTCCTGCGGCGCGTACTGGCCTTCGAGCGACTCGGCTGCCGCGGTCTCGCCGTTCTCCGCCATGCGGATGAACGTCCGGATGTCTTTCTGGCTGCGGTTGGCGAGCGGCGCGAGGACGGCATTGGAGGTGACGGCGTTCTCGATGTACGACGCCTGGAACCACTCGGCGTTGCCTCCGATGATGTCGCCCAGGTTGTAGGTGTCCGCGCGGTTCGCGAGCATGTCCGGGATCCGGAACTTCTGACCGCTCTCCGTGTACGGATTGCCCGCCATCACGACGACGACCTTGCGCCCGCGCAGGTCATACGTGCGGGGCTGACCGCGCCAGACACCCTCGATCTTCCGCTGCGCATCGCACAGCGAGATGAACTTCTGCAGGAACTCCGGATTGCAGTGCTGGATGTCGTCGACGCAGATCAACGCGTTGTCGCCCATCTCCAGGGCGAGGTTGAGCTTCTGGATTTCCTCACGTGCCGACGCGTTCGGAGCTTCCTCGGGATCGAGGGAGGTGACGTTGTGCCCAAGGGCGGGACCGTTGATCTTGATGAACACGATGCCCAACCGACTGGCGACGTATTCCAGCAACGTCGTCTTGCCGTAGCCCGGCGGCGAGATCAGCAGCAGCAGTCCCATCAAGTCCGTCCGCTTCGCCGCCCCCGCCGCGCCCACCTGCTTGGCGAGGTTGTCGCCGATCATGGGCAGGTAGACGCGGTCGGTAAGCTGGTTCCGGACGAAGGACGACAGGACCCGCGGACGGAACTCATCGAGCCGCAGGCGGCGCCGTTCGCGGTCGAGCAATTGGAGCTTCAGCCGATGGAAGGCCTCGAAGCGCGGCACCACCTCCGCCTCATGCCGCCGCAACCGGACGGTGAAGTCGAGGTACTCGAAGACATACTTGCTGGCCGCGATCCGCAGGTGACTGCCGCGGATGCCCTCCAGTTCATGCCGCACTTCAGCATGGACCACGGTCCTCGGCATTGAGTCGCCGCAGAAGACAATGGCCGCCGCCTCTTCGAGGTGTGCCTCCTGGCCGGGACGGGACAGAACGAATCCGCGCAACCAGTCCCGCACCATGTCGAGTTCGCTCGCGGGATGCCCGCTCAGGGAAGCGCGCGTCGCCGCGAAGCTGTCTTCGCGTCCCTTGGAGACGAGATGCTGGTTGAAGGCCGCTGCGAGGTGGTCGGCTTCACGCGTCACGGAAAACGACTCTCCGTGGGTCAGTTCGAAGAACAGGTACTCGGCCGCCGCCCCCGCCTGCTCCTCCGGGTACAACCCCTGCTCGCGGACGAAGGCCGTGACCATCGCCTGGAGGGTCCGGATATAGCCAGCCTGTGCCGGATCACCGGGAAACAGACGGTTCCGCTCGCCGAATCCGGTGAGCTTGGCGCTCCACAGGGCGCGGACGTCCGGCACACAGAACCGGCACCAGAACACCGCTCCGAGCGCCCGCGCGACGGGATGGTACCGGGCGCGCTGGAGGGCGATGTGCGTGGACGCGAACACCTGGAAGATCCGCGCTCCGTCGACGTCGTGGATGCCCTTGGCGTAGCCCTCTTGGTAACGGCCGCCCATGAAATCCTGCACCCACGCCAACCGGGCTTCCTCGGCCATTCCAACGACCTGTTCCAGACCCGGACCCCGTCCCGACTCCGCATGCCGCATGAGCTGCCACGCGAGGTATTCGCCCCGGTAAACTTCCGGGCTTTCGGCCACCACCTCCTGCGCCCACACCGGACGGGTCGCCAGATAGGCCTCGTCGGTGATCGGATCGAAATACTGCGTGCTCGTCAGATGGAAGAACGGGACGTCATCCCGGACCACGACCGTCAGGTCCAGCGGCTGGGTGTTGACGTTGAACCGATGCTTGCCGAGCTGGATGACGGCGCTGCCGTCCACGAACAGTTCCTGCCGGTCCTTGAGCTGCCGGACCGCCTCCTGCTGGATCGTCTTGAGCCGGCCCTGAAGGTCGTCCGCCTTGACCGAGTCACCCAGCTCCAGCAACTGCGCGATCGTTTCCCGCACCTTCGCCGGCATCTGATCCGACGCCACGTACGTGTTGATGTCGTCGAGCGACTTGAGTCCGGCGAGCCGGTTCTGGATGACCTTGAGGATCCGCTCGGCGGCGGACATCAGCGCCTGCGCCCGGCGGTTGCGCTGTTCGACCAAGGCCACCTTGCGTTGCTCGAAGGCCTCGTACAGCTCGGTCCGGCGTTCGGTCAGTTGAAGGGTGTATTCCTCGAACCCAGCGAACGCGCCCTCCAGTTCCTCCAACTGGACGGTCAGGCGATTGAGGTACTCATCGCATCGGGCCGGCGTGTCGCAGAGGTCGAGGTAACTGGCGGCGGACTGCCCGAGCAACTTGAGCTGCGCGTTGAACTGCGCCGCACCCTCGGCCGCGACCAACGCCTGGAGCCGCTTCTTCAGCGCCGCCTTGACCTGGTTGAGCGTCGAGTAGACGCCCGTGATCGCATCGATGATCCGCGTGGTCTCGGTCGCGTCGTCGATCTTCAGGTTGTTGACGATCTCGATGAGCATCTCGAGCTCGGTGCCCGCCTCGGAGACCGCCTTCTCGACCTTCTTGCCCTCCGCCACCTTCGCCACCCGGTCCACCGCGCCGAGCTGTTCGGAGGCCTGCTTGCGATAGGGATCGAGCGACTCCGGCTTGAGCAGGAACTTCACGCAGGCCGCGGAAAGCTCCGACACCTGCACGGTCACGTTCTTCTCCAACGCCTCGATCTGCGGGACATCGACGTACCGGACCTCGCGCAACGTGATCAGCTCCCCACGCAGGTGCCGCAGCGCGGCGAGGTGCGTCACGAAGTCCGCGAGCACGCGGAACCCGGCCCGGCGCACCGCCTGGAACTGGTCCTCGCACTTGCGCCGGACTTCCGTCACCCGCTGGACGGCTTCCTGCTGGAGTCGACGCACCTTCGCGAATTCATCGACCGCCTTGTCCGCCGCCTCGCGCACGTTGCGGAGCGCTTCATCGAGCTGGAAGCCATCCGCCGAACCCAGCCACGGGTAGGCGTCCAGCATCGAACCGCAGCGACGCACCAGATCGGTGTAGAGCTCGGCATAGGGATGATCGCGCCGGGCCAGCGACAGGACCTCCGTGCACTCGGCCAGGCAACGGACAACGTCCTTGTTGCCCACTTGATACAGGAAGGCGTCCCGCTGGCCGGCCGGCTCGTTGCCCAGTTGGTAGAACGGCGTCTGCCGCAACTGGATCATATGATGCTTCTGCGGCGAGTCCTCCGCCCGCACCAGCACCAGGTGTCCATTGGGGAAGATCGAGAAGCCGTGGCAGCTGATCCGTTCCTCGACCTTCTGCTCGATCAGTCGATACGGCAGCAACGCATACTGGCCGGTCTCAGGCTTGAAGAAGACGAAGAGCGAATCCTCACCACTCGGGGCATGGATGACGCGTTCGAGCGTCATCGGCAGATCGCGGGCCTCGAAGCTCTTCAACTCGCCGGTCGAGAGATAGTATCCGTCCGGGAAGATCAGGCCGTGATCCTCGGGCAGCAGCGCGCAGGATTGCCCGAGCGAATCGACGCGGATGGCCGATTGCAGCTTCTCGTTGAAGATGAAGTAACGTGCCGACGGCTCCTTGTACGGACGGATCTTCAGCACGATCAGGTGACCGACCGTGGCGTAGGCGATCTCGGCGTCGTCGACCTTCTGGAACCGGTCGTCAACGGGTTCGGAGTACACGCCTTCGCCCGTCGCCGTGTTGTCCTCCACCTTGATCGTCAGGTCGCCCCCGACGCACTCGACGAAGACGCGATCCTCGATGGAAATGTGGGGATGGTCTCCGTACCGGAAGGCCTCGCGATCGGGCGTGCGCCACTTGAACTCGAAGGCCGGCGGAAAACCCACCTTGCGGTACTCCGATTCCGCGCGCCCATCGACGAACCGGAGTTCACCTCCGTTGTACGTCCACTTGAACACGGCGAAATCACCCGCACTGCTGCCGGTGCGGAACACCATGTAGACGAACCCGTCGATCAGGGAGAATTTCGAGAACGTCGCCCGCTCGTAGACGTTGTAGAGGCGCTTGAAATCCGTGAGGAAACGACGGTCGTTGAGGATTTCAAGACCGGACTCCTTGAACGTTCCGGCCTGCTCATCCCGGGTATAGATCGCGAAGACGTCCCCAAGCTCCACCTCCTTCTTGAGTCCGAACTGGACGTTGAATCCGAACAGGAACCGCCCATGGCCCAGCTGCACCATGTCCTGCGGAATGCAGTTGTGGGCGGTCGTGACGCGATCCGCCTGGAGCAGCTTCGACTCGACCTTCCCGAACACCTCCTGCCGGCGCGCGTCGAGCTTCGCCATGCGTTCCCTCAGCAGCGCCGCCTGGTCGAGCAACCGCTGCCGGATGATCTCATAGGCAGCGCCACCCAAGGCGGCGGGGGAGGCGGAAACGGATTGGGTGGGAGCTTCAGCCATGGATGGATCGGGAGAGGATTGAAAGGGAGCATCGGCCCGAGGCCCGCCGCGAGGTGCGGAGCACCGGCAGACGATAGCCCAGGGCGTAAGCCCTGGGTTGTGTCGCGAAACGAACCCAGCCCCGGAGGGGCGTAAGATTCCGGGGATCGAGGATTCTGTCGCCCCGCTGGGGCTCATTCCACACACCCAACGTCCACCCACGGCTCACGCCGTGGGCTATCCTCTTTCGGCCCTCCGGGCCTGGGGAGGTGCGGAGCATCGGCAGAGCGCAACCCCCGGCATCAGCCGTGGGTTGCTCCGGGCCTGGAGGCGTCGCGTCCATGCTCAGGACTTCACGACCTCGGACGCCTTCACGTTTCCGAGGCCCTTGTCCTTCACGGCCGCCAATGCCGAACGCATCAAGCCCTGGACACCCGTGTCGTCCGTCGACGCGATCAGCTTCGCCAGCAGAGCGGACAGCGTGAGGTTGCGCAGGTCCTCGGTGCGGATGCCGAAGTCGGCCACCCACTTCGACAACTGACCCTTGAAGAACTCGGGATCGCCGTTGAAGAAGGTCTCCTTGACGTCGGTGAGCGCGCGGCTGTTGTCGATGGCGCGATCCACGGACTTCCCGGTCCCGATGGCGCGGACGACCTTCTCGAAGAAGTCGTTCTCGCCGCCGACGATGTCGATCTTCGCGGACTTGAGGGCCTCGCCGACGACACTGGCGTTGGCCTGCGCGACCTCCTTCTGGACGTTGATGGCGGCGAGTTCGACGTCGCGTTCCTTGGCAAGCCGCAGACGGAATTCCTCGTGCTGCTGGCCGGCAGCATGCAGGAGCTTCATCGCCTCGGCCTTCTGGTGGATCGACTTGGCCTCGGCAACGCCGCGGGCCTCGATGCCGGTAGCCACGGCGAGTTCCTTCTCCTTGGTGCCCCGGGCCTCGGCTTCCGCCTGGGTCTGGGTGTTCTCGGCCTGGACCGTCCCTCGGGCCTTCAGGACCTCGGCCTCGGCGATGCCCAACTCACGGTTCGCCGACGCATCGGACTTCTTCGCGTTGGCCTTGGCGATCGTTACCTTGGCCTCGGCCAGTCCCTTGGCGGCCTCGCGCGCCGCGATGCCCTCGGCCTCCTGCTCCGCAGCGTGGCGACGCTTGTCAGCCACCTTCGCCTCGGCATCCGCGATCGTCTGGATGCGCTCGGCATCCCGCAGCGCCGCCTCGCGACCGGCCTCGGCGGCCGTGATCAGCTTGATCTTCTCAGCCTCCGCCAGATTCCGCTCGGACTCCTTCTGGGCTTCGGACGCGACGACCTTCTGGGTCTGGTCCTTCTTGGCGTTCATCTCGGCCTCGATGAGCGTGACCTCGCGGACGCGCTCGGCGGTCATGCGGGCCTCGATGTTGCGCTTCTCCTCCTCCTGCTGGGTAACGGCCTTCTGCTCGGCAACGACGGTGGCACGCTTGCGCTCCACGTCGACGGCGGCCTCGTTGACCTTCACTTCCATGTCCATCTCGGCGAGCGACACCGTGCGCTCGCGGCGCACGCGGGCTTCCTCACCCTCCTGCACGGCCTCCTGTTCGAGGCGCTGCTTCTCCTTCTTGACGGTGAACTCGCGCTCCTGCACCGCCCGGTTCATGTCCTCGGTACGCAGCCGGATGGATTCCTCGGTCTCCAACCGACGCCCCTCGACCTCCATGCGGCGGGACTCGATGACCTTGCGGGCCTCGGCCTCTTCGTTGGCCTTCACCTCGGTGATCGCCCGCTGCTGCTTGGCGGTGTCCTCCTCGTTGCGGCGCCGCTGCTCGCGTTTGGCGATGTCGGCGTCGGCGTTCTCCTTTTCCACCTGCACCTGCGCCCGCTGGGAAAATTCGTTGGCAACAACGCGTTCGCGCTGCGTGATCTCGGTGATCTTCTTGATGCCCTCGGCGTCGAGGACGTTGCTGGGGTCGTGCTGATCCAGCGGCGTCTGCTCCAGATAATCAATCGCGACGTCCTGCAGGAAAAAGCCATCGAGATCCTTGCCGATGGTGGACTGGATCTGGTCACGGAACTTGATGCGCTCCGTGAAGAGTTCGTGGAACTCCATCTGCTTGCCGGCTGTCTTGAGCGCCTCGGAGAACTTGGCCTCGAAGAGCTCCCGCAACTGCGCGAGGTCCGAGACCCGCTCCGGGGTCAGCATCTGGGCGACCTTCCGCACGCTGTCGGGCGTCGCCTCGACCCGGATGTAGAACGCCACGGTGATGTCAGCACGGATGTTGTCCTTGCAGACGAGGCCGTCCTTGCCCTTGCGGTGGATCTCCAGCTTCTTCACGGAGATGTCCACGACCTCGTAGTTCTGCAGGATCGGTATCGCGAACATCCAATCGAACGAGATCCGCACGCCGCCGAAGCCCGTGATCAATCCCGCCCGTCCCGGATGAACCTTTCGGACACAGATCATGCCGAAGAATGCCAGGGCGGCGAGGACGACGAGGGCCGGTATGATGAACCACATGGTCTGACTGTTGTTGATGGATCCAGTTGCGCCGTCGCTACCCCGAACTTCAATGCCGGGATGCGCGACGGCCGGAGAACCATGCTGTTAAAACAGACGGATCCCTCCCCAGCCAGTCGATTCTCAGACCAAGGATTCCAACGTAGGTCGGATGCGACGCCTGTGCCTCCGGTTTACAGGGTGCTTACACACGCCGGACAGGGACAAGGCACACTGCCCTCATGAAGAAGCTGCTTCCGCTCCTCGCACCCGCCCTTTCGGTCGTGCTCCTGCTCTCTGCTCACCCCGTCCAGGGCCAGGTCACCCTCACTCCAGCCCCCATTCCCGCCGCCAATCCATCCCCGCGGGGGACGATCTCGGTCAGCGGCACCGCCCAAGTGCTCGTGGTGCCGGATCAGGTCGAACTGCGTCTCGGCATCAGCACCCGCAACCCCGATCTCATCCGCGCAAAATCCGAGAATGACGAACGCATCGCGGCCGTGCTGAACAAGCTCAAGGCGCTCGGCCTGGGCCAACGCGAACTCCAGACCGACGCCATCCACGTCCAACCGGAGTACCGCTCCGAAGGTGCCAATCCGCCCGTGCTGACCGGATACATGGTCCAGCGACATCTGGTCGTGACCTTGAAGGAGGTGGTAAAGTTTGAATCGCTCCTGGAAACCGCCATCCAGGCGGGCGCCAATGAGGTCCTGAACATCCAGTTCTGCAGCACCGAACTCCGGAAGCATCGGGACCAGGCGCGTCAGATGGCCATCCGGGCTGCGCGGGAGAAGGGCGAACTCTTCACCCAGGAACTGGGCTTGAAGCTCGGCACCGCCACCAGCATCACCGAACAGTCCCAGGACAACGCCTTCTCCAGCTACGGCTACTACAGCATGTACGGCGGGTACTGGCATTCGCGCAACAGCTCCTACGGCATGCAGAACAACATCTCCGTGGCCGGTGGATCCTCGGAGCCCACCACCGAGGCCACCAACCAGACCTTCGCCCCGGGCCAGATCCGCATCTCCGCCGTCGTCAGCGTCCAGTTCGAAACCCTCGCCGGAACCGGAAAATAGGGACCGGAAGTCGCCAGTCCCCAGTCGCCAGTTTCCAGAACTGGGAACTGGGATCTCCCCAGCCCCAGCCTCCTCACGTCGGCTGCTACGGCCTGAGGTTAGTCGACGATGTAACGAGGCGAACCCTGCGACCAGCCTCCTCACGACGTCTGTTACGCCTGCTACGGGCTTCAAACCTGAATCCAAAATCTTCAAACTCCCCCGCCATGGCACAACGCTGCATCCTGGTCGT
>CAIMMI010000230.1 GCA_903842505.1 uncultured Verrucomicrobiota bacterium | reverse complement strand
GGGCGCAGAGGCGCAGGGAAGCAGGAACGTGGTTCCGTCGCTGCCGTTGTTGTAAGCCCAACCTTCATTCCTTCGCGCCCTCGCGGCTTCGCGCGAACCTCCTTCAAACACGTGAGTGCTTCGCGCGAAGCCGCGAGGACGCGAGGGGCGCAATGGTGTCGATCCGGCCTCAAAGGTAGGTGAACATCACCATCCTCAAACGGCTCAGGACATCCCTGAGGGCCAGTTGATCAAGAATTCCAGTTCGAGCGGCCCGAACGAATTCGAACTGTGATGCAGCGAACCCGCGGCGTTCAGCGTTTGATCAGGTCCGACTCCGTAAAAACGGCCTTCCGGACGACGGTGCGTTCGTCCGAGGTGAAGGACACGTGGATGCGTCCGTCGCGGGTCTGGAGGGCCATCGGGTAGCCGTAGTCGCCATTGGGCGCGCTCTGGAGGTCGAGCTTGTGCGGGAACGTGCGCGCTCCGTCCGTCGAGAGGGCGACGGTGAGCGGCGTGCGGTTGGTGAAGCTGTTGTTGTAGACGAGCAGGTGATGGCCGCTCTGGAGGCGCAGGAAGTCGACGGCGGCATTCGGGTTCGGGAATTCGGAGTCGGTGCCGCGGGTCCAGGTCTTGCCGTGGTCCTGGGATTCGGTGCGAACGAGCCAGCCATCGGGTCGACCGTTGTAGTCGCCGCCGCGACGACAGAACGCGACGAGATGGGAACCGTCGATCACCGCTGGGGCGGGTTGGATGTTGCCGAGACGTGAGCTGACGCGGTTGCTCTCGGTCCACTTGCGGGTCTTGGGATCGAACCGGAGGAAGAACGAGGTGTCGTTCGGGTCGCTGACTTCGGTGTCCGTGCCGAGCTCGTGGTAGACCGGAAGGAGATACGCGCCGTCGCCGGTGACGACCGGTCGGTTCCGGACCATGGTGCCTGCTTCGAAGGTGATCTGGAACGGCTCGGACCAGGTGCGGGCGTTGTCGCGGGAGATCTTGGCGGTGATGCGGGAATCGCTCCAGAGCTCGCCATAGCGCGCCACGTAGAAGAGCCACACGACGCCTTCGGGCGCCTGCCACACGACCGCGTTGCCGAGGGAATGGAAGGGGTTGGATGCGATCCGCTCGGGCTTTGACCAGCGCTTGGAGCCGGCCTTCAGGCGGGAGCCGAAGACGGCCGCGCTGTTGTCGCGGTATTCGCCCCGGCCGCTGAAGAAGACGAGGTAGAGATCGCCGTTGGCGAGTTCACCGATCGCCGCCGGATGCTTGTACTCGCCGGTGGGGATCTCCGGCCCGAAGAGACGTTCCACCTGCGGAGCCGCAGCGGTGACGGCGACGGAGAGGAACAGGCAGAACCATCGGACGATCCAGGACATGGAGGCGAGGGTGCGAGTGGGGGTTGGGGATTCAAGCCTCAAGGCGGTTTCCAGCGGCGGCGCGGCCGCGCGGCGATGGGATTGGTTCACGCGGAGCCGCGCATGGGGATGGTTGCCCGCAGGGGCGCAGAGGCGCTGGGAAGACAGAGCGTGGTTACCGTCGCTGTCGTTGTTGTAAACCCAACCTTCATTCCTTCGCACCCT